>JBEIOK010000004.1:0-51083 GCA_040377605.1 Nevskiaceae bacterium | reverse complement strand
CTCGGCGCCGGACATCGCCGGCAAGGGCATCGCCAATCCGGTCGCACTGATGCTCGCGGCGGCGATGATGCTCGATCACCTGAAGCTGACCGCGCAGGCCTCGCGACTGCGCACGGCGATCAACGACACCTTCAACGTCGATAAGGTGCGCACCGGTGATCTTGGCGGCAGCGCGGATACAAAATCCTTCACGAGGGCGCTGGTCGCCCGTATCCGCAACGCTTGAGACGCTCAGCAGATCAATAGCGGCTCCGGTAGATCAGTCGAGCGTGCACATGGTTCGCCGGACGGTTCAGCATTGCGGAGCCGCAGGGCTAGAACGCAAGTGAAGTAATCATCTCGATGCAACCTTGAAACTCAACGAGCATGCCAGTACGCAATCGGCTTACTTCTCTCTCACAGCTAGTACGCTTACGTCTGAAAGTGCAAGCGTGTCAGCGCTCGCAACCGGCGACGGAAGCTTTGGCTATCGACATAAACCATGTGCCGCTCGGAATCGATCAGATTTAAACCCCCGCGCACCGCATGTTCGGAGTCAGCCAGCCTCCGATGGAAGCGTTTAGAAGCGCCATCGCCCGCCTGCTGACTGACGATATCCGCGACGATGGCATCTGCCATCACATCGAACAAGGGATAGGCGCCGGAATTGGTCTCGAACAGACTCATCGAGTACAGGGATGGCTGGGATTTCGCGAACACCTGCCACCAGAAATCGGCGGGCGTCAGCGCGTTTCCGCATTCCACGAAGTGCAGTGGCTTTTCATACCCGGTAGCGTAAATGATGAGATCGATTCGCTCACGTTGGCCGCTCTTGAACTGCACACCATCGCCATCGAGCGCTGCGATGTCGTCCACTACTCTGAGATCGCCGTGTTGAAGGTAGTGCAGAACTTGGGTGTTCATGATTGGGTGCGACTCGAACAGCCGATGCGTGGGCTGAGGCAGACCGAGTCTCTGAAGATCACCGGTTACCATTGACTTCAGCAGCGTGAAGAACGGCCGTTTGAGCCAGATCGGCGCGTCGCCGGCACGCGCAGAAAACTCATCCGAGGGGATGCCGAACAGGTGCTTGGGAAGAAAATGGTAGCCGCGCCGCATCGACAGAAACGCTGCTTCGGCAGTACGAGCCGCTTCGCAGGCGATATCGCAGCCCGAGTTCCCTGCCCCCACGATTAGAACCCGCTTACCGCTGAGCTGCGCTGCACGCTTGAACTGACTGGAGTGCCATTGTTCGCCGTTGAACACACCTGGATAGTCCGGCCAACGAGGAACCCAGTTGCTGCCGTGGGCGAGCACCACAGCAGCGTGCTCAATGCGCTCGCCGCGGCTCGTCTCGACATACCAGCAGTCGCCAGTGCGAACGACACGGGAAACTTCGGTATTGAAACGGATCGCCCGACCAATGCCGCTGTGCTCGGCATAGGCTTTCAGCCAATCAAAGATCTGACGGTGCGAGGGGTAGTCGGGAAAATCCGCCGGCATCGGGAATGCGTGAAATGCCGACTGGCGCTTCGAACTGATGAAGTGCGCAGCTTCGTACATTGGCGAATCGGGGCGGTTGATATCCCATAGTCCGCCGACTTCCGAATGGCGCTCGTACACCGTATACGGGATGCCAGCGCGCTGGCATCCCGCCGCCATGCGGAGTCCGGCCGGACCGGCACCGAGGATCGCCACCTGTTGATGAGTGTTCTCGTTCATCGGGCGGCTGTGCCTGCGCGCAAGCTCCGCGCGATGAAAGCGGCGATGCCTAAAGTGAACAGCCCAAGTGCCCACATCATGGCTTGCGCCAGAAACCCCCATTCGTTGTAAACCCCCGCGATACCGGCAATCACGATGGCGAGACCCTGACCGGCATTGCTGACTAGGCCCATGCGCAGTACGCCGAGTGGAAGCTGCCCACGTCGGGCCACCTCAATGCCGCCGTAGTAGCCCACCAGCAGCGCGAGGGTCGACAGTCCATAGAGACGTAGGAAAATCATCGTCTCCTGCTCTGGAAATCCCAGCCATAGATACAGCGAGTAGGGCACCAACAGCATCGGCAGCGCCGCTCCCAGCAGGGTGCCGATGATCTTGATCCACAATAGGCGAATGGTGTCGTTCATCACGGTGTCTCGTCAGGCCGCGGACTTGCGGCAGCGAGAGTGTCAACCGGATGCGGGTTGGCCTTCTTGTAAAAAACGGCCACGCCAGTAGCCGGGGGTGTAGCCGGAAAGATCGAGCCAATCGTGTCCAAGATGAGCTTGGTCGCTGTAGCCTACCTCCGCCGCGAGTGTCGCCAAGGCGATATCCGGCTGCGCCGCGAGCGCCGAAAGGCCTTGCTGAAACCGCCGCACTCGCTGATAGCGTTTGGGTGGTAGGCCCGCTCTGCGCGCCAGCAGGCGTCGAAGATGGCGCTCTGAAATGTCGAGCTCCTTAGCGGTCAGAGACTCCACTTCCGTATCGAGCCGCAGCAGGGCCGCCTCGACGAGCTGTTGCTCGCCATCGGAACCCGGCAGTCCTTCGAGCTGCTCGCAAAGGCGTTCAAGCAGTCGCTGAGGATCACCCCGTAGGTCTCGCGGTTGCCAGTTGCGCATCATGGGCAGGGCGTGCAGCGGGTTCAGGCTACCATCCAGCGGCGCCGCTGCCGTCTGTAGCAGGCGACCGATACCCCCAGGCTTGAGTCGCGCACCGACCAAGCAGACCCCCGCAGGCAGCGTGGAAGGCAGCGGCCGCGAAAGGCTCAAGCTGAGGAGCGGCGCATGAAAGCCGGTGCAATCAAACAAGAGATCGGCACAGGCATCGGCGACCACCGGATAGAACTGGGCAATGTCGGTGGTTTCGAGTACGTACAGCCGGTCGATGTAGTGGGCCAACTCCGCGGGCGGCAGCAGTTCCGCATAGCTCACGTGGTCTTCCCGCCCGATCAGACCAGGTTGCAAGCTGTGTGCGGACGGAATGGACATGGCCACATTATGCCGCCCCGAACGTGAAAAGGCCGGCTTGCGCCGGCCTTTTCACGGAGTCGCTACCGCGCCGCCTCAGTTCACGCGTTCGAGCACCGTCGCCACACCCTGGCCCATGCCGATGCACATCGTCGCGACACCGAACTGTGCGTCCTTCTCGGCGAGCAGGCGCGCCAGTGCGCCGGTGATGCGCGCGCCCGAGCAGCCCAGGGGATGACCCAGCGCGATCGCACCACCCTTGAGGTTGATGCGGTCCATGCGGTCGGTCAGCTTCAGATCCTTGATGACCGCCAGCGACTGCGCAGCAAAGGCTTCGTTGAGCTCGAAGTAGTCGATGTTGCTGATGTCGAGGCCCGCGCGCTTCAGCGCCTTCTGCGTCGCCGGCACCGGGCCAATGCCCATGATCGCCGCATTGCAGCCGGCAGCAGCCATGCCGCGGATCTTCGCCAGCGGCTTCAGGCCCAGGGCCTTGGCCTTGTCGGCGGACATCACCAGCACGCAGGACGCGCCATCGGAAATCGCCGAGCTGTTGCCGGCGGTGACGCTGCCCTTGGGATTGAAGGCCGGCTTGAGCTTGCCGAGGTCGGCAAGGTTGGCGTCGGTACGCACCACTTCATCGTAGTCCACGAGCAGCGGCGCGCCGTCGGCATCGTGTCCTTCGACTGCGACGATCTCGTTCTTGAACTGGCCATTCTTCCAGGCGGCATAGGCCTTCTGATGAGAAGCGAGCGCGAACTCGTCCTGCTGCTGGCGATTGATGCCGTGCGTCTGCGTCAGCATCTCGGCGGTCAGGCCCATCATCGCCGACGCCTTGGCGGTGTTGACCGAGAGTTCCGGGGCGCCATCGAAGCCGTGCGTCATCGGCACGTGACCCATGTGCTCGACACCCCCGCAGATGTACACGTCGCCCATACCGGACTGGATCGCGCCAACGGCGGTGTGGATCGCCGTCATCGACGAGCCACACAGACGATTGACGGTCTGGCCGGCGACTTCCTTGGGCAGGCCGGCGAGCAGCGCGGCGTTACGGGCGATGTTGAAGCCCTGCTCCAGCGTCTGGATCACGCAGCCCCAGATCACATCCTCGACATCCTTCGGGCTCACGGCCGGATTGCGCTTGAGGATTTCCTGCATCAGATGCGCGGACAGCGCTTCGGCGCGGACGTTGCGGAACACGCCGCCGCGCGAGCGGCCCATCGGGGTACGGATCGCGTCAACAATTACGACGTCAGTCATGGGTGATTCTCCAAATTTCGTGCGGGCGCATTACTTGGGGAAGTACAGCGCGCCATCGGCGGCCATCTTCTTCATCGACGCAGTGGGCTCGTAGAGCTTGCCGAGCGAGGCGTACTTCGCGGCCTTTTCCAGGATCGTCTTCATGCCGATGGTGTCGGCGTACTTCAGCGCACCGCCGCGGAACGGCGGGAAGCCGACGCCGAGGATCAGGCCCATATCGGCCTCTGACGGTGTCTCGACGATCTGCTCGTCCAGGCAGCGCACGGTCTCGATGATCATCGGCAGCATCAGACGGTCGATGATTTCCTCTTCGGAGAAATCCTTCTGGCCGTTGGGCTGCACGCTCGCAATCAGTTCATAGGTATCCGGCGCAACCTTCTTCACCGGCTTGCCCTTGGGATCGGTCTCGTACTTGAAGAAGCCGATGCCATTCTTCTGGCCATAGCGCTTGTTTTCGTACATCACATCGAGCGCGGTCTTGAAGGTCTTGGCCATGCGGTCCGGATAGCCTTCCGCGAGCACGTCACCAACGTGGTGCGAGGTATCGATGCCGACCACGTCCTGCAGGTAGGCAGGCCCCATCGGCCAGCCGAAGCTCTCCATGACCTTGTCGACGGCCTCGAAGTTGGCGCCATCGCGGATCAGCGCAAGCCAGCCACCGAAGTACGGGAACAGGATGCGGTTGACCAGGAAGCCCGGGCAGTTCTTGACGACGATCGGCGTCTTGCCCATCGCGCTGGCGTAGGCGGCGACCGTGGAGATCGCCTCCTTCGAGGTCTTGGCACCGTAGATCACTTCAACCAGCGGCATCTTGTGCACCGGATTGAAGAAGTGCATGCCGAGGAAGTTCTCGGGATGCTTCATCGCCGTAGCCAGTTCATCGATCGAGATCGACGAGGTATTGGACGCGATGATCGTGCCCGGCTTGACCAGGCCCTCGACCTCGGACAGCACCGCCTTCTTGACCTTCGGGTTTTCGACGACGGCCTCGACGATGATGTCGACGTTCTGGAAATCGCCGTAGTTCAGCGTCGGGCGGATCGTGGACAGCACCGCACCGGCCTTCTCCGGCTTCATCTTCTTGCGTTCGACCTGCTTGGACAGCAGCTTGTTGGCTTCCGACATCCCGAGGTCCAGCGCCTTGTCGGCGATGTCCTTCATGATGATCGGCGTGCCGCGGCTCGCACTCTGGTAGGCGATGCCGCCGCCCATGATGCCGGCACCGAGCACCGCTGCCTGCTTGACCGGCTTGCCGGCCTTGGTCGCAGCCTTGGCCTTCTTCTTCAGCAGCTGGTCATTGAGGAACAGACCGATCAGCGCATCGGCAACCGTGGTCTTGGCCACCTTGGCAAACACCTGGCCTTCGAGCTTCAGCGCATCATCTCGGCTCTTGCCGGCGGCCTTCTGGATCAGCTTCACGGCCTCGACCGGCGCCGGGTAGTTCTTGCCGGCCTTGCCCTGAATAAACGGAATCGCGGTGCCGAACACCATCATCGATTCCATCATGTCGAGCTTGAGCGGGCCGGTCTTCTGTGCGCGGCGCGCCTTCCAGTCGTACTTGCCGTCGATGGCCTGCGCCACCAGCTTCAGCGCCGCCGCCTTGAGCTTCTCGGGAGCCACGACCGCATCGACCGCGTGCACCTTCAGCGCCGCATCCGGCTTCTGCTGCTCGCCGCCAGCGATCCACTCGATCGCATTGTCGGCACCGATCAGGCGCGGCAGACGTACCGTGCCGCCAAAGCCCGGAAAGATGCCGAGCTTGGTTTCCGGCAGGCCGACCTGCGCCGCCGTGCTCATCACGCGGTAGTCGGTCGCCATGCACATCTCGAATCCGCCGCCCAGCGCAATGCCGTTGATGGCCGTCACCGACGGGAACGGCAGATCTTCAATGGCATTGAACACCTTGTTGGCCTCGAAGGCCCAGACCGCGATCTCTTCTTCGCTGGACTGGAAGTTCTTGCCGAACTCGGTAATGTCGGCACCGACGATGAACACGTCCTTGGCGCTGGTGACGATCAGACCCTTGATGCCGGACGCCTTGGCGATCGCCTCGCCGGCCTCCTTGAGTTCGCGCACGGTCTGAGCGTCGAACTTGTTGATGGCATCGCCTTGGCGGTCGAAGCAAAGCTCGGCGATGCCGCCGTCGAGCGTGCTGACCTTGATGGACTGCCCTTGGTACATGGTTGGCATACCTCGTTGATGAAAAGAGGGTTTTGCGCGGAAAACCTCGAAAAAAGCCGCGCACGGAAAGAAAAGGCCGGCAATCTTACCCCCCGTCGGGACCCCCGTAAACCGCACGGTGAAGGCGACTCACCGCCAATTTCTCGTGTGCGGACCACGACTTGCATGCGGTCACTTTTTGACAAGCTTTTGGGTCACCCCTACACTCGGGCACAACTTTTCGGGGGAAAAGTCAAGGGGTATCGATGTCGGCCCAGATCGGCTGTCTTCAGACCAAATCCCGTGGGGATGATCCGCGCTGCCGTCCGGCACCCAGGCGGGCGACCCCGTTTTTGTCCCTCCGCGATGCGCACGCCGCACGCACCTTTCCTGCTTCCCCAATCGACGTGCCACGGGCGACCCCCGGTCGGCACCGGTCTGACGCGGCATCAGCCATGCACGCGAATCCCTGGCCATCGTGGCCGCAACCTGTACGGAGCTTGTGACGCATATGAAGAAGTCCGCGAAGAAGGGCGGCGCTAAGGCCGCGAAGAAGCCCGCCGCCAAAGGCAAGTTCGCTGCTGCCAAAGCCAAAGCCACGAAGGCCGTTGCCTCCGCCAAGGCGTCTGTGAAGGCCAAGGTCAAGAAGGTGGAAGCCAAGGCCAAAAAGGCCGTCGGCAAGGCCAAGACCCAGGTCAAGGCTGCTGCCAAGAAGCCGGCCGCGCAAGCCAAGAAGGTGCAGGCCAAGGCCAAGCAGGCCGTCGGCAAGGCGCAGAAAGCAGTCGCCAAGGCCAAGACTACGGTCAAGAAAGACGTCGCCAAGGTCAAGGCGCAGGTCAAGAAAGTGGAGGTCAAGGCCAAGGCCCAGGTGAAGAAGGTCGAGAAGCAGGCCAAGGCACAGATCAAGAAGGTGGAAACCCAAGCCAAGGCCCAGGTCCACAAGGTCGAGGTCAAGGCCAAGCAGGTCGCAGTCGCCGCCGAGAAGAAAGTGGCGGAAGTCGAGAAGAAGGTCGTCGCCGCGGCCGCGCCGGTCATGGCCGTGGCACGGGACATCACGCCTTCCCCCCTGTCGCGCGCGTTCCTCGCCACCAGCGCTGGCAAGAAGGAAGCCGAAAAAGCGGCACCAGAGCCCGAGTCACCGGCTGCGCCGACGCCGCCCGCGCCCAGCGCGACCTGAACGGTCGCCCTCAGCAAACTCGAGCCCGCCTGACGGCGGGCTTTTTGTTTGCCCGGCCAGCGGCGACAATGCGGCATGTTCATCCGTCTATCCGCATAAACATGGCGGCACAAAGCCTGCCTCGCGGGCCATCCATGCCGTCGGCCGGCGCCGCCTCGGGGCATGACCGCGTGGGCCGGCATGCTCGGGGGCCCCGGGCATGAGCCTGACACTGGATCAGGGCACCGAGCTCTGCAGCCTGCTGTCCGACGCCAGTCGCCTGCGCTTGCTGCTGCTGCTGGAGGCGCACGAACTGTCGGTCGCCGAGCTGACCGAGGTCACCGGCATGGCGCAAAGCCGTGTCTCCACACACCTGGCGCGGCTGAAGCGGGCGGGACTGGTGCAGGACAAGCGCGCGGGCAACGCCGCGTTCTATTCGGCAACCGGTGCCGAGGGCGAAGCCGGGGCGCTGTGGGGTCTGCTGCGGCCGCGCCTGGACGACGCGCAACTGCGGCTGGACCGCGAGCATGCCGACCAGGTGGTCGCCGCGCGCAAGCGAGGACAGACCTGGGCCGAATCGGTGGCCGGTCGCATGGAACTGCACTACTCGCCGGGCCGCACCTGGGAAGCCACGGCCCGCGCCCTGATCGGGCTGCTGGAATTGGGGGATGTCGTGGATCTGGCCTGTGGCGACGGCGTGCTGAGCGAACTGCTGGCCGGTCAGGCCCGCAGCGTGACCGGCGTCGACATCAGCGCGACCGTGGTGGCCGCAGCGCGCAAGCGCCTGGGGCATGTCCCGAACGTGCGCTTCGTGGATGCCGACATGCATGCACTGCCGCTACCGACCGCAGCATTCGATCACGTATTCCTGATGCATGCCCTGGCCTACACGCGCGAGCCCAAGCGCGCGCTGACCGAAGCCGCACGCCTGCTGCGCCCCGGCGGTCGCCTGGTGATCGCGGCGCTCGCCGAGCACCGGCATGAAGAGACCATGCGTGCCTACGACCACGTCAATCTCGGCATTGCGCCGGCGGCCCTGAAAAAGCTGCTGTCGGGCTGCGGGCTCGCGGTCGATGCCTGTCGCGTCACCTCGCGCGAAGACCGCGCGCCCTACTTCGAGGTCGTCACCGCGCTCGCGCGCAAGGCCTGATAAGGCCTGATCCTGCCGTTCACTCGGCCGGCAAATCGTCCTTCCACACGAAGGCGTCACCCGCCTTCTTCTGGATTTTGGCCAGACGGCTGCGATGACGCTGCCACTCGTCCTCCGTGGCCTTGATCACGGGCAGTGGCCCGGTCGGCGAGCCCAGGTGCTCGACAAAGCGCGATCGACGACTTGAAGCCCCCGATGCGCCATCGTCAAGCACCAGCCGGCTCTGCCCACCGGTCATAGCGAGGTATACGTCTGCCAACAACCGAGCATCCAACTGCGCACCGTGGAACTCGCGGCCGGAATTGTCGACGCCGTAGCGCTTGCAGAGCGCGTCGAGATTCACCTTCTGCCCCGGATGCAGCTTGCGTGCGAACGCAACCGTATCCGTCACCGTGCAGACATCCTGAAGGCGCTGCCCGACGCCCGCCAATGCGAACTCGCGATTCAGGAAGCCCAGGTCGAAAGGCGCGTTGTGGATGATCAGCTCCGCTCCTTCCAGGTACTGCCAGAGTTCCCGCGCCTTGTCGGCAAACGTCGGTTTGTCGGCCAGTTCCTCGTTGGTGATGCCATGCACGGCGATTGCGCCCGGATCGATCTCCCGACCCGGATTGAAGTACTGCCGATAGTCGTTCTGCGTCGGCCGCCGGTTCTTGAGCTCGATGCACCCGATCTCGATGATGCGGTGGCCGAGCTCCACCTCCAGGCCGGTGGTTTCGGTATCGAGGACGATCTGGCGCATGGGATGCAGGAGGAGGAGGACGCGTTAAGGGAACAGTACGCTCATGAAGCCGCAAGCACGGCCGCAACACCCAGATTGGCGAGCCGGTCGGCTTCCTCGTTCCCCGGATCGCCGGCATGGCCGCGCACCCAGTTCCAGTTCACCTGATGACGGGCAGCGGCGGCGTCAAGCCGTTCCCACAGGTCCTGATTCTTGACCGGCTTGCGGTCCGCGGTGCGCCAGCCGCGCGCCTTCCAGCCGGGCAGCCACTCGGTCAGCCCCTGCATGACGTAGGACGAGTCGGTGTACATCGCCACGGCACAAGGCTCTTTCAGCGTCTCCAGCGCCTGGATGGCCGCCATCAGCTCCATGCGGTTGTTGGTGGTCAGCGGCTCGCCGCCGTGCAGGCGCCGTTCGCGGCCATTGAACGACAGCAGCGCACCCCAGCCTCCCGGCCCCGGATTGCCCTTGCAGGCTCCGTCCGTGTAAACGATCACGTGTTTCAAGCGTAGTGGTTCAGGTCAGAACAGGTGCGGCGCCCGCCGCAGGAATGAGGCCGCGCAGCTTAACTGCCGCCGTCGCGATTGGCTGCCGGCGCGGCGATGCCGACCAGTGTCTTGACCTGGGCCCGCGACGTCCGGCCGATGAAATTCATCGGTAGCACGCGTTTTCGCGCGACCAGCAGGTAGGTCTCCGTCAGCGGCTGCAGCAACGCGCCCGGACTCCAGGCCTGCCCCGCCGAGCGCGGTGCCAGCCACGGGAAACCCACGCCGTAGCGTCGCAGCTCGGCAATCTCGAAATCGAGCAGTTCCAGCCAGTCGGCCACGCGTCCCGCGCTGTAGAACTGGGCGCTGGCAGGAAAGGCCCGGTGCCGAAACCCGAAGCGATTGCGCCAGGACCACAGACTCCAGGGCGAGAACCCGAGGATGAACAGCCGGCCACGATCATTGAGCACCCGATCAACCTCACGCAGCAGCGGATGCGGCGAGCGCACGAATTCCAGCGTGTGGGGCAGCACCACCGCATCGACGCTGCCGCTCATCAGCGGCAGGCGCTCGCCCTCGATCAACGCCGCGACGTGACCATCGTTGACCGAGCCCAGTACCGCGTGGTGCAGCGTCTCGGAGCTGGCAATCAGCGCATCGCCCTCGCCCCAGTTGCCGATCTGCAGCACATGCCGTCCAAACACATCCGGCAGCAGACGGCCCAGTTCCGCAGCTTCCAGCGCCAGCAGGCGCTGGGCGCGCGGCGAGCAAGTCCAGGTCGTCAGGGTCTGACGATCCAGTTTTCGCGCGTCTTTGAGCTTGTGACGATCGACCAAGGCCGCCTCCGGCGAAACCGCTTCCGATAAAGTCTACTCATGATCGACCTGCACGCCATCCCCATCTTCACCGACAACTACGTCTGGGTGCTGAGCGAGGGCGGCCGGGCCGCAGTTGTCGATCCGGGCGACGCCGAGCCGGTGCGCCGCTTTCTGGAGGAGCACGCCCTGCAGCTCGACGCGCTGCTGGTCACGCACCACCACCCGGACCACATCGGCGGGCTGCGGGCGCTCGGCGCCCCCGGTCTTCCGGTTTACGGCCCCCGCCGGGAGGCCGCCCGCATTCCCGGCCTGACCCACCTGCTCGACGAGGGCGATACGATCGAGGTGCTGGGCCGCCCCTTTGCGGTGCTGGCGCTGCCGGGACACACGCTGGGCCACATCGCCTACCGGCACGAAACCCTGCTGATCAGTGGCGACACGCTGTTCTCCGCTGGCTGCGGACGCCTGTTCGAGGGCACGCCCGCGCAAATGTTCGCCTCGCTGTCGCGGCTGGCCGCGCTGCCGCCCGCGACCCGCGTCTGTGGCACCCACGAGTACACGCTGGCCAATCTTGCCTTCGCCCTGGCCGTCGAACCTGACCGCCCGGCGCTGCTGGCCTATCAGGCCGAGGTGCGCGATCTACGGGCCGCCGGCCGCCCCAGCCTGCCGACGACCATCGCCCGAGAACTGGACATTAATCCTTTCCTTCGCAGCCACTTGCCCGCTGTTTCTGAAGCTGCTTCGAGCTGGGCAGGCACGCCGCTGACGGAACCGCAGGAGGTCTTCGCGGCCCTGCGCCGCTGGAAGGACGGCTTCCGAGCCGCCCCGCCGCCGGGCTGACAGCGGGCACCGGATCGCGTACCTTCCGGCCATCGAAACGCACGGGTGACGGCCCTCAGAGGCCGCAGACCGCGCACGGGTTGGGGGAATCACCAACGTGAAACGGGCTTTGACAGCCTCCTTGCTGCTACTGGCAGGGATGTGGACGATGATGGCGACGGCGGCCGAAAGCGACCCGCTGATCTGGCCGCGGGTGGCGGCGGGCATGCGCATTGTCGACCCCGAGCACCCAGAAACTGTGACTTGGGCCCGCAAGTACGCCCGCAATCCCGCGGCGTTCGCCGACATGCTGGGGCGCTCCGAGCCCTTCCTGTGGTACATCGTCGAAGCCGTCGAGCTGCGCGAACTGCCGTTGGAACTGGCGCTGCTGCCCGCCGTGGAGTCCGGTTTCAACCCCCACGCCAATTCCGGCAAGCGCGCGGGCGGCCTGTGGCAATTCGTTCCCTGGACCGGGCGCGCGCTGGGCCTGCACAGCACCGCGGGCTATGACGCGCGCCGCGATCCGGTCGCCAGCACGCGGGCGGCACTGGGCTATCTGCAGGGCCTTCACAGTCGCTTCGACGACTGGTTGCTGGCCGTCGCAGCTTACAACGTCGGCGACTCACGACTGGCCGCCGCTATGCGACGTGCCGACAGTCGCAACTTCTGGGATCTGGATCTGCCGGCGGAAACCCGCAACCACGTGCCCCGCCTGCTGGGTGTGGCGCTGCTGGTCAAGGAACCGGAGCGTTTCGGCGTGACGCTGCCGGCGATCCGCAATCGGCATGCCGCGGAAATCGTGCGCCTGCCCGCGGCCATCAATCTCGGGGACGCGGCTCGCGATGCCAATGTCGCGCGCGCGACCCTTGATCGCTACAACCCGGGGCTCAGCGACACCCAGAACACCGGGCAAAAGTCGGTGGTGCTGCTGCCACCGCGCGACGCCCAGCGCCTGCGGCTGGCACTGAGTTCGGGCCAGTATCCGCCGGTGTTGCGCCCAACGGCGGTGATCCACGTTGTCAAGAACGGGGACTCCCTGTGGAGCATCGCGCGACGCTATGAGGTGTCGGTGCGCGATGTCGTCGCCTGGAACGACCTGGGCGCACGCTCTGTGCTCAAACCCGGCCGCAAGCTGACCCTGCACGTAGAAAGCTGAAGGCCGCGCTCTGGTGGCTCGGATGCGCGGCCTTCGGGGGCTGCCTGCCGCAGAAAACTCAGTGCGCGCGCGCGGGCTCCGTGCTGGCGGAATCGGCAGCCGGCGCAGCCGCCGGCTCGACCAGCGGCTCCGGCACTCGCTCCAGTGCGATCTTCAGGACCTCGTCGATCCAGCGCACCGGTTCGATGTTCAGCGTGCTCTTCACCGCCTCCGGAATGTCGGCCAGATCCTTGACGTTGTCCTTGGGGATGACCACGGTCTGGATGCCGCCACGCTGAGCCGCGAGCAGCTTCTCCTTGAGCCCACCGATAGGCAGTACCTCGCCGCGCAAGGTGATCTCGCCGGTCATCGCCACGTCGGCACGGACCGGGATGCTGGTCAAGGCAGAGGCCAGCGCCGTGCACATCGCAATGCCGGCCGACGGACCATCCTTGGGTGTCGCGCCCTCCGGCACATGCACGTGGATATCGTTGGACTCGTAGAACTTCGAATCGATGCCGAGCAGCCTCGAACGCGAACGCGTGACCGTCAGCGCCGCCTGGATCGACTCCTGCATGACGTTGCCCAGCGAACCGGTCTGCGTCAGCTTGCCCTTGCCGGGCGCCAGCGCGGCCTCGATCGTCAGCAACTCGCCGCCAACCTCGGTCCAGGCCAGCCCCGTGACCTGGCCGACCTGGTTCTTTTCTTCGGCGCGGCCGTAGCGGAACTGCTGCACACCTAGGTACTTGTCCAGATTGTCCGGGGTGACTTCCACGCGGGAGCCGCCATCCTTGCTGAGCAGCTGCTTGACCACCTTGCGGCAGATCTTGCTCATCAGGCGCTCGAGACTGCGCACGCCGGCCTCGCGCGTGTAGAGACGGATCGTGCTGCGGATCGCCTCGTCGCTGACCGTCAGCTCGCCGTCGCGCACACCGTTGTTCTTCATCTGCTTCGGCAGCAGGTACTGACGCGCGATGTTGAGCTTTTCGTCCTCGGTGTAGCCAGGCAGACGAATCACTTCCATGCGGTCGAGCAGCGGGCCGGGAATGTTCAGCGTATTGGCAGTGGCGATGAACATCACGTCCGACAGATCAAACTCGACTTCCAGATAGTGATCCTGGAAGGTCGAGTTCTGTTCCGGATCGAGCACCTCCAGCAACGCGGATGACGGATCGCCGCGGAAATCCATCGCCATCTTGTCGATTTCGTCAAGCAGGAACAGCGGATTCTTGACGCCCACCTTGCTCAGGTTCTGCACGATCTTGCCGGGCATCGAGCCGATGTAGGTGCGGCGGTGCCCGCGGATCTCCGCCTCGTCCCGCACGCCGCCCAGCGACATGCGCACGAACTTGCGATTGACCGCCTCGGCGATCGAGCGGCCCAGCGACGTCTTGCCCACGCCCGGAGGGCCGACGAGGCACAGGATGGGGCCCTTGAGCTTCTTGATGCGCGCCTGCACCGCCAGATACTCGACGATGCGCTCCTTGACCTTGTCCAGGCCATAGTGATCTTCATCGAGCTTCTGCTGCGCCAGATCCAGATCGATGTGGATCTTGGTGCGCTTCTTCCACGGCAATGACGTCAGCGTGTCGAGGTAATTGCGCACGACCGTCGCCTCCGCGGACATCGGCGGCATCATCTTGAGCTTGTTGAACTCCGCCGTGGCCTTGGCCTTGGCCTCCTTGTGCATGCCGGACTTCTCGATCTTGCTGGCGATCTCGTCCTGCTCGCTGGGGCCGTCCTCGTTGTCACCCAGTTCCTTCTGAATGGCCTTCATCTGCTCATTCAGGTAGTACTCGCGCTGGTTCTTCTCCATCTGCTGCTTGACGCGCGAGCGGATTTTCTTCTCGATCTGCGCCACGTCGATTTCGCTTTCCAGCTGCGCCATCACATGTTCGAGACGCTGCTTGGGGCCGTCGATCTCGAGCACGGCCTGCTTGTCCTCGAGCTTGAGATTCAGATGCGCAGCGATGGTGTCGGCCAGGCGCCCGGGGGAGTCCATGCTCGCCAGCGACGGCAGCAGTTCGGCCGGAATCTTCTTGTTGAGCTTGGAATAGGCCTCGAACTGCGCCAGCAGCGAGCGCGTTAGCGCGTCGATTTCCTTGTCGTCGGTAGTGGTTTCCTTGTCCTCGGGCAACGGCTGGCAATCCGCAGTCACGAAGCTGCCATCCATCTGGAATGCCGAGATCCGCGCGCGGCGCACACCCTCAACCAGCACCTTCACCGTGCCGTCCGGCAGCTTCAGCATCTGCAGGATGCTGGCCAGCGTGCCAACCTTGTAGAGGTCTTCCTCCAGAGGCTCATCGGTATCCGCAGTGCGCTGCGCCACCAGCAGGATGCGTTTGTCATCCTGCATGGCCGCGGCCAGCGCGCGAATCGACCGCTCGCGACCGACGAACAGCGGGATCGCCATATGCGGGAACACGACCACGTCACGCAGCGGCAGGACGGGGGCGGTACGGTCGTTGAGGGTTTCCACGGGATCTCCAGAAGGATCGTCCCGGCGATTATGCCGGTCTTATGACGCTTTATGCGGCCGAGTTCTCGGCAAACAAGGCACATCACGCAAAATGACGATGCAGAACAGGCTACTGCACGTGGAAGCGGACCTCATTGCTGCGCAGAATCTGGCCTTCTGCCGACACCAGTTCGGCGTAGACGCGATGCTCGCCCGCCACCAGCGGCCACGCCCAGGTCGCGGTCGCGCTGCGCCCCGCAGGTGCGCCATCCACCCACCATCGCACCTCGCGCGCCGCAGCGGCGCCCGCCACCTGGAATTCGAAGGCCTCCAGCCCATCGGGAATGCGCGGGTCACGAGCGAGCTTCAGACCTTCAAACGGTTGCAGCAGGCGCGGCGGCCCGGAGTCGTCCGTGATCGGTGCCCCCTCGGCCGCCGCAGCCCGATTCGATGATCCCGGCGGAACCGGCAGCGGCAGGCTGCGCTCGGCCAGCGCCGCCAGCAGCGAGCGCGTCAGCAGGGCCGGCCCGCGCGCGCCGGTCACGCCTTGGGTCTCACGACCGGACAGGTTGCCGATCCAGACCCCGACGACGTAACGCCCGTCGTAGGCCAGCGTCCAGGCATCACGGTAGTCGCTGGAAGTCCCGGTCTTGACGGCCGTCGCGAGCGGAAAACGCAATACGCCGCCGGAGCCAAACTCCAGCGCGCGGGCCAAGGGGTCGGACAGGATGGCGGCGATCGCCCGCGCGGCCTGGGGGGGATAGGCGCGCGTGATGCGGCGTGCCTCGCGCTCGTCCTCAAAAACAGTCAGAGGCTGCCAGCGACCATCCGCTGCCAGCGCGGTGTAGGCCTGCACCAGTTCGTACAACGACACCTCGCCGTTGCCCAACGCCAGACCATCGCCGTAGACATTTGGATGGCCCGACAGACTCTGCATGCCGATCGCTCGCAGGCGCTCCAGAAAATCCGCACCCCCGACAAACTGCAGCGTCCGTACCGCCGGAATGTTCAGGGAATTGCCCAGGGCTTCGCGCAGGCTCACCCGGCCGTAGTGGCCGCGGCTGTAGTTGCGATACTGGTGCAGACCGCCATTCACGCGTTCGGCCAGGGGCGCATCGTCGATCAGGGTATCGGCGTCCCAGCCCCGCTCTACCGCCAGCGCGTAAAGCAGGGGTTTGAGGGTGGACCCCGGCTGACGCGGCGCTCGCACGGCGTCGACACCGACGATCTGGGGGTGATCGACATCCCCTACCGCCCAGGCGCGCACCCGGTTGTGCGGCCACTCAACGATCAATACCGCGCCCTGACGGGCGCCTTCGCGCGATACATCCTGCAGTCGATCGGCGAGATAGGACTCGGCGAGCGGTTGCAGCTGCGGATCGAGGCTGCTGCGCACGCGCCCTGAGGCCGGTGCATCCAACTGCGCACTGCGTCGCTCGACCTCGCGGACGAAATGTGCGGCCCGGGTCGGAGGCACAGCATGGCGGGCGGGTGTCGCCGGCTGTGCCAGCACGGCCGCTCGCGCCTCGACAGACAGTGACCCGCGCGTCACCAGTGCCTGCGCAAGACGCGCTACACCGTCCTGCAGCGCTTGCGGATCACGCGCCAAGCGCGTAGGTGCGCGCACCAGCACGGCGAGCGCGAGGATTTCCGCCGGCGCCAGGGTGTCGACATGGCGATCAAAATGCAGTCGGGCAGCCGACAGCACGCCGCGACGGTTGGCACCGAACGGCACCTGATTCAGATAGAACTCCAGAATCTCGGCCTTGGAGAAGCGCGCTTCCAGACGCAGCGCCTCCCAGCCCTCCAGCCAGCGCGACCACAGGGTGCGCGAGCGCGGATGCAGCAGACGCACGACCTGCTCGCTGATCGTGCTGGCCCCGCGCACGCTGCGCCCAGCGCGCAGGTTCTGCGCCACTGCTGCCAGACGGGCGCGCCAATCGATGCCGGCATGGGTCCAGAAGCGCCGATCCTCGGCAGCGACAAATGCCTCGGGCAGCAGCGGGGGCATGGCCTGCAGGCTCAAGCGCTCATGCAGATTCCAGCCACCGTCATGTCCGGGCTGCAGCAGACGCCCCTGACGGTCGAGCACCGCCACACGGCCGGCCATCTCGGAAGCCAGGTCGAGGCGCGCCGGCAGCGGACGCTGACCGATCAGCGTGAACAACGACAGCAGGCCGCCTGCAGCCAGCCCCAGCGCGAGGAGACGGCGTGCCATCTCAGCCGCCGGTCATGGCGCGGCATCCACGCGCAGACGCAGCGCCGCACCGGTGGCGTAGACGTCCGGGTCGTACATCTGCTCGACGCGCGGCGCGGCAATCGCAAACTCACCGGTGGCAATCGCCTGCCCGATCCAGCTCAGACGATAGCGCCCGGGCTCGATCGCGTCGGCGTAATGGCGCACGGCATCGAAGCGCAACTCGCGGTGATAGAAGGGATGGGGGTAAGCGCCACCGCTGAGATCGAAGGCGGCGGCGTCTGCCTGCGGGGCCGTCGCCAGATCGGGATTGATCGGCTCCAGACCGCCGGGAACCGGATCATCGACGACCACATAGGTCATCCAGGCCGGCACGCCGATCTCGATCTCGACCTTGACGCGTTCACCGCGACGCACCTGCAGCGGCGGCGTCAGCGGTTGCCAACGCGCGTCGCGCAACACGGCGTAGCGGCGCTCCAGCGAGAAGCCGGCGCTGACCGGGCGCTGCACATCGGCGCGCTCGACGTAGCGCAAGCGGGTGTCGACATAGGCACGACCCTGGCCCTGTGTGCGGATCGCAAGGACATGCGGCGTGTCAGCCACCGTAGCCTCCAGGCGACGGCTCAGCGCCGCGCTGCGACCGCGGGCGATCTCGACGCGGCCGAGCGCCTGATCGTCCAGCGTGACCGCTGCCGTCAATGCAACCGGCGCCTGCTCGTAGCGTTCGGCGTACTGCAGCAGCGCGCGGGTGCAGTACACGTTCTCCTGCGTATTTTCCCAGTGCATTCGCGCGCCTCGCGCCTGGGTGATGGCGCGCACCAGATGACCAGGCAGTTCGGACAGCACGTCTGCACGGTCCGGCTGGGCCAGCACTGCGGACAACGCCGCGCAGTTGGAGCGCAACTCGCTGCCGAGCTGCCACTGCCACGCGCTGTCGCGATCCTCCTGCAAGGCCAGTCGACCGGCAGACAGCTGCCCCCGCGCGAGTACGGCGCCCAAGGCCTCGTCCGCGAGCACCTGACCGTCCGGGACCTGATGACTGGCCCGCAAAAACAACGCTTGACCGAAAAGCCCCATACGCGGCAACTGGCTGGCGTAGCGCTGCAGATCCCCGCTCTTCAACAGCCCCTGCTGCGCCAGTGCGGCCAGCGCGACAGCGCGCACCTGCGCGCGTGCCTCCGCAGACTCGTATCCCCGCACGGGGAGATCGTCCTTGAGCATCGCGTGCAAATACGCGTTGAGCTTGTCGGTGACGGATTTCGGCGGCGCGTAGCCAAGCTCGCGCAGCCACCCGAAGGCCAGCGCGGTGTAGGCAGACAGGTAGGGACTCTGATGCTCGTCCTGCGGCAACCAGAACGCCATGCCACCGCCCGGGGCCTGGAAGCCGGCGGCGCGCTCCAGCGTCGCTTGCGGCAAGGCCTCGGCCTGCGGCCATTCCGGTGCCGGATTCAACTGGGAGCGCAGCTTCAGGTAGTGAGCGGCCATCACGGCACGGCTGAGCTGCTGCTCCCAACAGGTGTACGGGTAGTCCCGCAGATAGCGGAAGGCACCTTCAAGATTGCCGATCACCGTCGGTGACACTGCAACCCGCAGTTCGCCACGCTCGATCCCCGCCGGCAGCAGCAAGGGGTGTTCGAGGCGCCCCCCCGCCTCCACGCTGCTGGCATCGGCGGCAACCTGGGTATAGGGACGCGGGCGCACCGGGACCTGATGTGCCAACGCATCGCGGTCGCGCGTATCCGCCGCGCTCGCCGCGAAGCGCAGGGGGGCTTCGGCATCGACGGTGACGGGCAGAGACACCGTACGCCGCTCGAAGGGCTGCAGGCTGAGCGTCTCCCGATGTTGCCCGGTAGCGCCACCACTGACGGACAACTCGACCGTCAGCGTGCGCGCGACCGCGTCGCGGTTGAGCACCGTGAAGCCCGCATCAAAGCGGTCCTGGAGCATCGCCTGATTTGGCATTGCCGGTCGCAACTCCGTTGGCTTGGACACGACCAGCCGTCCCTGCCCCAGGCCCATGCGATCCGAGGGGGTTGCGGCCAGTGCCAGCACCCGCCATCCCGTCAGATTGTCGGGGAGCTTGAACTGCAGCTGCGCCCGGCCCTGGACATCGGTCTGCACCGCAGGATTCCAGTAGGCAACGAATTTCTCGATCGAACGCAACGCCAGATCGGCGCCACCGTCGCCGCCCGGATTCGCGCCCTTCTTCTCGAATTTCTGTCGCCCGACCAGTCGCGTCAGCAGGGAATAGTTGGCCAGGTCCAGCGGCTCGAGCGAGGTAAAGCCTTTCAGCGGATCGAAGTAAGCGGTACCGGTCTGAATCAGGTCGAACACCGCCTCATCGAGCACGGCCACGGCCAGTTCGATCGACTCCCCGCTGGCGCGGCGCGGCTGCGCATGCAGATCCACGGTCACCGAGTCACCCGGGCGGTAACTCGCTCGATGCGGCTTCACCTCGACCGCGATCTCGCGGTGTGGATCCTCGACCGCCAGCGTCGTGTAGCCCATGCGAAACGTGGGCTTGCCCAGGTCGACGCCCTGCTTGACGGCCGCCTCGACGCGCGGCGACATCACCACGACGGACACATACGCGCCCGGCAGGTAGTCCGGCTTGACCGGAATGCGGATCACCGGAGCGTTGCCGTCCAGCGTCTGTACCCAGTGGTCCAATACGCCGTAGCGCTCGACCGTGACCAGCGCGCGTGCGCCCGGAAATGGATTCTTCACAAACAGCTTGGCCGTCTGGCCCGCTCGGTAGACGGCTTGATCGGCCCGCAGATCGAGGCTGTAGTCCGGCGACTCTTCCCACAGAACGGCCTGCGGACCCTGGACATGCAGCCACTGATGGGTTTCATGCAGTCGGTCCTGCCGGTCACGCACCATGGCCACCAGGCGGTACTCCCCCGCCTGATCCGGCGTGAACTCGCAGCGCATGCCCTCGGCTTGCGCGCGACCCTGGCAAGTGGCAACACGTTTCCACTCGCGCACGTAGCGCGTGATGTAGGCGTTGCCGGCCCCCTTGACGCGCGCGCCCCGGCGCTCCATGCGCTCGATGCGAATGAAGTAAGGAGTGCCGGACTGCGGCCGACCGGCCGCATCCACGACCAGTGTCTCGACCGCGGTCGACTGTCCTGCAGTCGCCACCCACTCCTCGGCGCGCAGCCCGATGTAGCGATCACGCCCGAGGTACGGTGAACTGGCCTGCGCAGCGATGCTGCGGCCACGGTCGTCCTGGACGCTGCCCTCGACGATCAGCTTGCCGTAGACCACCTCGGCATCGCCCAGCTCCAGGACGGACTGCCATTCTCCCTGTGCGTCGAGCCGCGACTCCTGCGGTCGCAGCTCCCGCTGGCCACGCCCACCAGCCAGCGTGGTGTCATAGCGATAGCGGGCGGCCAACGGATCACGCGGCTCGAACGTCCCGGACTGCAGACGCGCCACCAGACGCGCTGGCGCCTCGGCAAACGGCCCTCCCCCATGCAGGCGCGCACCGACCACGGCGGTCACGCGGTCTCCCGGATGAACCTGCGCCGCTCGGAGATCGGTTTGAACCCGGAAGGGTGACGGCACGAAATCCGAGACCAGAACACGCATCGGCTCCAGCGCAAGCTCGGCGGCGAACATCGGCGTCAGCACGAAGCGGTACCAGCCCACTGCCGCGCGCTCGGTCAGCGCGAAGTCGCCATGCAGCGCGCCGAATGCGGAGAGGCGCAGACGCTCGCGCTCGTGCGCGAGCGTGCCAGTGGGATCGAAGACCTGCAGCCGATACTCCCCTGCCGGGGCCGCGCCGAGGCTGCGACCCGCATCATCGCGGACGTACAGCTTGTACTGGACGCGATCACCCGCGCGGTACACCCCCTGCGCCGTGGTCCCCCAGGCTTTCAGATGCCCGTGGCGCTCGCGACGCCACGCTGAAATCTGTTCACGCGAGGCCCGCCAGGTATCCACGATGAACGCCGACGACAACGGCAGCAGCGCCACGTCCTGCCCTCGCTGCACGCGCACGTACAGCGGTCCCGGATCGTCCTGACTCCAGACACGCTCCAGCTTCGGGTCGAGCTCGGCCGCGCCCGCAAGGGTGGCGATACCGTCCTCGCCCGTGCGCGCGCTCGCCTTCACCGTGCCGCCGAAGTGGTCCAGCACGGCAACTTCGGCGCCGCCGACCGGCTTGCCGTCCGCCATGGCCGTGACCCAGACCAGCAGATTCGAGTGGCCGAGCTTCGCATGCACCTGCCACGGCGTGACCGCGGCGAAGAATGGGCGCGGCTCCTTCGCCGTCGGAGGCACAGTCACCAGGCCGCCGCGCACCGCGCCGCTGGTCGCAGCGCCCAGCATGCCGCGGATATCCAGCGGCATTGCGAACGCCAGATTGCGCACGGGTGCAACGGCAAGATCCCGGCTCTGCGCGGGCTGCAGGCCCGCGCCCGTCACCCGCTCGAACTGAGCCTGCACCCGTTCGAGATTGGTGACGATCGCCGGCACCTCGGACTCGATTCCGGCTTCGATCACGGCGTTTTCATGCTCGAAGACCAGCCGCGGCGTCCGCGCGCCGGTGCGCAGATTCAGGTTCTGCGCCTGCGGGAGCGCCCGACCGAACAGGTCTTGAACACCGGCTCCGAGCTCGATGCGGTAGTCGGTCTCGGCGGCCAGAGGGAATGGCAGCCGCAATCCGTAGCTGCGGCCCGCCTCGTGCAGACCACTGGGCCGCTGTGCGTCGAGGTGGCCGGCCCAGGGATCGTCAGCCTCGCCTGCACCTGCGGGCCAGGGGGTGGGCGTCACACGCAGTCGTGCTTTCAGCGAGGCCGGGTTCACCGGCGCGCTGAAGGCCAGCGTCACGCCCTCCAGCGGCGCACAGACTGCTGCCGTCTCGGAGGGTGCCAGCCGCCGCCAGGTCTCGCCGACCTGACATTCGACCCCCAGCAGGCGAAACGCCGGAAAGGTGCGGAAGCGGAACTCGGTGTGCGCGACCGTGCCCGTCTCGGATCCGGATGCGGATCGCAGTCCAGGCCGCACTCCAAACGCGACCTCGCGATCACCCGCCAGCGCCTGGGCGGGCTTCAGCCACCAGACCCGGCGCGCCTCACCCTGCGGGGTGTAAAACGGAGTGTCCAGGTCGGCAGGCTCGGGCTCCGCGCGCGCCGCGACGTCGCCGAATCGCACGGACTGCGCCACGGCAGCGGCGGTGACCGGCTGATTGAATCGCGCGCGTACCACCGGCTCGCCCGCCCCCTCCCATTCCATGACGTAGGCGTACTGCAGTCGCGGCCGCTCGGTGACGAAGACCTGACGCTGGGCCTGCGCCAGCGAGGCCCCGTCCAGCGCCTGCAGCCCGGCAGAGACTTCGACCGTGTATCGAGTGGCCGCGCGCAAGGTCTGTGGCGGCAGCAGATTGCAGGCCAGGGCCTGGGCATCAAGCCACCGCCACTGGCACCCCGGATCCGGCATGACCCTGACCGGCACCTCGTCGGACCCGCGCTCCATGCGGCCCAGCGGCACGACCGCACGATCGAAATGCACGACGATCTGCGTCGCTGCGG
Source organism: Nevskiaceae bacterium (assembly GCA_040377605.1). Classification (GTDB taxonomy): domain Bacteria; phylum Pseudomonadota; class Gammaproteobacteria; order Nevskiales; family Nevskiaceae; genus Solimonas. Next base: position 28,269 of record JBEIOK010000004.1, on the reverse strand, counting down.
TGACGTCCTCGCCCGCCGGCGTGATTCGCAGGACGCCCAGCGATTCGGCGTTCACCGCGCCGGCGCCCCCTGACAACAGCACCGCCAGCAGCAGCGCGGCCGCGCGATTACGGCGTGAGGGCTTTGATGCGCACATACGACACCCCGTACTCGTCACCGACCATCCGAACTTCCTTGAACCCGGCCAGATCGCGCCAGAGATTCTCCTGCTCGGTCGCATGATCGGGCTCGGTCACCGGAAGACCGAAATGCGCCAGGGTTTCTGCCGCCAGCGGCAGACCCTCCCCGCTGCCGCGCAGCGTGAACCAGTCGGCACGCCCGTCGATAAAGACGATCTCCACCGGACTTTGCGCGTACTGACAGCGCCGGCTGTACAGGGTGTCTTCACATTCGCTGGGCGGACCCAGCAATGCCTCAACGTCCGCAGCACTGCGGCCGCTCAAGGCCATGAGATTCGGTGCCGTCGGTGTGCGCTCGACCCCGGTGGGTCGCTCGAACGCCGCCGCGTAGTCAAAATCATCGGCCTGCAGGGCCCCCCGCCAGCGAATCGTCACGATCAGTGCCGCGGCGAGCACGACGGCGATTCCTGCCCACACTGCGGTTCCTTTCATCGATCAGCATCCGGTCTCGACAGATCGGCCACAAGCTTAGCCGCGTTTGAGAGGCAGCACCGACGCCGGCAACATCGCCGTCCGTGGGATAATCACGCATTACCTGCCGCGACCATGCACCTCGCCCTTCTCCTGACCACCCTCGCCGCGCTGATCTGTGGCCCGATGCTCTACGCGCTGGCGCGCCGACGCCCGATCCTGCTGCGGGTGCTCGATCCGGTGATCGTGGTCTGCGTGGCCGGCCTGGTCGCGATCGAGGTACTGCCGGACCTGTTCCGCAGCGGCGGACTGTGGAGTGCAGGCTTCCTGCTGATCGGTCTGCTGGGGCCCACACTGTTCGAGCATCTGATCACGCGCGCACGGCGCGAAGCCCATATCGCGGCCCTGGGACTGGCGATCATCGGCCTGCTGCTGCACAGCCTGGGCGACGGCATCGCCGTGTCGCCCGCGGGCGATCACGGTCACGTGCATGCCCTGGGCCTTGCCGTTGCGATTCACAGCCTGCCGGTCGGACTGCTGGTGTGGTGGTTGATGTTCCCTGCATTCGGTGCCGGACCGCCGGCCGCCGTGCTGGCCAGCATGTGCGGGGTCACCACCCTCGGCTATGTCTTCGGGGCCGATCTCAATCTGTGGCTGGGCGTTCAGGGCTGGGAATGGCTACAGGCACTGATCGCGGGCTCGATCCTGCATGTCGTGTTCGGACGTCCCCATCTGCATGACGAACACCACGACCACGGCGATCATTCGCACTGAGGTCCACCGCAGTTCGCGCTATCCGCGCGGCGTCGCGATCTTGATCGCCAGTTCCAGCGCCTGCTCGTAGTTCAGCCGCGGATCGACGGTCGAGCGGTAGGCCCGCTCCAGGTCCGTAGCTGACAGATTCCGGGCGCCGCCGGTGCACTCCGTGACGTCCTCTCCCGTCAATTCCAGGTGAACCCCCCCCAGATGCGATCCGCAGGCCGCGTGAAGATCGAAAGCCTGCATCAGCTCCGACAAGATCGACTCGAAGGGTCGGGTCTTGAGACCATTGTCGGTGCTGATCGTGTTGCCATGCATGGGGTCGCAGACCCACAACACCCGATGACCCGCCTTGCGCACCGTTTCGATCAGCCGCGGCAGATGGTCGCCAATCTTGGTGGCGCCCAGTCGGTGGATCAGCGTCAGCCGACCCGGCTCGTTGTCGGGATTGAGAGTGCGGCACAGGCCAAGCAACCAGTCCGCATCCATCGCGGCGCCTACCTTGACGCCGATCGGATTGCGAATGCCGCGGCAATATTCCACATGTGCGCCCCCGAGGTCCGCCGTCCGGAGGCCGATCCACGGAAAATGCGTCGAAAGGTTGTACCAGCCAGGCGCGCGTGGCACCTGCCGCGTCTGCGCCTGTTCGTACCACAGCAGCAGCGCCTCATGCGAGGTGTAGAAATCGACCCGCGACAGTTCGCCCAGTCCCTGCCCGGCCAGCGTCTCCATGAAGCGCAGCGAATCTCCCAGCGCATCGACGCTGGCCTGATACTCGGCCGCCAGCGGCGAGTGCTGCACCCAGTCGAGATCCCAGTATTCCGGGTGATGCAGGTCGGCAAAGCCTCCGTCAATGAGGCCGCGTACGAAGTTGATAGTCATCGCCGAACGCATATGACCTTCCAGGAGACGCTGCGGGTCGGGCATCCGCGAGGCGGTCGTGAAGGCTGGCGCATTGACCAGATCGCCGCGATAGCTCGGCAGGGACTGGCCGTTCCGGGTTTCCAGATCCGCAGAACGCGGCTTGGCGTACTGGCCGGCGAAACGGCCGATGCGCACGACGCGCTTGCGCATGCCGTGCACCAGCACCAATGACATCTGCAGCAGCACCTTGAGACGGTTGGTAATGATCTCGGGACGGCAGTCATCGAAGGATTCGGCACAGTCTCCGCCCTGCAGCACGAACAGCTCGCCCTCCTGGGCACGCGCAATCTGCTGACGCAGGGCATTCACCTCCCAGGAGGTCACCAGCGGCGGCAGGGTGCGCAGCTGCGCGAGCACCGCCTGAAGCCGCTCGGCATCCGGGTAGGCCGGCTGCTGGGTAGCGGGTTTCGACTGCCAGGAATCAGGGCGCCAATCGGCGGCCAGGAGTGGGCTCACGGGAATCTGCATCCGGAAATGGGGCGATAATGCGGTGCGAATTATAAGCCCCATCCCCTGCACCCCATGACGGCCGATCCTTTCAGCGGTCACACCCCGCTGATGCAGCAGTTTCTGCGCATCAAGGCACAGCACCCGGACACGCTGGTGCTGTTCCGCATGGGCGACTTCTACGAGTTGTTCTATGACGACGCACGCAAGGCCGCTCGCCTGCTGAACATCACGCTGACCCAGCGCGGCGAGTCTGGCGGCGCGCCAGTGATCATGGCCGGCGTCCCGCACCACTCCGTGGAGCAGTATCTGGCGCGTCTGGTGAAACTGGGCGAGTCAGTGGTCATCGCCGAGCAGGTCGGCGAGGTCGGCGTCGACAAGGGCCCCGTGCGGCGCGAGGTCACACGCATCATCACGCCGGGCACCGCGACCGACGAAGCCCTGCTGGATGCGCGCACGCAGACCCTGCTGGCCGCGCTGTGCCGCAGCCGCGACGGCTGGGGGCTGGCCTGGCTGGAGTTGTCCTCCGGGCGCTTCAGCGTGCTGCAGACCCCGCGTGCGACGGACGCTGCGGCCGAACTGCAGCGCCTGCGCGCCAGCGAACTGCTGGTGCCGGACGGTGTGGATCTCGGGCTGCCGACGCTCTCCGGCCGGCATCGCCCGGCCTGGCATTTCGACGCGACGTCGGCAACGCGGCTGCTGACCACGCAGTTCGGCACCCAGGATCTGCGCGGCTACGGCGCCGAGGGGCTCGACGCCGCAGTGGCCGCTGCCGGGGCTCTGCTGCAGTACGTGCAGGAAACGCAGAAGACGTCGCTGCCGCATCTGACCGGCCTGCGCGTCGAACAGCCAGGCGAGGCGCTGATTCTCGACGCCGCCACCCGTCGCAATCTCGAGATCGACCGCTCGCTGTCCGGCTCTCCCGAGCACAGCCTGCTCGGCGTCATGGATGGCTGCGTCACACCGATGGGGGCTCGCGCGCTGACGCGATGGCTGACGCGCCCCTTGCGTGACCACGCGCAACTGGAGGCGCGCTATGACGCGGTGGACATGCTGCTGCGCGACGAGCACCATCGCTCCCTGCGCAGCGCCCTCAAGGACATTCACGATCTGGAGCGTGTGCTGGCCCGCGTCGCACTTCGCTCGGCGCGTCCCCGCGATCTGCTCGGCCTGGGCCTGGGGCTCGCGGCGCTGCCGGGCGTGCATGCGGTGTTGAACGGTATCGAGGCGCCGCTGCTGAAGACATTGCAGCAGCGAATGGGCGACCATCAGGCCCGCGCCACCCATCTGCTGGGCGCATTGAGCGACACGCCGCCAGTGCTGGCTCGCGACGGCGGGGTCTTTCGACTCGGCTACGACGCCACACTCGACGAACTGCGCGCTCTATCGGAAAACGCCGACGGATATCTGATCGATCTGGAAGCGCGCGAGCGTGCGCGCACCGGAATCGAGACGCTCAAGGTCGGCTACAACCGCGTCCACGGTTATTACCTGGAGGTCGGCAAGACGCATATCGCGAAAATTCCAACCGACTACACCCGCCGACAGACCCTCACCAACTACGAGCGCTACATCACTGAAGAGCTGAAGCGATTCGAGGATCAGGTCCTGTCAGCACGCGACCGCGCACTGGCGCGGGAGAAGGAACTGTATGAAGCCCTGCTCGACGACCTGGGCTCGGATCTGGCACCGCTGCAGGCCTGTGCCCAGGCGCTCTCCGAACTGGACGTGCTGGCCTGCTACGCCGAACGCGCGCAGACGCTGAACTGGTGCCGCCCACAGCTGCTGGCCACGGCGGGCATCGATATCCGCGGCGGGCGCCATCCGGTGGTCGAGCAGACCCTGCGCGATCCCTTTGTGCCCAACGATCTGCAACTGGGGGACGAGCGCCGGCTGCTGGTGATCACGGGTCCGAACATGGGCGGAAAATCGACGTACATGCGTCAGACAGCACTGATCGTGCTGCTCGCGCACACGGGCAGCTTCGTGCCGGCGACGTCTGCCTGCATCGGTCCGGTCGACCGCATCTTCACCCGTATCGGCGCGGCCGACGATCTGGCCGCCGGCCACTCGACCTTCATGGTCGAAATGAGCGAGACCGCCAATATCCTCCATAACGCCACGCGCGAAAGTCTGGTGCTGATGGACGAGATCGGGCGCGGCACGTCGACCTACGACGGTCTGTCGCTGGCACGCGCAGTCGCCGAACATCTGGCCCGCGAGATCGGTGCCTACACGCTGTTCGCCACGCACTACTTCGAGCTGACAGAGCTGGCACACACACTGCCGGACGTGGCCAACGTGCACCTCGACGCTGCCGAATACAACGACGCGCAGGGCGAGCGGCTCGTGTTCCTGCATGCGGTCAAGCCCGGCCCCGCCAACCGCTCGTTCGGCCTGCAGGTCGCCGCCCTTGCTGGGGTGCCGGCACCAGTGATTCGGGCCGCGCGCCAGCATCTGCACCTGCTGGAGGCACGACCGGCGCCCATCACCGACCGCGCGGTGCCCGCACCCCAGCTGCCGCTGTTTGCGGCGGCACCTTCGGCCACGCTAAAACTGCTGGACCAGGTCCAGCCGGATGAGTTGAGTCCGCGCGAAGCGCTCGAGTGGCTCTACCGCCTCAAGGACGCGAGGAAGCACGACGCCTAGTGCGGGCCAGCATTGCACGCACGATTCCCACGCCGGCAACGACCAGCATCACGACACCGGCAATCATGGCGTCACGCGGCGCCTGCGGATCGCCCGTCCACGCACTGAGCAACGGGGTTCCGCCGAAGAACTCGGCAGCACCCAGCCCGAGGAGTGCTGCGCCCAAGGCATCGAGCCCCAGAGCCCACAGCGGGAACGGCAATTTTTCGCTAAGGCTCATAGCCCGGCCTGTCGCAGCGCGAACTTCACGGCGAGCACAACGATCAGGACGAAGGCGATCGTCATACCGATCCCAATGGCGATGAAATGACTGGCCTTGCCCTTGGTGAAGTCGCGTTCGCGGTTCTTGGAGCTCTGGACCCCGAAAAAGGAGGCGCCAACGCTCTGGACCGTCTGCCAGAGAGTCGGACTCGGCGGCGATGGCTTATCGCCCGGCGGGGTCGGCGCGCTCACGCGGGACTCAGTAATCGCCGAGGATCTTGCGGGTGACGGCGACATCGTTACCCGCCTTGGCCTGGATGTCGTCCGCGGTGATCTTCTCGATCTTGCCGCCGACCAGCGGAATACCGCAGCTGATATTCCACTTCAGCTGATTGGCGGCACCCTTGCCCTCGTCCTTCAAGGTCATGTCGCAGACGACCTTGACCGGCGCACCCTTGATCTCGGCCTCGATACGCCCGGTCATCTTGCTCAGATCCCAGGTGTCGCTCTGGGTCACGATCGCGGTAGCAGGAATGAATTTCTTCGCGAAATCAGGGACGGCCACCGTGTTCTTCGCGGCGTATCGCACCTTGATGCGAAAGCGCGTCGCGCTTTTCTCGTGCTCCAGGACTTCGATTTCCGAGAAGCCCAGATCCTTGTACTTGCGCTCGAAGTAGGCCTTGTCGCTGAACATCTTCAGCACCGTGGCCGCCGGCTTGTCGAACGTGTGTTTGTCGTCGAATTTCATGTCCCCTCCTGAAGGGCTCGCACTCCCCAATGAAAAAGCCGCCGGGCACCAGGCCCGGCGGCTGTCACGCTGCAGCGACTGCGTTCAAAGCCTTACTTCGTCGTCATCTTCTGCACGGACGCAGCGTTGAAGTAGTCCGGCTTGAACGACACCGTGCTGTCGATCGGCTTGTCTTCATTCCAAGCGGCCGTGATGAAGTAACGGCCCGAGGTGAAGTGATAGATGATTTCCGGGACGGTGGTCGCCGTCAGCACGTTCGGCGCGCTGATGATGTGACCTTCCTGGAACTGGTAGAGCTGATCGCGGTTGTCGTAGTTGTCATTCATCGCGATGGTCCAGCCATCCTCGTCAAGATACAGGCGACGCTTCTTGAACGTATGGCTGGTACCCGGCTTGATGTCTGCCTCGACGACCCAGACGCGATGCAGCTCATAGCGCGCAAGATCCTGGTTCAGGTGACGCGGCTTGGCCAGATCCTTGTACTTGGTCTTGTTTCCGGCGATGCGGTTGGAGTTGTACGGAATGAACATCTCCTTCTTGCCGATCAACTTCCAGTTGTAGCGCTCCAGGGCACCATTGAACATGTCGACCTGATCGTAGAACTGGTGACCGTCCGTGCCTTCGTACGGGTTATCGCAGCACACCGTGGGCGCGCGGCGGATGCGCTTGAGGCCCGGCGAATACAGCCACGCGGCACGGCCTTCGGCGCCAATCCCCATCTTTTCGTGCACCAGAATGAAGGTGCCGGCCAGTCGCGGCGGCGAGACCGTCTTCGACAGGTACTTCAGGAACTCGCCCTGACCCGGCTTGAGCGGGATCGGATCCTTGATGGAGGCATAACCAAACGTCACGTCCTCGATCAGCTTGGTGAGCTGGAACTGGCCGTTGGGCTGCACGATCATCTGGTTGTTGAAGCGGGTCACCGCCTCACCGCGCCACTTGAGCTTGTGGTTCCAGACGACTTCGGCGCCCGACTTCGGGATCGGGAACGGGAAACCCAGCGTGCAGTTGTTGAGGATGTCCGTACCCTGCAGCTCGCAGGTCGTCGCATTGGCCTTGGTGGCCTTGTAGATCTCTTCAGGCCACGGAATCAGGCGGTGGCTCTTGTAGACATTGAGCTTGTAGGTGTCGTAGCTGCTGAGCAGCTTCTTGTGACCCTCGGACAGCTTGTCCGCATACTGCGCCATGTTCGCCTTGGTGATGGTGAACAGCGGCTTTTCGGCGTCGATCTTGGGGTTGTTCGGGAACTCGCCGGACAACGCGCCGCGCCGCGGCTCGGGCGTCCAGGCGGGGATGCTGCCATCCGCGTTGGCCGCCTTCTCGGCGCCAATCGGGGTGAGGTCCTTGCCCAGCTTGTCAGCCTCTTGCGGCGAGACTTTTGCCAGGCTCTGACCCGTGAACAGGGCCAACGCCACAGCTCCGGTGAGCAACGCGTAGCGTTTCTTCATTGGGATGAACTCCTCTTGGGGTAAAGGCCGCTCGCAACGGCCACAGTCTGGGGGGACCAGCGTGCCGGGAGGATGCTACAGAATCCGACAAATCCTTGCCAATCACACGCAGCGCGCCGTTCCTTGGGGTAGCGAAGGTGGGGAAGCGCACGTTACCGTCGCAGCGCGGCCATCAACGCTGAACGTCCACTGAACTCGCAGCCCAACGTCGCCAGCATGATGAATACCCCTGCCAGGCGGCGGTGCAGGAATACGATCTCGCGCGGCGGCACGCGAAAATGCACCGACAGCGCATTGCCCGCCGCGACGCGTCCGGCCCGCAGCGGCAGATCGGACCCGCCCCAGCGGTAGTCGCCATATGCGTTAAACAGGGCGCCCGAAGTCGCGGTCGGTAGCGCGAACGGCTCGACGATCAGCGCACACATCTGCGCAAAGGCATCCAGTACGCCGTCGGGGAATCCCTCGCGGATCAGGCCGATGGCCATCGCACCCCGCCGAATGCGCTCCCGGTCGCGGTCCAGAGCGCCGTTGACAATCTCGGCGTAGCCGTCGATAAAACCCCGGCCGAAAATGCGGGTCGCCCCGAAATCCAGCAGCACGATACGGTCCGCCTGCTGGCCTTCGCCCACCCGGATCCGGTAGTTGCCGAAGTGCGGATCGGACTGGACCATGCCCCAGTCGAAGAACTCGGTCAGGAACAGCTCGAGGAAGGCGTGGCCAAGCTGATTGCGCCTTTCCAGACCCAGTCCTTGTACCGCAGGGTCGCGCACGTGGTGGCCGGACTCGTAAGTCGACGTCAGCACCCGATCGCTGCAGTAGTCACCGATGACCTGCGGCACGGCGAATCGCGAATCCCCGGCCAGACGGCGGTGAAAATTCTCGGTAAATCGCCGCTCGCTTTCGTAATCGACTTCACGGTGCAGCATCTCGCGCACTTCGTTGAGCACTGGTGTGATGTCGAGTCCCTTCGGCGTCAGCCGCGTCATGATCAGCAGTCGCGACAGCGTATTGAGGTCGCTCTCGATGGCATCGGCAACCCCGGGATACTGGATCTTGACGACCAGCTCGAGTCCGTCGCTGCGGCGACGCGCACGATGCGCCTGCCCCAGCGATGCGGCCGCCATCGGCACCTCTTCGATCTCCAGCTCACGCAGGCGATTGCGGCCGAGCGCGCGTTCCAGCACCGGTGCGACCACTTTCCAGGCCACCGGCGGCGTATCGTCCTGCAGCGAGGACAGCACGGTCACTGCCTCCTCGGGCAGAAAATACTGGCCGTATAGCGAAAGCATCTGCCCCGCCTTCATGACACTGCCTTTGAGCCGACCCAGTTCATCGGCCAACACGCGGGCCTGCCGCTCGTAGAAGTCACGATCGGCGGAGGTGCGCGCGACGTCTCCGCGAAAGAGGTTGGCCAGCGAGTGCGCGACGATCTTGGCCCCCGCCCCCACCCCCAGCCGTGTTAGCGCGACCGAACGCTCCAGCGAGCCGGTTTTGAGGGACGAAATGCTACCCTTCGTACCCGGTTTATCGTCTTTGTCTTGGGATGCCATAAGTCGTTCATGAAGACCCTGGCCGACATTCTAGGCGCGCCGCAGCATCGCGACGCAGTCATCGCCGATGTGGTGAAGCTGGTCGAGGCGCAGGTCGCCAACCGCAGGGGCCTGAGCGGCCTCAGTCTGCGTACGGCGCTGGGGGTCGTCCGCGCGGCCCGACCCGACCCGCTGCAGCGCGCGGTTGCGCGCCTGCTTCCGCAGTTTGCAGCAGCGCTCGAACCGCTGTACCAGCGCTTTCGCAGCGGTCGCGAGGATCGCGACTTCAGCGTATTCCTGCAGAAAAATGCCGACGCGGCCACCGCCGCGCTGCTGGCTACGGCCGATGCACGGGTCGAAGGGCTCGCCAACGCCTCCCTGAAATCCGTGTATGCGCGCTTTCGCGGCTTAGGGGAAACCGAAGTCCGTGCGTCGGTGGCCCCGCTGTCCAAACTGATCCGCGGATACCTCGACTAGCCCGCTCTTGCCGATGCCCTGGAGCCAGACCCGGGCCCAAACCCGGGTGGGGCGCGGGCGCCTGCCGGTTAGAGCCTGGCCTTGACCCCGCGGCTGTCGCCTACAGCGCCTCCCTGGGCGACTGCGCTGACGGCCTCCGAACGCAACTCCGCAAGGCGCTGTCGCGTCTCCAGATGCAGCGCCAGGCTCTGCTCGCGCTTCACGCGCTGAAGGGCGTCCGTCAGCAATTGCGATGAGGTGCTGGGCGCCGCCATTACCGCCTGCGGCTCGCAGGCCAATGCCGTCTTACCCACCATCGCAGCAACCAGCACAGCCAGCACCATTCCCGAAACGATTCTTTTCATGACCCCTCTCCTGACCCCGAGCGACCCTCGTCACTCTGCTGCTTGGATACGGCTCGGGGACAAAAGGTTGCATGCCCCGTCGCCGGGGCTGCGTCAGCGGGCGTAGCGCGACTTGACCGCCGCCGGCAGGAACTCGGCCGCTTTCATGGGCAGATCGTATTGCGGCGGCGGGTCCTCGCCACTGAGTCGGTTGGCGAAATAACGGCCATCCTTGAGATCGTAAGTCACCACTGGCGCGGTATTGGCCGCCATCGCGTCGTAGATTGGCAACAGGTGCCCCTCCTGGAACCGCCATAGTCGCCCTTCACGGTCCTCGTTCTCGACCAGCAATACGTTCCAGCTGTCCTCGTCGACGTAAAACGTGCGCTTGCCGAAGCTATGTCGGCGCCCGGGACGTTCGGTCGCCTCGATGACCCAGACGCGATGCAGCTCATACCGGGTCGCCTCCGGGTTCAGGTGATGTCGCTGCAGCAGACTGGCGTACGAATAGCGCCTGTCATTAGCCCGGTAGCTGTTGTAAGGCACGTAGAGTTCGCGCTTGCCCACCAGCTTCCAGACGTAGCGGTCGAACGCACCGTTATACATGTCCACCATATCGATGAACATCAGTCCTTCGGCCCCGGGGAACGGCTGGTCATAGCCCACCGGTGGAATACGGAACATGCGCGGGATCTTGGGCGGCAGGACCCAGATGTTGCGTGGCGACTCGATCGAATTGGCCGTCTCGTGCACCAGCGCCAGGAAATCGACCTCATTGCGCGAGCGCCCGAACCACGTGAGGTAGTACAGCAGGATCTTATCGGTGGTGAGGTCCGAGGGATCCTTGACGTTGCCATAGCGGAACCAGACACGCTCACTTTGCTTCAGCAACTGCGGCTCAGCACCGTCGCGCACCACGGCCTGCGTCGTCTGCAGCAACACGCTGTTGCCGCGATAACGGGCTCGGTGATTCCACATCACCTCAACCCCGGATTGGGGCTTGGGGAACGGGAATCCCAGGCGCGCGCCCTGCAGCGCATCGGAGCCCAGCAATTTTGCCCGGCCGATATTGGCCTGCGTGGCCTCATAGATGGCCGGCGGGTAGGCCACGCTGCGCCGCGGCGGGTAGACCGGCATGCGATAGCTGGGATAGCGGGCCAGCAGCGCACGGTGCCCTTCGCTCAGGCGATCGCGGTAGCGCTCGGCGCTGGCCGCCGTGATCGTGAACAGCGGCTTGTCATCGGGATAAGGATCGACGAGGCGGCTGCCGGGCTTGAACGACGCCGGCCACTGCGCGCGCGACAGCCCGCCCGCCCAGGCTGCGACGCTGCCATCGCGGTTGCCCGGCGCCTCGGCGCCCACCGGCGTCAGTGCCTCACGCGCCGTGGCCGGCCTGGCTGCCTCGGCGCCATCGCCAGCGGTCAGCGTCACCGACTCTCCCGTCAGCCGTCCGCTGAGGCGCACGACCTCAGCCTGGCGCGACCGTCGTTCCGCAGCCGCGGCCAGAGCCTGCTCGCGCGCCTTGCCGGTTTCGAGATACTTGACCCACTCCTGCGCCAGCTGGCGTGATGCCGGATACGACGCCGCGGCCTGGAACGCCGCCGTCGCACCCTCGGTATCGGCCTGCTGATACCGCGCCATGCCCAGTGTCATCAGCGTATTGCCATCCGGCTTGCCGCGCTCCAGCGCCTGTTCCAGCGCCTCGGCAGCCTGCGGATATTCCTCGCGATCCATGTGCAGCTGCGCCTTCTGGCGATACAACTCCGCGCTGGGATCCAGACGCAGGGCGTCCCCGAGCGCGGTCAGCGCAAGGCCCGATTCACGCGCCGCCAGCCACAGCGAGGCCTTGAGTCGCGCGTTGGCAGCATCGACCGGGACCAGCTTGCGATCCATCCAGGCCTGCAGCACCGAAGCCGCCTCGAACGGCGCGCCGACCTGCGCCACCAGCGTGACCAGTTGCAGACGCTCCTGTGGCGATTTGAGAAATCCGAGACGACTGGCCAACTCCATCAGGGCCGCCGCACGTGGCTTGTCGCCGAACTTGGCCTGCAAGGCCGCCAGTCTCAGCCAGTCCTCGCGCTGGCTGGGATCGTCCTTGAGCAACTGCTCCAGCAGCGGCAATGCCTCCTTCTCTCTTCCAGCGCCCATCAGCGCCGCAGCGAGGGCACGCCGCCACGACGGATCTGGCTTGGGGGTGGCGGCGATGGCCTTCTGCAGCAGCGGGATCGCGTCCTTGTGGCGCCCTTTCTCGACATAAGCCGCGCCCAGAGCCACCAGCACCTCGGCGGGCGCCTTGCCGGTCTTCACCTGGGCTTCAAGTTGCGGCAGGATTTTCTGGTAGTCCCCGCCGGACAGATAGAGCTGCGCGAGATCGCGGCGCATCTGTTCGGCCGCCAGACCTGACAGGGCGTTCTGCGACAAGGCCTGCTCCAGGTACTTGGCCGCGCGCGCGGTGTCGCCCTTCTGCGCCGCCTGCGCCGCCAGGTCGCGCAGCAGCAGCGAACGTGCGTACGGGTCCGTCGTACCCTGCAACAGCTTCGCTGCATCCTGCTGGGGCTGCTGTGCGGGGGGCGCGTCGAGTTCCTTGACCTCACTACGGTACTGCTGCGCGATGACGGTCGGACTGACCAGCACGCCGAGCGACAGCGCCAGCACGATGGCGAGCGCAGCAGGATTCAAGCGGAGGGCGGCCGTGCTCATTGCCAGTTGTAGGCGCAGTCTTCAGGGTTCATTGCGACCTTCTGCTTGACCTCGCGCGCCTTCGGGTGCGACTCATAGATCCAGTGCGTCACGCTCTCGATGGCAGCCGCCTCGAAGACGCCGCGTGGGTCGGCATCAATCAGCTTGACGTCGGTCACCCGGCCGTTGGGCATGACCGTGAACACGACCTCGACCCAGCCGCGAACGCCCTGCTTGCAGGCCCATTCGGGCATCTGCGGGCGCGCGGTTGACAGCGGGATCAGCGGCTTGCCCTTGAACCCCTTGCCGGTGCCGTAGCCGCCGCCCCCGGTACCGGATCCGGTGCCCCCGCGCCCTGCAAAGCCACCGAAGGCGCCGGCACTGCCGAGATTGAGCCCCTGCGCACCCAGCGATACCGGCATGCGGATATCGCCGGCATCAAGCGCCGCGACTGGGATCGGAATGACAACGCTGGGCAAATCCGGTCGCGGCAGGGCTGGTGGCGCGGCAGGCGGCGGCGGTGGCGCCGATTCGCGCAGCATTTCTTCCGGCTCCTGCTCATCCGGATCCGGCGCCTTGACAACCTCGACGCCCTCGACCGCGGCAGGCGCTTCGTCCGGCGGCTCCGGCGCACGGATCAGCCCATGCATCAGCAAGAACAGCAGCAGAATGACCAGGAGTGCCGCAACAGGCGTGACCAGCCAGCGCATAGGTCTATTCCCGACTCTCAACCTGTACATCGGCAATGCCAGCGGCCTTGACTCCGTCGACCACGGCCACCAGTGCCGGTACCGGCACCCGCGGATCGACCACGACTCGAACCGGCCGCGTCGCATCCGGAATCCGCTGCGCAAGGGTGTCGACGGTTGCTGGCTCGCCGTTGACGATCAGGCTGCCATCGGCTGCGAGCACCAGCAGCACCTCACTCGGTGCGCGCGTGCGCCATTCCAGGTAACCCCAGACAGCCACGAGCAGCACGGCATAGATCACAAGCCGCTGTTTCATTGCGGCGTCGCGGCTACCGCCACGTCAGGAACCCCGGCCAGTCGCGCCTGATCCATGGCCTGCACCATCAGGCCAGCGCGCGCATCACGGTCTGCCTGGATCACGACCGCAGCCTCCGGATTCTCGGATTTGAGCTTCTGAATCACGGTCCGCAGCGAACGGATGTCGACACGCTGCTTGTCGATCCAGATCTCGCCCTCCGGCGAAATCGCGATGAGGATGCTGGAGCGCTCCTGCTTCACGGCCGTTTGTGCCGTGGGGCGATTCACCTTGATGCCGGACTCACGCACGAACGACGTGGTCACGATGAAGAAGATCAGCATGATGAAGATGACGTCGAGCATCGGCGTCAGGTCAATGCCGGTCTCATCCGGTGCGGCAGCGTGGCGGCGGACTTTCATGCCGTCACCAGATGATCGCCAAGGCGCTCGGTCTCATTACGCACACGACTCCGGAACCGGTTGATGAAGAACAGCCCTGACAGCCCGACGACCATCCCCGCCATCGTCGGGATCGTGGCGCGTGACACACCGGCCGCCATGGCGCGCGCATCCGCGGTACCGTTCAGTGCCATCACGTCAAAGACCTCGATCATGCCGGTCACGGTGCCGAGCAGCCCCAGCAGTGGACACATCGAGATCAGAACCTGGATCAGCGGCAAGGTGAAGCCCATTTCCGCGCCAGCGGTAACGATGAAGGACGCGCGTACGCGCCGGGCCACCCACGAGCGACGATCGTCGCGCATTTGCCACCGCGACTCGACATGGGAGCGCACGCGCGGATACACGCGCCAGAAATACCAATAGCGCTCCAGGATCAGCGTCCACATCAGCAAGCCGGCACCGAAGATCCACCACAGGACCCAGCCGCCGGCAGCGATGAATTCCCGGATCGACTGCATCGGCAACCAAAGGCCCTCCCATGCCGCCTCAAGCACGACCGGACTCCAGCCGCTGCGCCAGCAAGGTCGCCGTTTGCTCGTCGAGAATCTGCACCAGGGCGCGGGCACGCACCCCCAGCAGCGAGTTCACGAACAACAGCGGGATGGCGACCACCAGGCCCTGCACCGTGGTCACCAAGGCCTGCGAAATGCCATCCGCCATCAGACGCGGGTCGCCGGTACCAAAAACAGTAATCGCCTGGAAGGTGACGATCATGCCGGTCACGGTGCCCAGCAGGCCCAGCAGCGGCGCGGCGGCGACGAACAGGCGCAACAGCGACTGACCCCGTTCCAGTGCCGGGGTCTCGCGCAGGACCGCCTCAGAAAGACGCAATTCCAGCAACTCCGCGTCCTCGGACTGGGCCGTGGTCTCTTCCCGAAAGGCACGCAATAGGCGCCCCAACGGATTGTCTGCCTGCGCTTGGGATAGGTTCAGCAACTGTTGCCGCATGCGGCGACCGACCGATTCCAGGTAGATGAACTGGAAAGCTGCAATCAGCAAGCCGGCGACGCCGATCGCGATGATGATGTAGCCGACAGAGCCACCCTGGCGGATCCGCTGTCCCAGATCTGGCTTTTCGCCCTCGATGCTCAGCAAGGTACCGCGCGATGGATCAATCAGGATCGGAGCGGCGGGTGGATCAGCCTCCGCGAAGTCTTCCGCCAGTCCTCGCATGCCGCCATCCGGTTGCGCCGGCAGGGCCTGCAGCAGCCGCTGCCCGGGTGACAGCACCAGGTACTCATCGTCGGCGAAGGCCGTGAACGGTCCGATACGGGTCACCGCAGCATTGCGGCGCGCACCGTCGCTGCCCACGATCTCGGTCTCGAAGCGACGCACCTGCCCGCCCTCGGTGATCTCCTGCTGCAGGGTGAACCACAGCGTCTCGAGTTGGGTCACGCTGGGCAGCTCGTTACCGGCCGCAAGCTCGTCCAGGAACGTCATGCGCTCGGGGTACTGCGCGCTGAGCAGCGAGTCAGCCGCCACCGCGCGGAAATCACCCGCCGCCTGGCGCACCACTGCGTAGACCTGCGTGTAATCGCCGGCGCGATTCTGCAACTGCGCCTTGAGTTCGCCGATCGCCTTCTGATTGGCATCGAAGCGATTGCGGACAGCGTCGGCTCGCGCGCGCGCCGACGCCAGTTCGGACTCGGCCTTCTGCAGCAGGGCCTGCTGTTCGTTCCGATTCTTGACGAACCGCGCCTCACGCTCCTGATTGATCTTGGCCGTCTGCGCCGAACCCTCGCGTACCTGCTTGAGCAGGTCATCCAACGCCTTGGTCTGGGCCACCACCGGCAGGCTGACCGTCGCAGCGAGCGCGACGGCCAGGGCAGCAACGATGCGTACCAGGACCCGGATCATGGCGCGCTCCCCGCAGCGACGGGCATCGGCAAGACCAGCAAGCCCGGCGCCGCAATCTCGCGGGCAATGCGGATCGCGCGCTTGAGTTCAGCGACATGGCGCCGCGGCAAGGGCTCCCAGACCTGGGCGGTCGCATCCCAGCGGGAGGCCAGCCCCCCGTCCAGACTCATTGAGAACAGCGCGGTGCGACCCACGCGAAGAATATCCACGACAACGCCCTCGATCTCGGCGCGCTCGACCCCCAGGGTGCGGCCGTAATCCGTTTCGATCTGGTAGGCCTCCAGCAATCGGCGGAAGCGCTCGGCGGTGCCGACTTCAGGATCGGACATTGCTCGACGCAACGCCTGCATGCGCTCCTCTCGCTCGGTCGCCAGAAACGGCAGGTCTAGCTTTACGAATTGCTCAAGGCTGTCGAGCATGCGCAGCATCAGCGGCAGCAGCTGCTCCTCGACACGATCCATCTCGACGATCTGTCGCTGCAGCGACTGCAGCTCCTGCTGCTGCGAGGACAACAACTGATCAAGCTGGCCGGCATAGACGTTCAACTGCTGGGCCTGCCAGGTCGCGGCCCGGTAGCGCTCCAGCAGTTCGCGGGTCTGCGTATCCAGCTGATCGACCTTCTGCTGAGAGGCGGCGGCCGCGCGCTGCGTCTGCTGCGTTCCCTCGATCGCCCGCGTCACCGGATCAGCCCGCTGTGGTGAGGGCTGCTGTGCCCATGCAGTGCCGATCAGGGCGAGCGCCAGCGCTGCCCCTACCCCTTGACGATTGAACATCCCGCTCCTCGCTTTATCAGTAGTGTCTTGACGGGATTCAAGCCCCGTCCATTTCAGACCGCACGCCGCGTGCGCTGTTCAATCGGTCGCAGCCAGCCGCAGATCGAGTGAACCATTTCCTCGGTGTCTTCGTCATCCACTACCCAGTGTCCGCGACTCGGGTAATGCCGCAGCGACGCCTGCGGATACGCTGCAGCAACCCGGCGGACCACGCCCGGGGGTGTCAGGCGGTCCTCGCCGCAACTGACGATGTACACAGGACAGCGGATCTGCGCAGGGTCCACCGCGCTGGCACGCTTGAAATCCAGCCACCACAGCGCGATCTCGGCGGCCGCGCGGCCGGATTCATGCACCATTCCCTCATATAGTCGACGGTGACGATCCACAGGCACTCGATTGAAAGCCGACCGGCTGGCCCGCTCGAAACTGGGCTTGTGCGGATTGCGCCAGAACAGCCCGCCGAGCATCCAGGGCGCGAAGACCGCCAGGTTGGAGCCGCGCACGCCGTTGACCCCGGCAAAGGGGGCTGGCGTCAACAGCACCAGCGCCGACGGCTGAATCCGCGTGGCCAGCTGCTGCGCCAGCAGGCCGCCCATCGAGTGTCCGATTAGCACCGGCGGACGATCGAATTGCTGCGCGGCGATCTCACGCTCCAGAAACGTCCGGTAGTCCTCAAGCCCCTGACGCGCCACCAAGAGAGGCTGGTCCGGCACCGCATCATGCGCAGGCAACGATGGCGCGAAGCACTGGTAGCCGCGAGGTTCCATCAACTCGCGCACGCGCCCCCAGTTGGCACCCGTGCACCACATGCCGTGAATCAGGACGACCGGCGTAGTCATGTCGGAAAATCCTTGGTCTGGAGAAAAGATTGAAGGCTAATTGAATGACGGGAGGAATCTAGCACGCGTCCGCGCGCGCGCCGGTCATCGATTCGGACGATGGACGTCAGCCCTCCGCCAAACAAAAAAAGGGCGCCTTTCGGCGCCCTTCTTCTTACTACTGTGGCGGAGCGGACGGGGCTCGAACCCGCGACCCCCGGCGTGACAGGCCGGTATTCTAACCAACTGAACTACCGCTCCACTTTTCCGTAACCGATGGTGGGTGCTGACGGGCTCGAACCGCCGACATTCGCCTTGTAAGGGCGACGCTCTACCAGCTGAGCTAAGCACCCGTCACGAGGTGCTGCCATCAGCAACCCTTCGGTGAATCAGTGAGTCCGTTACTTTATCAGGTCCTTCAGGCCCTTTCCAGCTTTAAATGAAGGCGTCTTGCTCGCCTTGATTTTGATGGCGGCACCGGTCTTGGGATTGCGGCCGGTACGAGCGGCGCGCTCGCGCACCAAGAAGGTTCCGAAACCGACCAGCGACACCTTGTCCTTCTTCTTGAGCGCCTTGCCAACCACTTCAAAGAAAGAATCGATCGCGCGCGCCGCGTCAGCCTTGGAGATGTCGGCCTTGTCGGCGACAGCATTGATGAGATCAGTCTTGTTCATAGTGAAGCGTCCCCTCGAAAAAAGACGGCGTGTGCCGTGTAGCCCTAGACCCTGCGTCCTGTAATTTCCCGTTCATTCCGATGACAAACTATCGCGGGGCCTGAGCGGCGCGATGCTAGGAGGAGTGCGGGTTGCGGCGCTTTATAGCAAGCAGGTTTTGGAGCGTCAACAGAACTATTTCACGTGCTGCGCAGCAGACACTGAACTTAACGCGCCCCGATGGATCCTCATATATATGTAGGACCTCCAAACTGAACGATACCCGATAGCAGCCGGCCTGCTGCGATGAATCGAGGCGCTGCACCATGCTTCACGCCCGGGCCGCTCATCGTGCCCACGTCGCCGGTCATCATGCCGGGCTTATCTGACACGACCATTTGATACACTCGATGCGTTCAATTCCGATCAGGACCCCGATGCACAACACGAGAGGCCATCAGGCCCGCAGGACGATATTTGCCGTCGCCTGCAGCCTCGCGACGCCCGTCTTTGCCGCGGACGTGCAGGAGCAGGCAATTCGCCTGGACCAGACGACGCAGGCGCTGAAGGATGAAGTGCTCGAGTTCAATCGCGCTGCCCAGGCGATCGAAAACGAAGTGCTGCTGCCCGAGCATGCTCGTGTCTCCGTCTATCTGTCGCTGAAGGTCAGCGGACTGCTGCTCAGCGAAGTCAGCGTCATGATCGATGATCGCCGTCCTGAGGTTTATCACTACGACGAAACTGATGCACGCGCCTTGCTCGCCAAGAACAGTGCACAGCGACTGGCGCGCCTGGTTGTGACCCCCGGCGCTCACCGCATCCGTGCCACCTTCACCGGCAGCTTCGCGGATGACAAAGCCGACACGCCCCCCATCAGTGAGACATTCGAGGCGGTATTCGACAAGCAGCAGGGCGAAGCGGAGCTCGAACTGGTCATCGAACGCGAACGTCGTTTCGGCGGCAAGCCTCGTTTCAGCATGAAGCAGTGGAGGGCCAAACCTTGATGTCTCGTCGCCTGCTGCTTGCGCTGGTGCTGGGCGCGATGATGCCGGCCGCCCAGGCGGCTGAGCTCTACGTGCCAGGCACAGCCAATGACCCGCGCGTACGCTCGGCGGAGTTTCTCCACCGCGATGACCGTCATTTCTCGTCATTGCTGGAGCTCGGCTTGATTGCCCCCGACAGGGATACGGCCCGCATGCCGGCCGAATATCGCTGGCAGTTGGCGGAAAGCTATCTGGCATTCGGCATGCGCGATCGTGCAGAGCCGCTCTACCGCACGCTCGCCGTCAGCGGCGCGAACGCGGAGCAGGTCGCACGGGCGCGATTGCGTCTGGCAGAGTTCGAATATCAGCGCGGCTACTTCGCCGAGGCGCGCGCGACGCTGTATCGCATGCGCGAAAAGTTGCCCCCCAAAGTCGTCATCGAGTGGCAGGATCTGCTGGCGCGCGTGCTGATGGCAGAGGGTCGCTACAGCGAGGCTGCCGAGATTCTGGGCAGCCTCGACAACGCGCGGGATCAGACCGATTACATGCGCTACAACCTCGCCGTGGCACTGGTCAGTGATGGCCGAGCCCCGCAGGGGCTGACCATTATGGACCGCCTGGGCCGCATGTCGCCGCGAACCGTCGAGGAACTGGCCCTGCGTGACCGCGCCAATCTGAGCCTCGGCTGGCACTTTCTTCAGGCACAGCAGGGGGGCACCGCCAAGCCGGTGTTTTCCAGGGTCAGGGTCGAGGGGCCGTTCTCCAACCGTGCGCTGCTGGGTCTGGGATGGGCGGAACTGGCCCCGCAGGGCGGGCGTGTCTCCCGAGTCGATGTCGAGGGCGATCAGGCGGATCCCAGCCCTTTCACGACGTTCTCCACGCTCGGAGTGCTGCTGCGCCCCGGGTTTCTTGAAGATGATGTCTTCAAGCGAGCGGGCCTGCGCAGCTTCCGCCTTCGCAAGGCCAAACCGCAGGAAGAAGAGGCGCTGCGCAAGGCGCTGGTGCCCTGGGTCGAGCTGATTTCGCGGGATCCGATGGACCCGGCGGTGCTGGAGGCCTGGCTGGCCATCCCCTTCTCACTGGACCGACTCGGCGCGCATACGCAGGCGCTTCAATTCTACGAACGGGCGATCGAGACGCTGCAGAACAGTCGCAAGCGCATGGACGAGGCGATGGTCTCGATCCGTCAGCAGCGGATGGTCGAGACCATCGTGCGCCGCGAGTTGAACTCGGAGGCGGGGTGGGAGTGGAAGCTGCTCGACCTGCCGGACGCGCCGGAAACCTACTTTCTGCAAAGCCTGCTCGCAGAGCACCGCTTCCAGGAAGTTCTCAAGAACTATCGGGATCTGCGCATGCTCTCGCGGAATCTCGATGCCTGGGGACAACGTCTCGATACGATCGAGCGCGCCTTCACTGAAAAGGGGCCGATCGGCACCCCGGGTGCCGACCCGATGACCCGCGCCAAGGCCGCCTGGGTCGATCCCTGGGGCAATCTGAGAATCCGCCTGCGCCCCGATGGGGCGCTGGCCGCGCCGGGCAGCTACCGGGCACCGCCACCCGATGCGGCGCGTGCAGCACCGCAGCTGTCACTGGCCGAAGCCCCGACGCGGTTCGACGGCAGCTATGAGCGCGCGGTGGCGCTGCGGGGCCGGCTTGGCAACCTGAGAGCCACCGTTGATGTCGCACTCGAAGAGCAAGCCCGACTGCTGCAGACCATGTCACTGACCGAGCTGGAAGGCCAGAAGAAACAGATCGAGCAATATCTGGTCGAGGCCCGTTTCGCCCTCGCCCGCCTCTACGATCGCCAGCGCAAGGGCGAACTCGATGACCAATAAGCACGCCGTCCGCGGCATCCCCCTGGCTGTGGCGCTGTGCCTGGCAGCGTGTACGCCCGCGGCAATCAAGAATGCATCACCCTCCATCGGCAAGACCGTCGGCAAGCTGGATGCGCCCGCACAGGATGTCCTGCCGATCATTGCATCCGAGCCAGTCGCTGCCGACCCGCAGAAGGCAGCCGACAACTACCGCGAGCTGCTGAAACTGGCCCCCGATCCGGAAACCAAGGTCGAGGCCAAGCGCCGTCTGGCTGACCTTCAGGTCCAGATCGAGGACACGCGCGGCAACACGGCCGAATCGGAAAAGGCGCTGCGCGAGGCCGTGGCCTTGTACAACGAGCTGTTGCACGCCAATCCCGAAGACAAAAACAACGATCGCGTCTTCTACCAGCTCGCGCGCGCGCAGCAGAATCTTGGTGACGTTGGCGCGGCAATCGACACGCTCAAGCGGCTGACGGACCGGTATCCGCAATCCGCGATGGCACACGACGGTCATTTCCGTCGCGCCGAACTGCTGTTCCTGCAAACCCGCTACGCCGAGGCCGAGGCCGAGTATCGCAAGGTGATGGACCTCCAGGACCAGACACCCTTCTTTGAGCAGGCGCAATACAAGTACGGCTGGACACTCTACAAGCAGTCGAAGTACGACCTGGCGATCGCCACCTTCTTCGATATCCTCGACCGCGAGCTGCCACAGAACGTCTCGCACGAGCAGGAAGCGGCACTCAATGGCGTCGACAAGGCCGAATACGACCTGGTCAAGGACTCCCTGCGTGTCGTCACCTTGTCGCTGTCGACGCTGGGCGGCGGCCAGGCGCTGAACGATTATCTGGCACAGAACGGCGACCCCCGCTTCTACCCGCTGGTCTACACGGCGCTCGGCGAATCGCTGCTGGAAAAGCGGCGCTATACCGACAGTGCCGAGGCCTATGCGGCATTCATCCGGCGCTATGCCACTTCATCGTTGGCCCCTGGCTTCCAGAGCAAGGTCATTGCCGCCTACGGCGAGGGCGGCTTCCGCGACCTCGTGGTGCAGGAGAAGGAACGCTACGCCCGCACTTATGATCCCGCTGCCGCCTACTGGGCCGGAGCCCCTGCGTCGGCCGAGGTCATGGCCGAACTGCGCAAGCATCTGGAAGACTTGGCCAAGCACTACCACGCCATCGCGCAGCAGAACACGCAGCAACGCGAGCCCTTCCTGGTCGCTGCGGGCTGGTACCGCCGCATTATCGAGCTCTATCCGAAGGATCCTCGCATCGCCGAGATCAATTTCTTGCTCGGTGACAGCTTGCTGGACGGCGGCCGGACGCTGGAGGCCGCCACCGAGTACAGCAAGACCGCCTACGGTTACCCGGCGCACGCCCGCTCTGGCGAGGCCGCCTATGCGGCTGTGCTCGCCTACCAGAAGCACGCCAAGGAAGTCCCTGCCGCACAGCGACCACAGGCCCTGCGCGCGGCGATCGACGCCAGCCTGAAGCTGGCCGATACCTTCCCGAATCATGCCCAGCACTATGCAGTGCTGACACAGGCGGCCCAGGATCTCTATGAGCTGGGCACGCATGACGAAGCCATTGAGGTCGCAGCCCGGGTGATCAAGGGCCCCGCAACCGTAGCCGCCGATCTGCGCCGACTTGCCTGGAGCGTGACCGGCGACTCGCAATTTGCGCAGAAGCGCTACCCGGAAGCGGAAGCCGCATTCACCGAGGAACTGAAGCTGACGCCGAGCGACGCAGCGCAACGCTCGGACATCATCGAACAGCTTGCCGCGTCGATCTACAAGCAGGGCGAGGCCGCACGCGAAGCAGGGGATCAAAAGACCGCTGCGATGCATTTCCTGCGGGTCGGCAAGGTCACCCCGACTGCCAAGATCCGCGCCACGGCCGAGTACGACGGTGCCGCCGCATTGATCGCGCTGGAGGACTGGGCGGCGGCAGCCGTGGTTCTCGAGGGCTTCCGGGCCCTCTTCCCCGCGCATGCACTGGAAGCCGATGTCGACAAGAAGCTGGCGGTGGCCTACCAGAAGGACAACAAGCCGTTCCAGGCAGCAGCCACCTATGCCCGCATTGCACAGCGTGGCAGCGAGTCCGGCGAAACCCGCCTCGAAGCGGCCTGGCTGTCGGCCACTCTGTTCGACGAAGCCAAGGCAGGACCGGATGCGGCGCGGGCCTACGAATTCTACGTCCGCACATTCCCGCGGCCGCTTGCGCGCGCCACCGATGCACGTGACCGACTCGTGCAGTTCGCTCGCAGCGCCGGTGACCGCACGCGCCTGGCCTACTGGCTACGCGAACAGGTCAGCGCCGACGACACAGCGGGTGCCGAACGCAGCGAGCGCTCGCGCAGCCTTGCGGCGCAGGCGAGTCTGGAGCTGGGGCGTCTGGCCGCAGCCGATGTCCGCGCCCTGCGGCTGACGTTGCCGGTGGAAAAGAGCCTGCCCGCGAAACAGAAGGCGATGGAAGAAGCAACGCGCTGGCTGGGCAAGGCGGCGACTTACAACTTCGCGGAAATCACCACGGCATCGACGTTCGAATTGGGCGGTCTCTACCAGGAGTTCGGGCGCGCGCTGATGGACTCGGAGCGACCGCGCGGCCTGTCCGAACTGGAGCGCGAACAGTACGACCTGCTGCTCGAAGAGCAGGCTTTCCCCTTCGAGGAAAAGGCGATCCAGACGCACGAAGCCAACCTCAAGCGCATCGGACAGGGCGTGTATGACGAATGGATTGCACGCAGCGCCAAGGCGCTGGCACAGATTGCCCCGGCACGTTACGGCAAGCGCGAGCAGGGCGAGGAGCGTTATGAAAAGCTCAAGTGACATGCGGACCCCCTGGCTGGTGGCAGCACTAGTTCTTGGCCTGTCTGGCTGCAGCCTGATCAAGCCGGCGGCTGACGAGGCCCCCCCGGGGGCCGACCCGGCCGGGTCGGCGATCATCGCACCCGCGCTACCCGACAAGGGCGATCCTCAGGCTCGCTTCAGTGCCGCCTTGTCGCTGTGGCAGCAGAACCAGATCGCGGAGACTGAAGAGGCCCTCAAGGCATTGATCGCGGATTTTCCAGAGTTTTCAGGACCCTGGACGAACCTCGGCATCCTGTACGCGAAGTCCAATCGCCGTGATCAGGCCATCGGCGCCATGACCAAGGCGATCAGCTTGAACCCGGACAACGATATTGCCTACAACTGGCTGGGCATCCTGTATCGCGAATCACGCGACTACGTGCGTGCGCGCAGTGCCTACGACAAGGCCCTGGACATCAACCCGGACTCGGCGCTGGCGCACTACAACCTCGCCATCCTGCTGGATGAGCATCTGAAGCAGCCGGCGCAGGCCCTGCCCCACTACGCTGCTTACCAGAAGCTCTCCGGCAAGCAGGATCTCAAGGTGATGGCCTGGGTTGCCGAGATCGAGGCCGCCGCCAAGCCGCGTGCACCTGCCGCCCCGGCGGCCAACAGCGGGGCACAGCCATGAAGCTGATGATTGTCGCGGTGCTCGCCGTGCTGGCGATGCCCATGGCCTGGGCGCAGGACGAAATGCCAGCGGTCGGCGCGCAGCCGGAGCGCATGGAAGCGCCAACGGTGACCTCCCGTAGTGCCGGCACGACCATTGTCGGTGAGCGAGAATCCCCCATTGGCCTTTACATTACGCCGTGGCGTGAATCGCGGGCCGAGGACAACGTCGATCGACCAGCGCGGCTGCTGCAAGAGAAAATGCAGCCGATCGACGAAACCGTGTTCCTGAGACAGATCGAGTATTACAACGCGCTCAGCGGCGCGCTGAAGCAGAAAGGCAAGGTAACCCCCTGACGGGGGAACCGGCTTCCCCTAAGATTTTCCGACTTGTTATCGCAGACGCATTACCCCGAGGACTAGAGACTATGGAGTTCGTCACCACCGTGCTTGCCTTCTTCCAGAGCGGCGGCGCGTTCATGTATCCCATCCTGATCGTCATGATCATTGGTCTGGCCATTGCCACCGAGCGTTGGCTGTATCTGCGTCGGGCGAACAAGGAAAGCCGTGCCTTGTGGTCGGAGCTGTTGCCGCTGCTGAACAAGGGCGACTACCAGGGTGCCGAACAGCTCGCGGCCAACTCGGACACCGCCATTGGCCGGGTGCTGGGCTTCGGCCTGTCCCGCGCCCGCTCCAGCGGAACCCGCGGCGAAGTCGAGATGGCGATGGAAGAGAGCATCATGGAAGTGACGCCCCTACTCGAACGGCGCACGCACTACCTGGCCACCTTCGCCAACATCGCGACGCTGCTGGGCCTGCTCGGCACCATCATCGGCCTGATCCAGGGCTTCAACGCCGTGGCCAACGTCAACCCCGCGGAAAAGGCGAACCTGCTGTCCGCCTCGATCTCGGTGGCGATGAATACCACCGCCTTCGGCCTGATCGTCGCCATCCCGCTGCTGTTGCTGCATGCATGGCTGCAGTCGCGCGCCAATGACCTGATCGACAGCGTCGAAATGGCCGCCATCAAGTTCCTCAACAGCTTCGGCTTCAAGAACTGATGCTCGCCAGGATGCGCCGGGCACGCCGACAGGACGTGCCAGAGCTGAATATCACCGCCTTCATGAATTTGATGGTGGCGCTGGTGCCGTTCCTGCTCATCACGGCGGTGTTTACGCAGTTGACGATCAAGGAATTGAGCCTGCCCGACAGCAGTCAGGCCGCGCCACCGCCCCAGCAGGAGGTTCGCGGACTGTCGGTGGTGATTCGCGAGAACAGCCTGCTGCTCACGCAGGACGGGCGCGCCGTCAATGAATGGAGCAAGTCCGACAAGGGTCATAACTACGCCGGCCTCGGGCAGGCGCTGGCGGAAATCAAGAATCGCAACCCTGCCGAAGACCGCATCAGCCTGCTGCTGGAGCCCGGCATTAATTACGACACGCTGATCCAGGTCATGGACGCAGTGCATTACCTTCCTGCCGCCCGTGACGGCGTGCAGATGGATATGTTCCCGCAGATCTCGGTGGGTGATGCGCCGCCGCTGGAAGTCGCCCCATGATTCGTGCCCATTCGCTGCGCACCCAGAGAATCGAGCGCCGACGGAAACGTAATCGTCCCGGATCGCTGCACCTCACGTCGCTGATGGATATCTTCACGATTCTGGTGTTCTTCCTGCTCGTGAATTCGTCCCAGGTCGAGGTGCTGCCCAATCCGCGCTCACTGGTGCTGCCCGAGTCGCTGGCTGCGGACGGACCGCGCCAGACCGTGCTGCTGATGATCACCCGCGACGACATCCTGGTGAACAACGAACGCATCATGTCGGTCTCGGATGCCGCCAACACGACCGGCAATGTGCTGTCGCCCTTGAAGTCACGATTGCTGCAGGAGGCGCTGAGCCCGGTTCTCGGTGCAGGCAGTGGTGCCGTTTCGCGCGGCGAGATCAACGTCATGGCGGACAAGGAAATCCCCTACCAGCTCGTCAAGAAAGTGATGGCGACCTGTTCGGAGGCGCGCTTCGGGAAAATCTCGCTCGCGGTGGCCCATCGTGAGGGGGGCGCTGCGCCATGAGCACGCACACCATTCACTGGCAAACCTGGGATCTGGCGGATGAGTCTGATCGCCGCTTCCGTCGGCTGTGTCTGATCGTCGGCATTCCCCTGCTGATTGTCAGCGCGATGATTCCGTTCCTGGAATTGGTCGGTCTGACGCGAGGCGGCGGCACGCTGGCGGGTTCGAAATATGTCGAGTTGCTGCCTGAACAGCCGGCGCCGATCGCTGAAAAGGTGGAAGAGCCGGCACCCGCCGAGGTGGATGAGCCCGAACCCGAGGAGGTCAAGGCGGATCCCCAGCCGGACCCCACGCCCGCACCGCCGAAAGTGGAAGCACCGAAGCCGGTCGAGATTCCGCAGGAAGTGTTGCGTCAGCGTGCGGTGGAACAGGCACGGCAGACCGCCCAGCGCTCGGGTGTCATGGCCTTCGCATCGCAGCTGTCCGCCCTGCATACCGGGGTCGCCGCGATTGAACAGAATGATCAGGCACTAGGCAGCCTCAACACCGGAGAAGGCGCAACCGACGCGGGGGCTCCCGCCAGCGCCTTCGAGCAGGCCGCAGCCGGCACCTCCGGCGGCATCGGCTCGCCCAATGCGACCGGGCAGACTCGCCGCTCGCAGTCCGGCACCGGACTGGGGCAACGGCGCACGACGGTGGTCGAAAGTCCGGTCGGCTTCGGCGAGGACAAGACCCGACCGGGTCAGGGGGGCGACAAGATCATCCCCGGGCGCACGCTGGAAGAGATCCAGCTGGTGTTCGACCGCAACAAGGGCGCGATCACGGCGATCTACAACCGTGCCGCGCGCGACAATCCGAACCTCGGGGCCGGAAAAATCGTCGTGAGCCTGACCATCGCGCCCAGCGGCGCAGTGATCGACTGCCAGCTGGTATCGAGTACGTTCAACGACCCGGATCTCGAGCGCAAACTGGTGCAGCGCGTGATGCTGATGAACTTCGGGGCCAAGGCCGTACCGTCGTTCACGTATCCGAACTACCCGATCACCTTCCTGCCATCCTGAAACGGTCTTCCGGCGCATGCCGGAAGACCGCTTTTGCCACGGATTCGGCGCAGACCAGGAGTACGACATGGGGTTTCTCTCAGGCAAGCGCGCGCTGATTACCGGCGTCGCCAGCGACCGCTCGATCGCCACCGGGATTGCCGAGGCCTTCAAGCGGGAAGGTGCGGAACTCGCTTTCACCTACCAGGGCGAGCGCTTGAAGTCGCGTGTCGAAGCATTCGCCGCCAGCCTGGGCTCGACGATCGTCCTGCCACTGGACGTTGCCGAAGATGCGCAGATCGACGAGGTCATGCAGGAACTGCGAGCACAGTGGGGCTCACTGGATGTGCTGATTCACTCGATCGGCTTTGCCCCCCGCGAGCAGCTGGCAGGGCGATACCTGGATTCAGTGACACGCGAGGGTTCACGCATTGCACATGACATCTCCAGCTACTCCTTTGCGGCCCTGGGCAAGGCGGCCCGCCCGCTGATGCAGGGACGCGCCGCATCGATGCTGACGCTGACCTACCTCGGCGCTGTGCGCGCAGTCCCGATGTACAACGTCATGGGCCCAGCCAAAGCCAGCCTTGAAGCCAACGTGCGCTTCATGGCAGCGGACCTCGGCGAGCAGAACATTCG
>JBEIOK010000266.1:0-1622 GCA_040377605.1 Nevskiaceae bacterium | reverse complement strand
CAGGCGGACGTCCGCTTCGAGGCTGTCGATTTCGGCTATCAGGACAACCGCCGCATCCTGCAGCGCGTCAGCCTGCACATCCCGCAGGGCCGGACATTGGCCGTCGTGGGTCCCAGCGGCGCTGGCAAATCCACCCTCGCCCGCCTGCTGTTCCGCTACTACGACCCCGACGGCGGACGCCTGACAATCAATGGGATCGATCTGCGCTCAATGACCCAGGAGAGCCTGCGCGCCCATATCGGCGTCGTGCCGCAGGACACGGTGCTGTTCAACGACACCATCGAGTACAACCTGCGCTATGGACGTCCCGGCGCCAGCCGCAGCGATATCGAACGCGTGGCCCGTCTGGCCCATCTCGACGGTTTCATCGCGCAGCTACCGGAGGGCTACGAGACCAAGGTCGGTGAGCGTGGCCTCAAACTGTCGGGTGGCGAGAAACAGCGCATCGCGATCGCCCGCGCCCTGCTCAAGGACCCGCCGATCATGATCTTCGACGAGGCCACCTCCTCGCTGGACTCCGGATCGGAGCGCGCGATTCTCGACGCCCTGCGCGAGGTCGCCGCACGCCGCACGACGCTGGTCATCGCCCATCGGCTGTCGACCATCACCGACGCTGACGAGATTGCCTACCTCGAACGCGGGCAGGTGCTGGAGCGCGGCACCCATGGGCAGCTGCTGGCCGCCAACGGCGCCTATGCCCGTCTGTGGCAACTGCAGCAGCGCGACCCCCAGGCATAACCCGACGGCCGAGTCCGGTTCGCGGCGGCCGTCGACGATGGGGCCTCCGCCTGCAACCGTTCGCGCCGGATCCACGTAACGTGTCCCCAGATCCGGTCAAAACGCCGGACACCATCGAGCCAGCCCGACTGGCAACCGGGCCACCGTGCCCGACGGGGAGCACACGATATGGAATCCTCTTCACAGGCCATCGATTTCGAGCAGTTGGCACCGGTGGGCGAAGCCCAGATCCCGGCGCTTTCGGCTGACCTGCACCGCATCGTCGCCGGTCTGATCAACGACGTGCCGTCCGTAACCGAGCACGTCGTCTCCGAGCTGCGCAGCGCCATCCACGATTACGGCGCGCTGCGCGATCCCGCCACACTCGAAGATGTCTGGCAGTCGGTCGCGCTCAACGTGCGGCTCTGGTACACGGCGCTGCTGTCCGGCCACCCGCCAACCACGGAGCAGCTGGAGCAGGCGGCCTCGTTCGCGCGGCGGCGCGTGCATCAGGGCGTCTCGCTGCCCGCGCTGCTCCGCGCCTATCGCGTCGGATCGGGGGGCATCTGGAACAAGTTGCTGGAGGCGGTGGGCGACAGCCCCGCGCTCTATCCCGAGTTGCTGCGCAAGATTTCACCCTATCTGCTGTATCACTTCGATGTCATCGCGCAGGCCGTCAGCCTGGTCTATACCAGCGAGCAATTCCACCGTGCGCAATGGCGCGATCGCCTGCGCCACGATCTCTGCGGCGTCATCTTCACCGGTACCGAGGATGCCGATGCCTTCCGCCACTTCGCTCAAGCACTGGGCCTGGACGCCTCGGCCCCTCACGCGGCACTTGCCCTGCAGACGCAGGCGACGGGCATGCCGGTTTCAGATCTCGACGAGAGCCTGAGCCGTATCGT
>JBEIOK010000054.1:0-15759 GCA_040377605.1 Nevskiaceae bacterium | reverse complement strand
GCGCACGCCGTCGCTGACGTAGACCGTCTGCGAGGAGAGCAAAAGTTCATCGCTGATATCAAAATCCAGCGACATCTCGAAGATGTCCGACTTGGCGTGGTAGGTCGGCTTGATCTCAGAACTCATGGTGCGCAGATCGCGAGACTGAACAGCGCCCTCGAAGGGGTCCTCGTGGCAGAGATTGATGAAGCCCCAGTTGCCGCGGGTGCGATAGATATCGCAGGGGGCATCATCAGGCGTAAACGGCGCACGCAGGTAGGGATTAAAGCCAATGGAACCGGCGAACGCATTTAGTCGACCCACTGCCACGAACGGGATCGCCATGCCATTGGGGACACCGAATGCAGCATCGTCGTATAGCGAGCCTGGCAGACAGCCCTGCGTCAGCTGGGCCTGCAAGGTTTCCTTGCTCGTATATCCGTCCCAGGTGGTCGAAGAGAGATCATTGAGATCGAGCCCCCCCACGCTCTCCAGTCCTTGATCGCGGTGACAGAGTTGCTTGATCGAGCGCACGCGCTGATCGTCCTCGCGGAACCGCTCCCACAGCAGATTGACGCGCAGGCTTTCGTGAGGCTGGAACCCGAGCGTGAGGCGTCCCGTCCACAGGTCGCGGTTGTCGACATCCGAGCCGTCGAACTCGTTGTGGCCATAGCCGTCGCGCACCGTGGATGCGAACGCACCGCGCAGAGCCGCGTTGTCGCCGATCGACAGGTTGTAGTGGGCGCGCAGGCGTTCGGCACCATAGTTGCCCGCCTCGATCTTGAATTCGCCTTCATGCACGCCGAACTTCGGCTTGGCGCTGATGACGTTGATCACGCCCGCGGTGGCGTTGCGGCCGTACAGGGTGCCCTGCGGACCACGCAGGACTTCGACGCGTTCGATGTCCAGGTACTCCTGCTCGAACAGGCGATTCACGATCAGCGTCGTGTTGTTGAAGCTGACAGCGACACCTGGATCGGTGCTGGCGGAAACGGCCTGCGTGCCGATGCCGCGAATCTGGAAGTTGTAGCCGGTGAAATTGGTCTTGCTGAAGGTGACGTTCGGCACGCCACGCAGCAGATCGAAACCGCCTTCGATCTTCTGGTTGTCCAGGTCTTCCATCGAGAACGCGCTGATCGCGATCGGCACGTCCTGGATGCGCTCTTCCTTCTTCTGTCCCGTGACGATGATCTCTTCGATGCCGCCGGTGCGCTCGACCTGGACCGATGCGGTCGTCGGTTCTATCGAAGTGCCGGGGTCGGTTTCCGGCGTCAGCTCACCAGCGGCGGCTGCGTTTCCCGATGAGGGCAGCGTCCCGCTGCGCTCCTGCACGCGGGAGCGGTAAGTCTGTACCGCATCCGGGCTGCCAATCATGATGCCGCCGTCCGGCGTCGTCATGTGCTCTAAGGCCGTACCCTTCAAGAGCAGAGTGAGCGCGGCATCGCGGCTCAGCTCGCCACTGACCGCGCTCGCGGTCTTGCCCGCGACGGCCTCCGGCGCATAGAAGAGCTGCTGCCCGCTCTGGCGCGCGTACTCGCTGAGTGCGTTGCCGAGGTCTTGCGCGGGAATGTCGAAGCTGACGCGAGCAGCGTCAGTCGTGGCGGTGAAGGCGGGTGTCGTGGAGGCCGGCGTCTGCGCACTCGCGCTCCCCGCCCCGATCAGCCCCCCGGCTGCAAACAGCAGAACCCCGGCCACACGGGCCGGGACGAATCTCTTGACGGACATCGGCTCTCTCCTGAACGTTTGCGCGGACCGCTTTTGTCGATTGCGGCTTTGCCCAACTGTTAGGACGGAAACGCGAGTGAAAGTCTGAGCACCCTTACCCGAACTTGATAACCGGTGACGTTACGCTCTTGGGGCGTAAAGTTCCTCAAACGCCCCTATTGTTGCGCGGTGCGCAACACGATACAATTCCCCTTATGATCAAGTCCTTCCGGCACAAAGGCTTGAAGCGCTTCTTCGAGACGGGAAGCGCTTCCGGAATTCAGCCGGCGCACTCCAAGCGTCTGCGCATGCTGCTGGCCGGCCTGGACACCGCCCGCGTCATTGAGGACATGAACATCCCCGGCTTCAGGCTGCATC
This sequence comes from Nevskiaceae bacterium, assembly GCA_040377605.1. Lineage (GTDB taxonomy): Bacteria > Pseudomonadota > Gammaproteobacteria > Nevskiales > Nevskiaceae > Solimonas. Next base: position 13,698 of record JBEIOK010000054.1, on the reverse strand, counting down.
CATTGAAAGGAGCGGATCGCGGCCGATGGTCGGTTTGGGTCAACGGCAACTGGCGGATGACATTTGAATTTCAGGACAGCGACGCCCACGTTCTGGACTACGAGGACTACCACTGATGGCCATGCACAATCCCCCCCACCCCGGCGAGTTCATTACCGCCGTATACCTGGAACCCAATGAGATCAGCGGGCGCGAGCTTGCAATCAAGCTGGGCGTTGCGCCGTCGACGCTGAACCGCATCCTGACCGGCACCAGCGGGATCAGCCCGGAGATGGCGCTTCGCCTCTCCAAGGCACTGGGCCGCACGCCGGAAAGCTGGCTTGCCATGCAGTACAACTATGACCTCTGGCAAGCGAGGCAGCATGTCGATCTCGGCGCGGTGGAGAAAGTTCGGTTGACGGCGGCTTGAGCATTGCCGTCGTCGGGGTCTGATTCTGACTGCGGCGCTCGACGCGGCTAGATCCTTCGCGCAGCCTGTCCTGAGCCTGTCGAAGGGCTCAGGATGACAAGCCGGGGCTCAGGATGACGGCGTGAGCCGGGGCGCGCGGATTCAGCTCAGGAGTTCGAATCAGCCTTCTGAGCCAGCACGATCTGCTCCTCGCTGCTCTCCACGATGCGGATCGGGAAGTGCAGCGTGAGCATGTTGACGAACACCAGCGTGTTGTTGGTGTTGAACGCGCCGCTGACGCGCAGGTCGCCGAGGCGGGGGTCGGTGAGGACAACGCGGCGCTTGGCGTAGCGGTTGATCTCCGCGACAGCGTCCTGCAGCGGGTCGTTGGCGAAGATGATCTGGCCGTCGCGCCAGCTGATGGTGCGCTTGGTGTCCGCTTTGCGGACCAGCGGCTCGGATTGGATCACGGTGCCGGTCTTAGCATTGCTAGCCAGAATGAACTGTTCACCGGGGGCCAGCTCGGCACGCTGCGCGGCGTCGGAGGATGCGGTGTCCAGCACCGGCTCGACGGCGACGCGGCCTTCCACCAGCGTGACCTGCAGGCGCTCGTCGGAAACTCGCACGTCAAACGCCGTGCCCAGGGCCGTCACCTTGCGATCCCCGGCGGTGACGATGAACGGATGCGCCGGGTCCTTGGCAACCTCGAACAGGGCCTGGCCCTTTTCCAGCATCACGCCGCGCGTGGCGTCGCGGTACTGCACGACGGCGCGGCTGTCAGTGTTGAGCGTGAGCACGGACCCGTCATTGAGCGCGACCACGAGCCGCTCGCCCACCGCCGTGCGATACAGCGCATCGCCCTGCAGCGCGTACCGCGCGCGGTCCTTCAGGTACTGCAGTTCGGACCAGGAGCCGCCGGTGATGGCGTAGCCGGTGACGACGATGGCGACGAGGCTGGCGGCGATGCCGTAGACGGCCTGGCGGCGGTGGCGCTTGCGGGCCTGCAGGCGCGCGAGGATCTCGGCTTCCACCGCGAACGGAGCATGCGCGTTGCCGGCGGCGCGGAACAGGCGGTGCGTGCGGTCGATCGCGTCGAAGGCCAGCGCGTGCTCGGGTTTGGCGGCACGCCAGTAGTCGAAGGCGCGGCGCAACTCGGGCGCGGCATCGCCGTCGCGCAGGGCGTCGCTCCACAGCGCGGCCTGGGCCTGCGGATCGGGTTCGGCCTGGATCAGGTCGATGAGCGGGGCGGGGTCGAGTTTCTTCACTTCGTTCTTCTTAGGCCAGCTCGGTCATGAATGCATGCAGGTGCGTCAATGCACGCGCCATGTGCTTGTGCACGATGCGGGTGGAGATGCCGAGCAGGCTCGCCACTTCCTCGTGCTTGCGCTGCTGGATGGCGCGCAGGAAGAAGATGTCGCGCGTGCGTTCCGGCAGTTGCTGCAGGGCCTCGTTCATGCGGCGCAGGGTTTCCTCGCCGATGACGATGCGCTCCAGCGAAATCTCGGTGGCCACCGCGTGCACGTCTTCTTCATAGCTTTCGTGCGCATCAAAGCGGCGGGACTTCATGTACCGGCCCTGGTCGCACAGCACGCTGGACGCCACCTGGAACAGGTACTGCTGCACATGCTCGATCGGCCCGCCGCTGGCCCGCCGCAGCAACTGGACGAAGACTTCCTGCACGAGGTCGTCGATGTCGGAGGGGTTGCGGATGCGGCTAGCAAAGTACCCGCGCAGCGGCCGGTCGAACCGCCGCATCAGGTTTTCCCAGCGGCTGGCCTCGTCCTCGCCGAAGTCGGCCAGCGTCACCTGGCTCGATCCCGGGGCCGGTGCCTGTTGTGTCATCGTGCTCTCTCCCGCCACCCGAAGGCAGCCGCGTCCGAAGACTAAGCCCGGTGTTTTCCCGGGGCAAACCACGGAGCCCTGCAGGGAGGCTCCATCGTGATAAGGACGGAATCGGCAATGAAAAGCTGAGCCCCCCTGCCCGGCGCGGGCTGGATTCCCGCCCGGGCGGGCCGGACAATGGGCGCATGACCCGCCTCTATCTGCCGCAGCCGCTGTCTTCCGGGCTCGAGCTCGTGCTGCCGGACACTGCCTTCCGCCATCTGGTGCAGGTCCTGCGCATGCAGGTGGGCGAGAACTTCATTGTTTTCAACGGCCAAGGCGGCGAGTTCGAGGCCGTGCTGACGCAGGTGGCGAAGAAGAATGCCACCGCCCGCGTTGGCGAGCCGTACGCCGCCCACCGCGAGTCGCCGCTGGACCTGACGCTGGCGCAGTGCGTGTCGAAAGGCGACCGCATGGATTACACGATCCAGAAGGCCGTGGAGTTGGGCATCACCCGCATTCAGCCGCTGTTGTCGGTGCGCAGCGTGGTGCGCCTGGACGCCGAGCGCTGGGACAAGAAGCTGGAGCACTGGCTGGGCGTGATCGTCAGCGCCTGCGAGCAATCCGGGCGCACACGCGTGCCGGACCTGCTGCCCGTGCAGCCCCTGCCCGGCTGGCTGAATGACGCGGGCGCACGGGGCACCGGGCTCACGCTGGACCCGGAGGGCCGCCACAGTTTGCGCGAGATGCCGGCGCCGGCGGGCCCGGTCACGTTGCTGGTCGGCCCGGAAGGCGGTCTGAGCCCAGACGAACTCGACGCCGCGCGCCGCGCCGGCTTCGTCGGCATCCGCATGGGGCCGCGCGTGCTGCGCACGGAAACCGCGGGGGTCGCCGCCCTCGCCGCATTGCAAGCCCAGTGGGGCGATTGGCAATAATCTGACGCTGGTCCCCGACCCCCTCCCTACCGACCCACCCACCATGACCGCCGCCCGCTACTCCACACTCTCCATCTCGCTGCATTGGCTGATGCTGCTGTTGCTGGCCGCCGTGTACGCCTGCATCGAGCTGCGCGTGCTGTTTGAGCGCGGCAGCGATGCGCGCGACGCGATCAAGACCTGGCACTTCATGCTGGGGCTGTCGGTCTTTGCGCTGGTGTGGGTAAGGCTGATCGCACGCGGGGTCGGCGGCGTGCCGGCGATCACGCCGCCGCTGCCCGCCTGGCAGCGCCGGCTCTCGGGGCTGATGCATCTCGCGCTGTACGGGCTGATGATCGGCATGCCAATCGGCGGCTGGCTCATCCTGAGCGCGGAGGGCAAGCCGGTGCCGTTCTTCGGCCTGACCCTGCCGCCGCTGGTGCCCCCGAATGAGGCCCTCGCCGAGCAGGTGGAAGACATCCACGAAACCGTCGGTGTCGCCGGCTACTGGCTGATCGGCCTGCACGCGCTCGCCGGCCTGTTCCACCACTATGTTCAGAAGGACGATACGCTGCGCCGCCTGCTGCCTGGCCGCTGATCGACCCGCCCCGCGCCACCGGACCCTGCCATGACCACGCTCCTCATCACCAACGCCCACATCATCAACGAAGGCCACGAGATCGCGGGCGACCTGCTGATCCGCAACGGCCGCATCGAGAAGATCGCCTCGAAGATCACGGCTCCGGCCGGCGCGACAGTCTATGACGCCAGAGGCCAATGGCTGCTGCCGGGCGTGATCGATGACCAGGTCCATTTCCGCGAGCCGGGCCTGACGCACAAGGGCGATCTGTACACAGAGTCGCGCGCGGCGATCGTCGGCGGCACGACCAGCTGGTTCGACATGCCCAACAACAAGCCGGCCATCACCACGCGCGCGCTGCTCGCCGACAAGTACGCGATGGCGCAGGGCCGCTGCTTCGGCAACTACGCGTTCTACTTCGGCGGCGCCAACGACAACCTCGACGAGGTCGCGGCCTTGAAGCGCGACGAGGCCTGCGCGCTGAAGGTGTTCATGGGCGCGAGCACCGGCAACATGCTGGTCGACAACCCGAAGACGCTGGAGGGCATCTTCTCGCGCTCGCAGGTGATGGTGGTCACGCACTGCGAAGACACGCCGACGATCCTTGCCAACGAAGCCAAGGCGCGGGAGAAATACGGCGAGGACGTGCCGGTGTGGGAGCATCCCAACATCCGCTCGGTCGAGGCCTGCTACAAGTCCACGGAGCTGGCGACGGGCCTGGCAAAGAAGTACAACGCCGACCTGCATGTGCTGCACCTGACGACGGCGCGCGAGCTGTCGTTCTTCACGCCGGGGCCGATCAAGGGCAAGAAGATCACGGTGGAAGCCTGCGTGCACCACCTGTACATGGACGAGCGCGATTACGCGCGGCTCGGCAACCAGATCAAGTGCAACCCGGCAATCAAGTCGGCGAGCGACCGCGTCGCGCTGGTGCGCGCGGTGATGGAAGACCGCATCGACGTCATCGCCACCGATCACGCACCCCATACCCGTGACGAGAAGAACAACCCCTACTTCAAGGCACCGTCCGGCCTGCCGCTGGTACAGCACTCGCTGCTGATGCTGATCGACATGGTCAAGCAGGGCGAGCTGAACCTGCGCACCGTCGTCAACAAGACCAGTCACGCCGTGGCCGACCGCTTCGGCATCCGCGACCGCGGCTACCTCCGCGAGGGCTACTGGGCCGACCTCGTCATCGTCGACCCGCAGGGCAAGACCACCGTTCGCCAGGAAGACGTGCTCTATCACTGCGGCTGGTCGCCGGTGGAAGGCTGCACCTTCCCCGCCGCGATCCGCGCGGTGTTCGTCAACGGCGAACTGGCGGCGGAGAACGGCCAGCCGGTCGGCGGGCCCAAGGGTCAGCGCATTCGCTTCAGCTAACTGACGGCTGTTGTCAGGAGCGATCCTGCAGCATGCATTCCCTCCCCCCCCTCGTTGAGGAGAGAGGGAGAACAAAGAGTGATGCCATGTCCGAACCCTGCCCCTGGTGCCTGAGCACGCCCGAGTACCGCGCCTATCACGACACCGAATGGGGCGTGCCGCAGCATGATGACCGCGTGCTGTTCGAGTTCCTGATTCTCGAAGGCGCCCAGGCCGGACTGTCGTGGCGCACGATTCTGGAAAAGCGGGCGGGCTACCGGAAGGCGTTCGCGGACTTCGACCCGGCAAAGGTCGCGCGATACTCCGACGAGAAACTGGAAAAGCTGATGCTGGACCCGGGCATCGTCCGCAATCGCCTCAAGGTCTGGTCGGCGCGCACCAATGCACAGGCGTTTCTCAAGATCCAAAAGGAGTTCGGCAGCTTCGACGCCTACCTGTGGGGCTTCGTCGGCAACCAGCCGCTCGACAACCAGGTGAAGTCGATGAAGGACGTGCCGCCGCGCACGGAACTGTCGGACCGCCTCAGCAAGGATCTGCTCAAGCGCGGCTTCAAGTTCGTCGGCACCACCATCGTCTACGCGTATCTGCAAGCCATGGGTCTGGTCAACGATCACCTCGTCAGCTGCCCCCGGTACAAGGCCGTCGCCAAGGCTTGACCCCGGACCCGGGTCCGGGGTGCACTGTCGCCCCATGAACGGCCTCCATACCCACGCTTTCGACCATCACCGCCATCCGCACGTCTATCTGGGCACGGACCACGCCCGTAACGAGCGTCGGGCCTGGTGGGTGGTCGGCATCACGGCGGCGATGATGCTGCTGGAGATCGGCGCGGGCCTGGTCTTCGGCTCGATGGCCCTGCTCGCCGACGGCGTGCACATGGCCACGCACGCCGGCGCGCTGGCGATTTCCGGCTTCGCCTACGCCTACGCCCGCCGTCATCAGGACGATCCACGGTACACCTTCGGCACCGGCAAGGTCGGCGATCTCGCTGGCTTCGCCAGCGCGCTGCTGCTGGGCGTGTTTTCGATCGCCATCGCACTCCAGTCCTTTGAACGCCTGCTGCAACCGGTCACCATCCACTACCGCGAGGCGATCATCGTCGCCGTGCTGGGGCTGGGCGTGAATCTGGTCTGCGCGCTGCTGCTGCAGGACGATCCTGCGCACGCACATGCACACGGCCACGATCACGATCACGATCACGATCACGATCACGATCACGGCGATGATCACGCGCATGACCACGATCACGATCAGGGCCACGCCCACGCCGATCACAATCTGCGCTCGGCCTATCTGCATGTGCTCGCGGATGCCCTGACTTCGGTGATGGCAATTGCGGCGTTGATCGCCGGCAGTGTCATCGGCTGGGCCTGGATGGACCCGCTGATGGGCGTGGTCGGGGCGATCGTCATCGCGCGCTGGTCCTGGGGCCTGATGCGCGACACCGGCCGCGTGCTGCTCGATGCCAGCGCCGACCCGCGTCTGGCCGCCCGCATCCGCACGCAGATCGAGCGCGACGGCGACCGCATCGCCGACCTGCACCTGTGGCGCGTCGGCCCCGGCCGCTTCGCCGCGATCGTGGTCGTCGTCACCGCCGGCCCGACGACGGTCGCCACCTATCAGCAGCGTCTGGCCGGCATCGACGCGCTGGCGCACGTCACCATCGAAGTGCAGGGCTGCGCGGATTGCGCTGGATAAGCATGCGGCCTTGACTCCGGACCCCGGTCCAGAGCGCACACTGGCGTCGCATCTCGAAGCCACCAGGAGGGTTTCCACCATGGCCCAGTCGCTGACCATCAGCCGCCTCGCCCAATCCAGCGGCGTCGGCATCGACACGGTGCGCTACTACGAGCGCAACGGCCTGCTGCCGGAACCGCCGCGCCGCGCCTCGGGCTATCGCGCCTATCGCGATGAGGACGTGCAGCGCCTGCGGTTTATCCGCCGCGCCAAGCAGCTCGGGTTTTCGCTGGAGGAGATCCGCGGCCTGCTGGAGCTGTCGCAGCAGAACGAGCAGGGCGTCCCCGGCGTGCACGCCACCGCAGCCGCACGGCTCGCGGAACTCGACGCCCGCATCGAGGAACTGGAGCGCGTGCGCAACGGCCTGCGGCAACTGGTGCAGGCCTGCCCCGGTCACGGCACGCCGCACGAATGCCCGATCCTCAAGGCGCTGACCGCCGGAGACACGAAGTGAGCGAGTCCTGCTGCCAGGGGCCGGAAAACAAGCCGGCGGCGCACGCAACCCCTCAGCATGGTGCGCCTGCAGCCCCGCACGCCGCGCAGGGCCATGCGGCCGTCGACCACCGCTGGGCCACGGCCGCGCGTATCACCTTGCACTGCCTCACCGGCTGCGCGATCGGTGAATGGACTGGCCTGGCGATCGGCGTCAGCCTCGGCTGGAGCGTCGGCGCGACGATCGCACTCGCGGTGACGCTGGCCTTCGTCTTCGGCTTCGCGCTGACGATTTTTCCGATGGTGCGCCGCGGCCTCACGGTCGCGCAGGCATTCAAGATCGTCTGGCTCGGCGAGGTCGTGTCGATCTCGGTGATGGAACTGGTGATGAACGTCGTCGACTACCACCTCGGCGGCATGGGCCCCGGCATGAGCCTGCTGCACCCGCAGTACTGGATCGCCTTTGGCATCGCCGCCCTCGCCGGCTATCTCGCGGCGCTGCCCGTCAACCAATGGCTGCTGTCGCGCAATCTGAAGCAGTGCCATTGAACGGTGGCGGTCGCGGCACCCCGCCGATCCCCCGCCATCACGCCGATTCACAAATCCTTGACGCAGACCGGCGATACTCCGGATCGATTCCATTCCGGGGGGGTGTGACCATGCAGCGTCGTCGTGTACTCAAGGGGCTGGGCGTTTTGTCGGGTGCTGCACTGCTGCCGGGCTGCGGCAGCAGCACGGATCTCGCCGACGGCGCGACTCCGGTGCAGTTCGAGCATGGCGTCGCCAGCGGCGACCCGCTGTCCGACCGCGTGATCCTGTGGACGCGCGTCACGCCAGCCGCGGACGCGCCGGTGCGGGTGGGCTATGTGGTCGCGCGCGATCCGGCGTTGCAGGACGTCGTGGTCCGCGACAGCGTCGTCACCGATCTGGGGCGCGACTACACGGTCAAGATCGATGTCGCCGGGCTGCAGCCGGGCACCCATTACTGGTACCGCTTCGAATCCGGTGGCGTGAACTCGCCGATCGGCCGCACCAAGACGCTGCCGGTCGGCTCCGTTGAACGGCTGCGGTTTGCATTTACCTCCTGCTCGAACTATTCCGGTGGCTACTTCGGTGTCTATCGCCGCATGGCCGAGCGGCGCGACCTCGATGCAGTGTTCCATCTGGGGGACTACCTCTACGAATCCGGCTCCAGCGGCGTCGAAGGCCTGAACCGCGCACACAGCAATGGCCGCGAGATGGTGACGCTGGCCGACTACCGGGATCGCCACGCGCAGTACCGCACCGATCCGGATCTGCAGGAGATGACGCGCCAGCACCCGCTGATCGCGGTCTGGGACGACCACGAGTCCACCAACGACTCCTGGCGTGACGGGGCCGAGAATCACACCGAGGGCGAAGAAGGCGAATGGCCGCTGCGCAAGGCAGCCTCGATCCTCGCCTACTTCGAATGGCTGCCGATCCGCGTTGCCGATCCGCGCGATCCGCAGCGCATCTGGCGCCAGTTCGTGTTCGGCGATCTCGTGGACCTGCTGATGCTCGACACGCGCCTGTACGGTCGCGAGGTGCAGCTGGGCATCCAGCCGCTCGGCCAGGGCGGGCTCAACGATCCGGCGCGGCAATTGCTGGGGCCGGCGCAGGAGCAGTGGCTGGCCGGCAATCTGACGCGCTCGACGGCGCGCTGGAAGCTGCTCGGTCAGCAGGTCATGTTCAGCCAGCTGCGTCTGGCCTCGCTGCCCGACCTGTCGCTGCTCGGCACGTCGCTGGCCGAAGAGCTGCTGGCGATCAACGGCGACCAGTGGGACGGCTACCCGGCAGCGCGCGACCGCGTGCTTGATGCGATCGAAGCCGGTCGCGTCGACAACGTGGTGGTGCTGACCGGTGACATCCACAGCTCCTGGGGCAATGAGGTGTACCGCGATCCGGGCGAGTTGCGCACCCTGCTCGACAACACCGTCGGCGATCCGCTGGACCTGGGCCTGATCAAGGCGCTGGGCGTGGAGTTTGTCTCGCCGTCGGTCACCTCCGGCGGATTCCCGGAGGGCACGACACCGCTGCTGCAGCTCGCGTTTCGCGTCGCCGACCCGCAGATCAAGTACTTCGAGGGACAGCGCCACGGGTACGTGCTGCTGGACATCACGCCGGAGCGCACGCAAGGCGAATGGTGGTACGTCGACTCGATCCTCGAACCGGACAGCGCCGAACAGTTCGGCGCGGCGCTGTTCACGCGCAGCGGCGAGAACCGACTGCGCAACGCCGGAGGACCCAGCACCCCACGCGCGGATGCGGCACCCCCAGCGCCGTAACGGATCGCGGCCCCTAGTTGAGACCGCCGTCACAGTCGCGTGGCGGCGGATGTCGCATTTGCGGTGAAAGCCTCGTTGTTTCGGAAAGCCCCCCACTGGATTTTCCGAGGACATGACGATGCGCAGCTTTCTCTCGATGCCTGGCCACCGCCGGCTAGCCGGTCTGATGTGGCTGGCCACGCTGACGGCCTGTGGCGGTGGCGGCGACACCGGCGGCGTTCCGCCCGCCGCGACCGACCCACGGACGGTACTGGCCGCACCGCTGGGCCGGCCTGCGGCCTGCACCGTGACGCTGACGCCCACCACTGCAGCCCCCGGTGATCGCATCATGGTCAGCGGCCTGCCGCCGGATCTGGGTGAGCCCGGGATTCGCGTGATTGCGCGCAGCGCCAGTGGCGACACCGTCGGCGCAGCGTACTTCCAGCCGGTGCCATCGGGCCTGCCGCAGGAATTTGCAGCGCCGATCCATCCGGCGACGCCGCTCAGCGGCGGTGCCCTGCTGATCGAGATCGGCGACGGGACTCGCCACTGTCCGGCCGTACCGCTGCAGGTCACCGGCTTGCCGGATCGCGATCCGGCCTTTGCCCTGACGGTGGTTGATCTGCTGGAAACCTGGGTCGATGCCAGCATCCGCGTCATGGGCGCGGACCCGGCCGCGCTGGCCACGGCGACCGCCGACACGGTCGCGCCGGACCTGGCGGCCTTCGCCATCGCCAAGCGCCTGCTGGCGGCCGATGCCAGCCGTGGCTCGCTGCGGGAGCAGGCCCAGCAGTCGGTCAGTACGGGTGACCGGGTGCTCGCCGGCCTGTTTGCGGCGGCCGGGCTCGATGTCGCGCTGGCATCCGCAGTGGCACAGCTCGACGCGATTCCCACGCCGATCCGCGATCCGGCTGTTGCGCCGCGGCGCGAGGACGCTGCAGTCGCCAAGAATGCGCTATGCGCGGGCCAGCAGTTTCCGCCGAACCCGCTGCGCATCAGCAATGCCGCGGAATTGTCAGCGCGCATGCTTGCCGCCGAGCAGGGCTACCTGATCGAGGAGAGCGGCTTCACCCGCATCGGCCAGCTGCTGGGCACGGCGGGCGTCAGCACCAGCGGTGCACCGGCCAGCGCCGCCAACACGGCGGGCAACGCGCTGTTCGTGATCAAGACCGTGGAGGGCGCGCGCCGGGCACTGGAGCCCAAGCGCATTACCGCGTACTCGGTGCGCGATGCCGATACGCTGCTGATCGAGGACCGTCCACTCAGCCGGCCCGGCCGCTGGGAGGTCGCATCGGTGAGGGCCAGCGGTGACGAGTTCAACATCAGCAACGTCATTCTCGATGGGCTGGTCAATTCCCTGGGCCTGATTCCCGGTCCGGTCGGCACCGTGGTGTCGGTGGCCAGCGTCGGCGGTGCGGTGCAGATCAACAATGCGATCAACGAGCTGACCCGGGACGCCTGCATCAAGATCGAGGCGCCGCTGTACGGACCGATCGATGTCTCGGACGAGGAATGGACTGAAGCGACGATCGAGGGGGCGTCCGTCGAGCGCCTGTCGCACCGCACCTACCGCGGCATCGCACTGGGCACCTCGGAACTGCGCGTGCGCTTGCGCGGCGAGAAGTTCGGCGAGATCGCCAGCGCCTTCGTCGAACGCCGCGCGATCGCCGTCAACCCGCAGATCCTGTCACTGCTGCCGAGCTTTGCGCGGGTCGAGCAGCCGGGGGACATCGTCGAGATCTCGGCAACGATCGCCAACTCGGAGGTCGACAAGGCCAACCTCGTTGCCGAAATCACCAGCGCCGGCGGTCAGTCGGGCGTTGCGCTGGATCACGTGATCCTCAGCCGCCAGCGGGACGGCGATCTGTTCACCGTGCGCGTGAAGACGGCGCAGGATCGCGAGCAGTTCCCGGTGCAGATCACCTTCGACACGCTGAATCCGACGCTGCCTCCGGACGACCGCGCCCGCATCGCCACGATCGATACCGGCGGCAAGCTCGAACTCTCCTCCAGCGCCGGATGCCTGACGCCGGGGACCGAGTTCGAACTCACCGCGACCCTCACCGGCTTCCGGCCCAACGAACGGGGTGTGAACCTGCAGGTCAGCGGCGGGACGCTGGTCAGCCAGACGGATGACCAGGCGGTGCAGCGCATCGTCGTGCGTGCCGGCCAGCCCGGCACGGTTCAGGTGCGTGCTACCTCGCGCGCCGACAGCAGCCTCAGCGAAGACTTCAGTGCCCCCGTCTCGCTGCAATGCCTGCGCAAGATTCACTACTCAGGCGGCGGATTCAGCGGCGGCGGCATCGGTACGGACTCTGATGGTGGCGAGGGTTGTCCGCCGTACAGCACCGTGGACTCCGAAGCGATTCTGCTGAGCACGGCAGCGCCCGAAGATGTCGTGATTCCGCCGCAGATCCCGCCGCCGCAGGACCTGTGGGTCCAGCGCAGCGAGCAGCGCTCGGCCCTGTTCAGCACCGATTTCACCGCTTATCGCGAGGGCGATCCGCAGTGCCGCAGCGCCCGCTTCAACGGCAGCACGCAGGGCGAGTTGCGCATCTATGCCGAGCCTGACGGCACGCTAGGCCTACGCCTGCAGGCCGATCTGGCTGGCAATTGCCGCTACGAGAGCGAGGAGCCCAATGGCTGTGCCGCAAGCAGTGCCAACGGCGTGATGAACGGCTTCAGCTATCTCGAAATCACGCAGGACACACCGGTCCGCGTGGAGGGCGAGTTGCGGTGCGCAGGGCTCAGCGGCTTCGTAGAAGTTTCAGCGTTCAGCGGCCTCGCGACACGCTTTGAGAACGGCACGACACCGTATCTGCCGGTCGGAGGCAACGGTGACAGTCTGATCCGCGGTACCGACGGTCAGCCGCGCACGCCCGTGCTCTGGGTGGCGCAATGCACCGCCGCCGATCAGGTGATCCCCTTCGACGAAACCTTCATCTTCAAAGCGCCACGTCAGGTCGGCGGCACCGATCTGATCGTCATCCAGAGCAGCGGCTTTGCGAACATCGCGATCACCGGCATCGAGAAGGCCGGCTTCGGTCCGCTGGTCGATCCCCAGAACCCGCAACCGCCGCCGCTGCCCCGTACCGGCAGTTACCGCAGCACCGGCGACCTGCTGTTCCGGGTGCGCGTCGCGCCGCAATAAGACATCGCATGCTTCATCCGCGGCCGCTCGCCGGGTCCCGCGATCCCCCCGGTCCGGGCGCTAGCGAGGCGCGGCTACAGATAGCGCCAGCGCTGGCCGTCCTTGCCGTCCTCGACCAGCACGCCGCGCGCCTTGAGGTCGTCGCGGATGCGGTCGGACTCGGCCCACTGCTTGTTCTGGCGCGCGGCCAGACGCTGCGCCAGCAGTGCCTCGATCTCCTCCGCCGCCGGTGCGCCGGCGGCGGCGCTCGGGGCCTGCGCGAACCAGGCGGCCGGATCCTGTTCGATCAGGCCGAGCAGTGAACCGGCGTCGAGCATCTGCGCCTTGATGCGTGCCTTCTCATCGACATCCGTCGCCTTGTTGGCGGCGCGCGCGAGTTCGAACAGCTCGGCCAGCGCCATCGGCGTGTTGAGGTCGTCTTCCAGTGCGGCGAGGAACCCTGCCGGCGCCTTCACGCCGGCGGCCGGCGTCACGTCGCCGAGTTCGCGCAGCGCACCGTAAAGGCGGTCGAGCTTCTTGCGCGCTTCCGTCACCACCTCATCGTTCCAGTCCACGGGCTGGCGGTAGTGACCGGTCAGGAGCACGAGGCGGATGACCTCGCCCGGCACGGTCTTGAGCAGCTCGTGCACGAGCAGCACGTTGCCGATCGACTTCGACATCTTCTGGTGGTCGACGTTGAGGAAGCCGTTGTGCAACCAGTAGCGCGCAAAGGTCTTGCCGCCATGCGCGCAGGTGCTCTGCGCGATCTCGTTCTCGTGGTGCGGGAAGATCAGGTCGTGCCCGCCGCCGTGGATGTCGATGGTCTCGCCGAGCAGCGCCTCGGCCATCGCCGAGCATTCGATATGCCAGCCCGGACGGCCGCGCCCCCAGGGCGACTCCCAGCCCGGCTGTTCCGGCGTAGAGGGCTTCCACAGCACGAAGTCGCCGGCGTGCTTCTTGTACGGCGCCACTTCGACGCGCGCGCCCGCCATCAGGGCCTGCTCGTCGCGGCCGGACAGCTGGCCGTATTC
>JBEIOK010000262.1:0-2027 GCA_040377605.1 Nevskiaceae bacterium | reverse complement strand
GTTCGATCCCGCGGTGCTGGCTCAGTCGAGCTGAACGCGACGGGGGCCGTCGGCGTCGATGGCCAGATATTCCATCCGGTCCGGTCGCCAGTCGGCCAGGACCAGACGGTGCACGCGACGATGTGCGCCGTCGTGCAGCTGGTGATCGTCCGGCCGGTGGGTATGGCCGTGCACGATGCGAGTGGCGCCACTCGCATCGAAGGCCGCGCGCACCGCGGCGGCGTTGACGTCCATGATGTCCTCGGCCTTCCAGCGCTTGTCCTCATGGCTGCGCCCCCGCACGCCGCCAGCAATGCGCTCGCGCCGGGCGCGCGGCAGCTTCAGGAACAGCCACTGCGCGACGCGATTGCGCGAGAAGCGGCGCCAGCGCTGGTAGGCGCGATCATCCACGCACCAGCCGTCGCCATGGCTCAACAAGGTGGGGACGCCGTAGAGATCGATGGCGGTTGGATCGTCCAGCAGCCGCACACCGGTGGTCTCGGCGAAGGTGCGGCCGACCAGGAAGTCGCGGTTGCCGTGCTGGAAGAACACCGGCACGCCGTGGGCGGTCAGCGCCCGCAGCGCCGCGATTTCCGATGCATAGGCCTGCAGGCCGACGTCGTCGCCGATCCAGTACTCGAACAGGTCGCCGAGCAGGTACACCGCCTCGGCCATTCGCGCCGGACCCTGCAGAAAACGCAAAAAGCCCTCGCGCAGCGGCGAGGGCTGTTGCGGCAGATGCAGATCGGAGAGGAACAGCGTGGCCATGAGAGGGCCGCGCGCCTCGCGGCCTTACTTGGCCGGCGCTTCGATCAGCGTGGCTTTGGTGATGATGATCGGCTTGACCGGCACATCGCGACCGAACGGACGCGCATTGCCGGTTTCGACCTCGGCGATCTTGTCCACCACGTCCATGCCGGCCGTGACCTTGCCGAACACCGCATAGCCCCAGCCGTCGAAGCTCGGGAAGTCCAGCGAAGCGTTGTCGACGTGGTTGATATAGAACTGCGAGCTTGCCGAATGCGGCTCGCCGGTGCGCGCCATCGCGATCGTGCCGCGCGCATTCTTCAGGCCGTTCTTGGCCTCGTTCTCGATCGACGCGCGCGTCTTGCGCTGGGCGTACTTCTCGTCATAGCCGCCGCCCTGGATCATGAAGCCCTCGATGACGCGGTGGAACACGAGGCCGTCGTAGTGCTTGTCCTTCACGTACTGAGCGAAGTTGGCGGTGGACTTCGGCGCCTTGTCGGCATCGAGTTCCAGGGTGATGTCGCCCATCGTGGTCTGCAGCAGCACGCGGACGGGTTCAGCGGCGGTAGCGGTCATGGTCAATCCGAGCAGGAGGGTGAAGAGAAGGGTTTTCATCGGGATGCGCCTCAGGCGGCAAAGGACTGCGGGTGGGCATCGACCTCGGCCAGCGCATCGTCGAGCAGGTCGATGTCGGTGGAGCCGTGAATCGCGCCCTCGGACAGCGTGCGCCGGAACGCACGGCCGCCGGGCAGGCCGCGATACAGGCCGAGGATGTGGCGGGTGATCTGGTTCAGCCGCGTGCCCTTGTCGAGCTCCACGGCCGCGTATTCCTTCAAATGTTCGACCACGTCGCGGCGGCTCGGCACCGGGTGTGTATCGCCGAACAGGTGGGCATCGACCCCGGCGAGGAAGTAGGGGTTCTCGTAAATCTCACGGCCCAGCATCACGCCATCGACGTGGCGCAGGTGCTCGTCGCACTCTTCCAGCGTCTTGATGCCACCGTTGATGACGATGGTCAGCTGCGGGAACTCCTGCTTGAGCCGGTAGACCAGGTCGTACTGCAGCGGCGGGATCTCGCGGTTCTCCTTCGGCGACAGGCCCTTTAGCCAGGCCTTGCGCGCGTGCACGATGAAGACCTCGCAGCCGGCCGCAGCGACGGTCTCCACGAAGTGACGCATGAACGGATAATCCTCGGAGTCGTCGACGCCGATGCGGTGCTTGACCGTCACCGGCAGGCTCGTCGCGCTGCGCATCGTGCGCACGGCCGCGGCGACGTGGTCCGGCTCCTTCATCATGCAGGC
>JBEIOK010000057.1:0-15321 GCA_040377605.1 Nevskiaceae bacterium | reverse complement strand
TGGGGGAGGCAGTTCAATGACATTCCAGATTGGGGGTTTTCAATGAAGCGGACTTTGCAGCTCGTGGCAGTGGCAGTGAGCGTCTGGGCCGGTGCGGCGCAGGCAGTGAGCACGGAAGGGCACGATTATTCGTACGTGGGCGGCGGCGCGCTGTTCGAGTTTGCCGACAGTGCGCGTGATTCCGACGATGGCCTGGGGTTCCACATCACCGTGGGCTACCCGCTGGGCCAGAACTCCGGCGAGTCGGCGGAACTGTCGTTCTTCGACGTGACGCGTGACCGCAACCTGGACGGCAAGGAGGACTATCAGCGCGGCCTGACCCTCAACTACGTGCGGGACTACGGCCTGCAGCGCTTCGGCGGTGACGGCACGCCGGAAACGGCCTACGCCAGCTTCAAGCCCTACTGGCTCGCCGGTCTCGGCGCGATCCAGGAAGACGTGCGTGGCGATGACCACATCCATGTCGGGATCAATGCCGGTGGCGGTCTGTTGTTCCCGATCCCGTACGGCGGCTGGGCGGTTCGCGCCGAGGCGCTGGCGCAGTTCCAGCTCAATGACGAGTCGGTGGCCGACGAAGACACGCTGCTGGACTTCCAGGTCCGCGTCGGTCTGCAGGTGCCTTTCAACTTCTTCGTCTATGGCGATGCGGCGGTGAAGCCGGTGGCGGAAGATCCGGCACGCGTGGTGCCGGTGGCCGCGGATTCGGACGCCGACGGCGTGGTCGATACGGCCGATACCTGCCCGGATACCGTGGCCGGTTCGCTGGTCGATGCGCAGGGCTGCGTCACGCAGTAACCCGCAGTTCGCTGTCTCAAAAGCCGCAGGGTGCGAGCCCTGCGGCTTTTTTTCTGGCCTGCGAGTCGGGTCGTCAGCCGCCGAGTACGGCGTCGAAGTGGCGCTTGAAGGACGCCAGCAGCAGGCCCGGCTTGAGCAGCGGCCCCATGTGGCCCAGCCCGTCGATGACGTCGATGCGGGTCTGGGGGCTGACGCGTGCCAGCGCCTGCGCCATCGCTTTGGGAGAGGCCGGTGACTTGCTGCCCACGGCCAGCGTGATCGGTGCGTCGAGGCGATAGGTCGCGAACGGGGTGGCATCGCCGCTGGTCGCGCACACCTCCTGGTACATCTTCCAGCCAACGGCGAGCATCGCCGCGCGCATCGGCTCCGGCATCGCGCGCCAGGCCCCCGGGCGGTTCCAGTAGTCGATGAAGATTTCCTGCCAGGCGTCGCTGCCGCCGCGCGCAGGGTCGCGGATGAACCACGGATGGGTGAAGAACCAGTCGAGTTCGGCGGCGGTATCCGCGTCGACGGTGGCGCGCTCCAGATACAGGCTGCCGAACATCACCGGCTCGTACTGCCACAGCGAGCCCAGCCGGGGGCCCAGTGCCAGTGCGAGCTTGTAGGCGAGCAGGCCGCCGTAGGAGTGCGCGACCAGGTGCACGCGTTCGGCCGCAGCGGGAATCTGCGTGTGCAGGTGCGCCACGTCCTGCGACCAGTGAAAGTCGGTGCCGGTCGGCAGCGGCGCGTTGGGCGGGTAGCCGAGGTTGCTGGGGGTCAGCACGCTGACCGGCAGCGCAGCCTCCTGGATCAGCCGGCTCCACATCTGCGGCGCGGTGCCGGTGGAATGGATGAACAGCACCACATCGCGCATCAGTACACTCCCACGGGATAGGGCGAAGGCAAGGACGGATCGAAGGGGCGGCGCAGCAGCCACCGCAGGCCGGGTCCGGCGGGCGAGCGGGCCCCGACCGAGTCGACGGCCGCCGCCCGCAGCTGCTCGCCATCGCGTTGGCCGACCACGAAGGTGAAGAAGAAGTACGGGGCCTGGCCCATGCGCAGATCGGCCATGCGGATCTGGCCTTCGACTTCGCTCATGGCAAAGAAGCCATGGCTGAACGCGGCGAGACGCGCGACCGCTTCGGTGTCCCGCAGTGGCTCATACAGCTCCGGATGGCGGCGGTCGCGCACGAACTGGATCGGCGCATCGCCGTCGAGCAGCGAGCGATAGCCTTCGACGTAGTGCGTGGGGGTGACGGCGACGATGCGCCACAGCACGCTGTTGAACGGAGTGGGCGTTACGAGGATGCGTTCGACGTCCGGGGCTTGCGTGCGCAGCTGCCGCTCGGCCACTGCGCGCACCTCGTTCTGGGCAACTACCCCCCAGGCCAGATAGGCCGTGCTGAGCAGCAGACCGGCGTGATTCCAGCGCAGCCCTCGCGCATCGCCGCGTCGCCGCAGCGCGATGCCGACGCCAAACAGCAGCGGCAGCGTGTATAGCGGGTCGATGATGAAGATGCTGCCGACGCCGTAAGGGGTGTCGCTGAACGGCCGCGCCAGTTGCGTGCCGTAGACCGTCATCGTGTCCAGCAGGGGGTGCGTGATCAGCACCAGCCACACCGCCAGCCACCAGCGTCGGACCTGATGCCACTCTCCGTGCAGCCGCGCGATCAGTGCGGCGATCAACGGCGAGGCCAGCGTCAGGAAGAACAGCGCATGGGACTCGGCGCGATGCAGCGTCATGTTGCGCACGGCGTCGCCATGGTCGATCAGCGCGTCCAGGTCGGGCAGGGTGCCGCAGACGGCCCCCCACAATGCGGCGCGTCCCAGCGACGTGCGCCGGCCCATGACGGCGACGCCGACGGCGGCACCGAGTGCGATCTGCGATAGGGAATCCATACGGGTGACAAGCCTAGCGGGAATCCAGCTTACCTGCGGGGTCGCACCCGGCTTCGTACTCCGTTTGGCCGAAGGTTGCGCTCCGGCGTTTGCGCACAATGCGGGGCATCAAAAACCGTCATCAGCAGCAACGAGGGGGCGTGATGAACGCAGGCATTCGCGGGGCGATCAAGGCGGCTGCAGTCGCCATCGGCGTGGTGTTCACGGCGCAGGCGGGCACGCATGCGCCAGAGGCGGCGCCCGTAGCGGCGGGCGATGTCAACGCGCTCTTCGCCAATGACGGCGACGGCCGCAACTGGGGTGCTTGGGGCCGCACCTTCAACGAGCAGCGCTTCAGCCCGCTCGATCAGATCAACACGCAGAACGTTTCCAAGCTCGGGCTGGCCTGGTCCACCGAGCTGTCGGACGTCTGGAACGTTTCCAGCCAGCCGGTGGCGGTCGACGGCGTGATCTACACGGCGGTGGGCTACAGCGTGGTCTACGCGATCGACGCACGCACCGGCAGCGTGTTGTGGAAGTACGACCCCAAGGTCGACTCGGTGAAGATGCGCTATGCGTGGGGCAGCCGCGGTCTGGCGTTCTGGAACGGCAAGGTCTACGCCGGCGTGCAGGACGGACGCCTGTTTGCGCTCGACGCCAAGACCGGCCAGCTGGTCTGGGAAGTGCTGACGACCGAGCCGGGTGACAACCGCTACATCACCGGCGCGCCGCGCATCTTCAACGGCAAGATCATCATCGGTCATGGCGGTGCGGATTTCGGCCATGTGCGCGGGTATGTCACGACCTATGACGCCGAGACCGGCAAGCAGCTGTGGCGCTGGCACGTGATTCCGGGCAATCCGGCCGACGGCTTCGAGAACCCGGCGATGGAGGCCGCGGCCAAGACCTGGAGCGGCGAGTGGTGGAAGTTCGGCGGCGGCGGCACGGTCTGGAACGCGATGACCTATGACCCCGAGTTCAACCGCATCTACCTCGGCACCGGCAACGGTTCGCCGTGGAACGCGCAGCTGCGCAATCCGGGCGGTGGCGACAACCTGTATCTGTGCTCGGTCGTCGCGCTCGATGCCGACACCGGCGAGTACGTCTGGCACTACCAGACCACGCCGAACGAGACCTGGGACTTCAACTCGACGATGGACATGATCTCGGCCACGGTCGAGATCGACGGCAAGCCGCGCAAGGTGCTGCTGCACGCGCCGAAGAACGGCTTCTTCTACGTGCTTGACCGTGAGACCGGCAAGCTGATCTCGGCCGAGAAGATCGCCAAGGTTACCTGGGCCTCCCACGTGGACCTGGCCACCGGCCGCCCGGTCGAGATCAAGGGGGCACGCTACGAGAAGCGTCCGGCACTGACCTTCCCCGGCTCCGGCGGCGCGCACAACTGGCATCCGATGGCGTTCAGCCCTCAGACCGGCCTGGCCTACATCCCGGCACGCGAGATGGCCGGTTTCTACGACGGCGAAGGCCGTAAGGCCGAAACCTGGGAGATGAAGAAGGAAGACGTCATGGGGCTCAAGGGCTTCTACGACGACATCCCCAAGAGCGCCGGTTCGACCTCGCTGCTGGCCTGGAATCCGGTGACGCAGAAAGAGGTGTGGCGCAACAAGACGCCGGGCGCGACGGCTGGCGGCGTGATCGTGACCCAGGGCGGCCTGGTGTTTCAGGGGCGTGCCGATGGCAGCTTCGTGGCGACCGATGCCGTCAGCGGCCAGGAGCTGTGGAGTTACCAGATGGGCGTCGGTACGCAGGCGCCGCCGCTGACGTATGAACTGGACGGCAAGCAATACGTCTCCGTGCTGGCCGGCTGGGGCGGTGCGCCCGCACTGCTGGGGTCGTTGTCTGCACAGCATGGCTGGGTGGGGCGCGAGTATCCGCGCCGCCTGCTGACCTTCGCGCTCGACGGCACCGCACAGTTGCCGGCCTCGCCAGCGCCGCTGGCCAAGGTGACGCCGATTGACGATCCGGCGTTCGTCGTGGACCCGGTGCTCGCCGAGAAGGGCAAGCATGTCTACAACGGTTGCGTGATCTGCCACGGTACGGCGGCGGTCGCCGGCGGCTACGCGCCGGACCTGCGTGCCTCGCAGGTGCCGCTGTCGCCGGAGGCGTTCAAGGCCATCGTGCAGGGCGGCGCGCTGGAGATGCGCGGCATGCCGAAGTTCGAGGAATTCACGGACGCCGATCTCGAAGCCTTGCGCCACTTCATCCGCGAGCGCGCCCGCCACGAGCCCAGCGCCTGGGATCAGATCAAGCAGGTCCTCGGCTTCATCGTGCTGATGATCCAGATGAAGCTGATGGAGTGGGGGTGGCTGGACTGATTGCCCTGCGCTGAGGATGCGCAGATCGCCCCGCACGGAGCTGCCCTGCGGGGCGTTCTTGTTTGCACGGGGGTGGTCAAGAGTGACTAGTCAGGCCTGCGGCCTGGTCGGTCCTTTCGGGCGGGGTCGTCTGCGACCTGATCGGCAGCTTGGCCGCCGCGGCGTGAAGGGATCCCCTGCAGCTGCCACCGCGAAGGCGTAAGTGCTTGTTTTAAATGGTAGGCCCGCTGGGGCTCGAACCCAGGACCAAGGGATTATGAGTCCCCTGCTCTAACCAACTGAGCTACAGGCCCATCCAGCGCACATGCTCGCGCGCCGCATGATAGCGGACCGCCCCCGGGCGGGCACTGCCTGACCGCCTCAAGCCGTGCCTACAATGGTTGCCAGGGGCCGAGCGCGTACGACGCTCGCCGCCACGAGGGGGCTCACGAACGAGCAATGTCGGTCAAGGCCAAATTCCTGGGTGTGATGATCGTGGTCAACCTCGCCATTCTGGTGGCGGGGCTGCTGATCGCGCCCTCGATTCGTTCGGACCGCACGATCGAGGACGATCTGCGCGGCCGTGCCAACCGCATCTCGATGGCCGTGGTCATGAACGAGGTGCTGTCGCAGACGCATCGTGAAGCCGAGGCGGTCGAGCGCGAGGTGCTCGCCGGTGGCGATCCCGCTGCGGCTGCGCTGCGGCTGCGGCAATCACTGGGGGCCCTGCAGGGGCAGTTACGCTTTCTGGCCGACGAAGATGCGGCGCGTCAGGCGCGGCTACGCGCGATGCTCGATACCGACGGTGCGCGCATGCTGTCGTTGCTGCTGGTGTCACCGATGACGCCGGAGCAGGCGCGTGAACTCAGCCAGCTTGCCAGTCAGCTTGAAGAGCGCGCGGGGCGCGAGCTGTCGGCCCTGCAGGAAGAGAGCAACAGCGGGGGATTGAACCATGCGCTGGCCGAGGTGCGCAGGCTCAAGGGGCGGCTCGGCACGGCGTTGGCCGGCGTCGCCGGGGCGCTGGCCCTGTCGCTGCTGCTGAGCTGGTTGGCCTACCAGCGTCTGCTGCGGCCGCTAGGGTCGGTGACCGGTGCGCTCAACGCGGTGTTGACCGGCCGACAGCCCGCGCGTCGCTTGCCGGAGACGCAGGATGAGCTCGGCGATATCGTGCGCGCCATCCAGAAGATCCAGGCCCAGGCTGAGCATATTCGCCGCGTGGCCTTCGTCGATGCCGGCACCGGCCTGCCCAACCGCAACCGTCTGGACGCCGAACTGCGAGAGGTGCGTCGTCTGCGTCCGATCGACGGCACGCACGGTCTGGTGCTGTTCGGTATCGAGACCTATGGCAGTGTGCGCAGCGGTTTCGGCTTCCGCATGGCCGAGACGATGATGCGCGCAGCTGCCGAGCGCCTGCATGCACTGGATGTGTTGCCGACCCAGGTGTTCCGCATCGAGCCTGAGTTGCTGGGCCTGCTGGTGGATCGCGGCAGTGCCGAGGCGGTGACGCGGGCCGATCTCAAGCGTGTCGTCGCCGAGACCATGTCGCGGCTGTCATCGCCGATCGAGGTCGAGGAGCAGCGCTTCCTGCTCAACATCAGCGCGGGTGCGGCGCTGTTCCCGGATGATGCCAAGGACGCCGAGGAGTACGTCAACGTCTGCGTCGAGGCGCTACGCCAGGCACGCATCGAGGGGCCGGGCCATCTGCGGTTCGGGGAGCGCGGCCACACCCATCGCCTGCGCAAGCATCTGGCCCTTTCCGAGCAGATCCGGATCGGCATGCGTCAGGGTGAGTTCGTGCCGTTCTTCCAGCCGATTGTCGATGTCGCGCGGCGCAAGGTGGTCGGTGCCGAGATTCTGGTGCGCTGGCGCCAGCCTGACGGCCGGGTGGTGCTGCCCGCCGAGTTCATCATGGTGGTCGAGAATTCGGAACTGATCCGGGACATGACGCGCGCGGTGCTGGCGCAGGCCTGCCGCACGGTGCGGGGCTGGTCGGACGGCGGGTTTGATCTGACGGTGTCGTTCAATCTGTCGGCGAAGCTGCTGTCGCCGAGCATTCTGGAAATCACGCGCGATGCGCTGCGGGAGAGTGGCTTGCCGCCGGCGCAGCTCTATGCGGAGATCACGGAGACTGCGCTGGTCGGCAATCTCGATGTCGCCGCCGGCATTCTCGAAGACCTGCGCGCGACCGGCGTGCGTCTGTGTCTGGATGACTTCGGCACGGGCTATTCCTCGCTGTCGCATCTGTATCGTTTCGACATCGATCGCATCAAGATCGATCCGATCCTGACGCGTGCGGCGATGCAGGGTGAGCGCGCGGGCGAGCTCGTGCGCAGCATGGCCGAACTGACCGAGCGACTGAAGATTTCGATGATCGTCGAGGGCGTGGAAAGCGAAGCGGATCTGCAGAAACTGGTGCAACTGGGGGCTTCGCAGCAGCAGGGTTTTTTCTTCAGTCGCGCCATGCCAGAGGAACAGTTCGTGCAATGGGCACGACAGTTCGAGGCCGACGCGCGCGCCGCCTGAGGTCGCTGGCGTTTCGGTCATAAACGCCGCTGTCGTGGGTACAGCCCCCGCGGGCCTCGCCGCATAGGATGCTTACCAGTTCCCGAGAGGTGCTGGTGTCTCCGATGAAGTCCTGGCTGAATTCCCTACATGACCTGCCACTGCGCGCAGCCCCGCTGTCGTTCCTGGCGCCGCTGCTGTTGCGCCTGTATCTGGCGCCGATCTTCTGGATGGCCGGTACGCGCAAGTTCGCGGCCTTCGACGACACGGTCGAGTGGTTCGGCAATCCGGACTGGGGTTTGGGGCTGCCGTTTCCGGTGGTGATGGCGTTCCTAGCCGCAGCAACCGAACTGGTCGGTGCCGTCCTGCTGGTGCTGGGGCTGGCCGTGCGCTGGATCAGCGTGCCGCTGATGGTGACGATGCTGGTGGCCCTCTTTGCGGTGCACTGGGATTACGGGTGGCTGGCAATTGCCGAAGGGCAGGGCGTGTTTGCCACCGAGCGTACGCAGGCCGCCGTGTCACAGCTGGCGCAGGCCAAGGAGCTTCTGCGGGAGCACGGCGATTACGCCGCGCTGACCGAGCATGGCAGTCTGGTGATACTCAACAACGGCATTGAATTCGCGGCAACTTATTTTGTGATGCTGCTGTCCCTGTTCTTCACCGGCGCCGGACGCTGGCTGTCGGTGGATGGGTGGCTGGCGCGGCGCTGGGCGGCGGGCAGGATGACCGTCGCGGCGCGTCCGAACCGAAGTGGCACCCGTACTGATTCCGGGGTGTAACCCCTTTTTTCATCGCCCTGACCGGGGCTACTACGTAGGAGAGACACAGATGATCAAGCTCAATCGCAAGCCGCTCGCCCTGGCCCTGGGCGCTGCCTTCGCCATGACCGGCGCTGCCGCGCAGGCCTCCGTGTTCCAGACCGCTGACCTTGGCGCAGGCTACATGGTGGCCTCGGCGGGTGACGCCAAGACCGGCGAGCACAAGTGCGGCGAAGGCAAGTGCGGCGAGAAGAAGGCCGATGCCAAGTGCGGCGAAGGCAAGTGCGGCGAGAAGAAGGCCGACGATAAGAAGGCCGGCGAGCACAAGTGCGGCGAAGGCAAGTGCGGCGAAAAGAAGTAAGCCCTCTGCGCGCAGTGACACGGATCTGCGGATCCGTGTCACTGTCGCGTCATCAATGAGCACCTGTCTTCATCCCGACGTCCGCGGTGCCGGTCTGGGCCTGCGGCGAGAATTGCTGGAGCCGCTGGCGGATCAGACGCCGGCGACCGTCGGCTTTCTGGAAGTGGCACCTGAAAACTGGATGCGCGTTGGCGGCCGCCTCGGGCGACAGTTCCGGTCGCTGACTGAACGGTTTGCCTTTGTCACCCACGGCCTGTCGCTGTCGATTGGCGGCCCGGCACCGCTGGATGAAAGTTTTGTGAAGGAAGTCGGCGTGTTTCTCGATACGCACGGCATCCGGGACTACACCGAACACCTGACCTACTGCGGTGACGATGGGCATCTGTATGACCTGATGCCGATCCCGTTTACCGAAGAAGCGGTCGACTACGTCGCGGCGCGTGTGCGGCGCGTGCAGGATCTGCTGGGCCGGCGCATCGCGCTGGAGAACGCGAGCTACTACACGCCATTGGCCACCGATCTCAGCGAAGTCGAATTCGTCAACGCGGTGATCGAGCGCGCCGACTGCGACCTGCTGCTCGACGTCAACAATCTCTACGTCAACAGCATCAATCACCGGTACGACCCGCTGGCGTTTCTCGCGCAGCTGCCGGGGGACCGGATCCGCTATATCCATGTCGCCGGTCACTATGTCGAGGCGGAGGATCTACGGGTCGATACGCATGGCGCTGCGGTGATCCAGCCGGTGTGGGATCTGTTGGCACAGACCTATGCTCGCTTCGGCGTGAAGCCGACGCTGGTGGAGCGTGATTTCAATATTCCGCCGCTGCCGCAGTTGCTGCTGGAGATTGATGCGATTCGTGCGCTGCAGCGGCAGGCTTCGGCACAGATGGCCCATGGCTGAGCGGGCTCGTCCGCGCTTCCAGCAGCTGCAGTACGCGCTGAGCGCTCATATCCGCGATCCGCAACGCGCCGCTGCGCCAGCCGGCATCGAGGACCGGCGACTGCAGATCTACCGCGAGCTGTTCTACAACAATGTCGAGGGCTGTCTGGCCTCGGCCTTTCCGGTGCTGCGTCGACTCTCGAGCGATGCGCTCTGGCATGCACGCGTACGCGACTTCTATGCTCGCCATATCAGTCACGCCCCGCAGTTCCATCGCGTGCCGGAAGAGTTTCTGCAGTATCTGGAGCACGAGCATCAGCCGACTGCCGATGATCCACCGTTCCTGCGCGAGCTGGCCCATTACGAATGGGTCGAACTGGAACTGTCGATCTCGCCGCTGGAACTGGCGCCGGAGCTGGGCGGTGTGAATGCAGGCGCATCTTCCCCGGCCTCCGTCTGGCAGGTCGATCCCAACGGCGACTGTCTGGTGCAGGCACCGTTCCTGTCGCCGCTGGCGTGGACCCTGGCCTATGAATTCCCCGTGCATCGCATCGGTCCGGAGTTCCAGCCGCAGGTGGCGGGCGAGCAGCCGACGTATCTGATCGTGAACCGGGATCGCCAGGATCGCGTGCGCTTCCTGGAGATCAATCCGGTCACCGCGCGGCTGATGGAGTTGATGGAGGCCGAACCGCAGGCGACAGGTCACGTACTGCTGCTGCGCATCGCCGCCGAGCTGCAGCATCCGCAGCCGCAGCAGATCGTCGAGCAGGGCGCGACGATCTTCCGACAGTTGCGCGAACGCGACATCGTGCTCGGCACGCGGCGCTCAGCAGGATCGAGCGCGTAAAATCCCGTCGAACCGTCCGCTGCGCGGGTGGTCTATGCAGTGAATCCGACTGTCGTCTGCGCCGAACTGTGTCGGCCCGCAATGCTGCCGTGAACCCATTCCGCTTTCGTTGTTTTCGTGTGGCTGCCGTGCTCGCCGCGGTCGGTGTGAGTGCTTGTGCGCACCGGGTCGCCGAACAGGCCGAGACACAGGAGGGCTGGACCCAGCAGCTGGTGGCCTACGACACGCGGCTGGCGGTGCGGGTCGATGGCGCGGCACCACTGACCACGCAGTCCGGGCAGCCGTTGCTGGCCAGCGAGGTGTCGTTGCTGACGCCGGATCAGCGTCTGGCAATCCGCACGGACTATGCCTTGAAGGCCGGTGAACTGATCTCGCCGTCCGACGCCGAGGACTGGCGGCCAGGCAGCATGCCGCAGAGCCTCGGGACGCAGCGCATCGGGCAGCAGGCCGATCTGCGTCTGCCGGCGATTGCCGGGGCGCCGGTGACCCTGAATCTGCGGCACGAGCAGGAAGAGCGCTGGCTGGCCGATGCCGCGATTCAGCAGCAGCGACAGGGTCTGGGCGTGCAGTGGGCTCCCAGCGGTGCCGCCTTCGACCTGCAGTGGCAGGGGCAGGACGCGCCGGTCGACGGGCGTCAGGCGCTGGCCTGCTCGCTGGACAGCTCGGTCCGGGTGCCGGTGACGCGGGCGGCAACGCCGCTGGCGTTGCGCCTGGGCGGGCGGGCCTGTGAGGTCGTGCCGCTGTCAGCCACCTCGTCGGCGGGCAGTGCGCGAACCTGGTCCGCGGGTCTGCAATGGGGTCAGACCGCCGAGCGTCGTGCGGCGCTGCGACTGCTGAGGGTGGATGCAGCGCCTCTGTCGACGCATGGCCAGGGTGCTGCAGATGCGGCAGCACACGAACTCGGCCTCGAGCACGAGGAGCGCGTGGGCCCCTGGGCTGCGCGTGCCGGCCTGGCCTGGCGGCAGGCCGATGCGACGACTTCGCCGGTTGCGGCCTGGGCCAGCGATGCGTCGTTGAGCCGGGATCTGGGCACGATGAGCGTCGCAGCGCAGTGGCAAAGCGGCGACCGCTACTGGTTCTTGCCCGGCACGTCGACGCCGACCGACGATCTGGCGCTGAGCCTGGACTTTTCCCGCTGGGCTGCGCAGCGCTGGCCGGGTTACACGCCGACGCTGTCGCTGGCGTATCGCTGGCAGCGCGCCGCCACCTACGGCGGCGCCGCATCCGCGCCCGCGCACGAAGACGGCTCGCTGGAGTGGCGTCTGTCCTTGCCCTGGCGCTGAGTCCTCCGGGCGTCCGGGGCAGTGCCCTCAGTTCATCGGGTGCGTGCGGAAGAAATCCCAGATGCGATCGTTGGCGTTGAGATCCGTCGTGCCGCTGCCGCCGCAGACGTCGGCTGCCGGATTGGCGCCGGTGCCGGGCCAGACGTGACCCGCCCCTTCCACCGTGCAGAGCTGGACGTTGGCGCCAGCCTGGCAGCCGCTCCAGGTCATGCAGCGCGCGGCGCCGTTGGTGTAGCTCGGCAGCAGCGGCGGCAGCAGGCACCGGTTGTGGTTGACCCAGAAGTCGATCGTGTCGCTGGCGGGGGGGCGCAGGCCGCCCGCCACGCCCGCGCTCTGACCCCCGCCGTAGGGCGTGCATTGATCGGCCAGGCCGAAGGTCGCCAGGATCGGCACCGGACGGGCGGGCTGGCAGGTGAAGGCCTGCGTCGGCGGCGTGGTGTCGAGGTCGCGGTCCATCATGACCGCGGCATTGGAGGCGATGGCGGCAATCCGATCCGACAGCTCGCAGGCCAGGCGGTACGTCATCATGCCGCCGTTGGAGTGGCCCAGCGCGAACACGCGACTGTTGTCGACATTGATCAGGGCGCTGGCGTCGTCGAGCATCGCGCGGATCACCGCGACATGGTCGACCGGTGCCGTCGTGGCCGGCGCGCAGCAGCTGCCGGCATTCCAGGCGGTCAGGAAGCCATTGGGTGACAGCACCGCGAAGTTTGCGTCGATCGCCTTCAAGCGCAGGCGGGTGAAAGCCTCCTGTTCGACGGCGTTGCTGCCGCCGCCATGCAGCGACAGCACCAACGGCACGCTGTCATCGCCGACGCGACCGGCCGGCACGTACATGAAGTAGGTGTGATTGCGGCCACCGACACTGACGGAGCGCGCGTACTCGACGCCGCCGACCACCGGGATCGGTCCGCTGCCGGAGCCGGCGTCCGAGCCCTGATTGCCGCAACTGCTGAGGAAGAGGGTGGCGGTCAGTACAGCGCCGAACAGGGCGGCAGCGCGGGGAGGAGTCATGACGGGAGATCCAGAAACCGGGGGTCCTCCAAATGGTACGCCCAATGCGCCGACGACCGTGAGCCCGGTCCGCTAAAATGCGCTCCTTCCCGGAGGCTCCCATGAGTGTCATCGCCGAGCGCGCGGCGCTACGTCGCACGTTCGCCATCATTTCCCATCCTGACGCGGGCAAGACCACGCTGACGGAAAAGCTGCTGCTGTTCGGTGGTGCGATCCAGCTGGCTGGTACCGTCAAGGGCCGAAAAGCCACGCGGCATGCCACGTCCGACTGGATGGCGCTGGAGCAGCAGCGCGGCATCTCCATCACCACCTCGGTGATGCAGTTCCCCTACAACGGCAAGATCGTCAACCTGCTCGACACCCCGGGGCACGAAGACTTCTCCGAGGACACCTACCGCACGCTGACCGCAGTCGACTCGGCGCTGATGGTCATCGACGCCGCCAAGGGCGTGGAAACGCGCACGATCAAGCTGATGGAAGTGTGCCGCCTGCGCGACACCCCGATCGTCACCTTCATCAACAAGCTTGACCGCGAGGGCCGCCCGCCGCTGGAGCTGCTCGACGAGGTCGAGAAGGTGCTGGGCCTGCAGTGCACGCCGATCACCTGGCCGTTGGGGATGGGTCGTGACTTCGAGGGTGTCTATCACCTGCTCGAAGACCGCTTCTATCTCTATTCCGGCGACAAGCACCGCGTCTCTGAAATCGAGACCATCGATGGTTTGCTGACGCCCGGTCTGGAGGAGCGCTTCGGTCGTGTCTACCGCCAGCTGCGGGACGAGATCGAGCTGCTGCAGATGGCGGGGACCGAGTTCAATCTGGAGCAGTACCGCGCGGCCAAGCTGACGCCGGTGTTCTTCGGCGCGGCGATCAACAACTTTGGCGTGCGCGAGCTGCTCAATGGCTTCACGGAGTGGGCACCGCCTCCGCAGCCGCGCATCGCGCAGTTCCGCGGTGAGGCCTACGAGATCCAGCCCGAGCACGACAAGTTCACCGGGGTGGTGTTCAAGATCCAGGCCAACATGGACCCGCGTCATCGCGACCGCGTGGCGTTCCTGCGCGTCTGTTCCGGCGTCTATCGCAAGGGCATGACGCTGCACAGCGTGCGCCTCGGGGGGGCGGTGCGCGTCTCCAACGCCCTGGTCTTCATGGCCGCCGATCGTGAGGCGGTGGAGGAGGCCTACCCTGGCGACATCATCGGCCTGCACAACCACGGCACGATTGCGATCGGCGACTCCTTCTCGGAAGGCGAAGCGCTGCGCTTCACCGGCATCCCCAACTTCGCGCCTGACCTGTTCCGCCGCGTGATCCTGAAGGACCCGCTGAAGGCCAAGCAGCTCAACAAGGGACTCGATCAGCTGTCGGAGGAGGGCGCAACGCAGGTGTATCGCCCGATCACCAACAACGATGTGATTCTCGGCGCCGTGGGCGTGCTGCAGTTCGATGTCGTGCAATACCGTCTCAAGGACGAATACGGCGTCGACTGCGTATTCGAGCCGGTGCAGGTCCATACCGCGCGCTGGGTCGACTGCGACGATCCGAAGAAGCTCAAGGATTTTCGTGACAAGAACGACACGCGCCTGGCGCTGGATCACTACGGGCAACTGGTCTATCTGGCGTCCAGCAACGTCAATCTGAACATGGCGCAGGAGCGCAATCCGGACATCCGCTTCACCGAGACCCGGGAGCACGGGTGAGCCGGATCAGCCGAGTGTCCAGGGGGCACTCGTCCCCGGGAACGCCCGGCCTGACGGGCCGGGCCGGGGCTGAAGACCTCGCGCCAGGCGGGGCCTCATCGGGGTCGAAATGAGCAGACGCGATCCCTATGCCGCGCTGCGCCATCCGGAGTTCGTTTCGCTGATCGGCGGGGCCCTCCTGCTGACCCTGGCGATCCAGATCCAGCAGGTGGCGTTGGCGTACGAGATCTATCTGGTCACGCGGGATCCGTTGTCGCTCGGGCTGATTGGTCTCGCCGAGGCGATCCCTTTCATTTCGCTGGCGCTGTTCGGCGGGCACGCCGCGGATCGCTACGAGAAGCGCGGCATTCTGCGAGTGGCGATCGGTGTCATGGTGCTGGCGTCCGTCGTGCTCGCACTGATCTCGTGGACGCCGCTGCGGGCAGCGCTGTCACAGACCGCGTGGCTGATCGCGGTGTACGCGATGATCGGCGTGCTGGGCTTTGCTCGCGGGTTCTACTCACCGGCAATGTCATCCCTGCGCGCCTTCCTGATCCCGCGGGAGATCTACGGCAACGGCGCGACCTGGAGCAGCACGTTCTGGCAGGCGGGCGCGATCGTGGGCCCCATGGCCGGCGGTCTGATCTATGCGGGTCTCGGACTGGCCGGCACGCTGACGGTCGTCATCGCGCTGATGCTCGGGACGCAGGCCATGCTGCTGTTCGTGCGGCCGCGACCCGTGCCGGTCAGCGACGCGCCGCAGGAGGATATCTGGACCAGCCTGCGCGAGGGTCTGCGCTATGTGCGCGGCACGCCGATCATCTTCTATGCGCTGTTGCTCGACATGCTGACCGTGCTGTTCGGCGGTGTGGTCGCGATCCTGCCGATTTTTGCCGAGGACATTCTCAAGGTCGGCCCCGAGGGCCTGGGCGTTCTGCGCTCGGCACCGGCCATTGGCGCGATGCTGACGATTCTGGCCTGCGCGTGGTGGCCACCGCTGAATCACGCGTGGCGCAACATGCTGCTTGCGGTG
>JBEIOK010000128.1:0-7860 GCA_040377605.1 Nevskiaceae bacterium | reverse complement strand
GTCTCGGTGAACGTGCCGAGCAACAGACGGAATGCGGCACCGTTCTGCATCATCGCCTTGCGACCCAGCAGGTCGAGACCCTGGATGCCGTTGGTGCCCTCATGGATCGGGTTGAGGCGGTTGTCGCGGTAGTAGCGCTCCACCGGGTAGTCGCGCGTATAGCCATAGCCGCCGAGTACCTGGATGGCGAGCTTATTGGCCTCCAGACCGAATTCGCTGGGCCAGGCCTTGGCCATCGGCGTCAGGATCTCCAGCAGCAGATGAATGCGCTCGCGCGCGGTCGCGTCTTCGGCCACGGCTTCTTCGTCCACCAGCCGCGCGCAGTACAGGCACAGGGCCATCGCACCTTCGACATACGCCTTCTGCTGCAGCAGCATGCGCCGCACGTCCGTGTGCTCGATGATCGCCACTGGTTTGCTGGCCGGATCCTTGTTGCTCGCGGGCCGGCCCTGCGGCCGGTTGCGTGCGTAGTCGAGCGAGAACAGATAGCCGGCGTACCCGAGCATCGCCGCGCCCATGCCGACGCCGATGCGCGCCTCATTCATCATGTGGAACATGCAGGCCAGCCCCTGGTTGGGCTGCCCGACCAAGTAGCCCTCGCACGGTGATTCACCGAAGTTGAGCACCGTGTTGACGGTGCCCCGGTAGCCCATCTTGTGATTGAGCCCCGCCAGGCGCACGCCATTGCGCGCACCCAGACGGCCGTCCTCGTGGACGAGGAACTTCGGGACGATGAACAGCGAGATGCCCTTGACGCCGGCGGGCGCGCCCTCGATCCGCGCCAGCACCAGATGCACGATGTTTTCCGACAGGTCGTGCTCGCCGCCGGAGATCCACATCTTGTTGCCGGTGAGGCGATAGCTGCCGTCCGCCTGCGGGACCGCGCGCGTCTTGATGTCGCCCAGCGACGAGCCGGCCTGCGGCTCCGACAGGCACATCGTGCCGAAGAAGCGGCCGGCCAGCATCGGCTTCATGTAGCGCGCCTGCTGTTCGGGCGTGCCGTGCGCGCGCAGCAGATTGGCCGCCGCTGCGGTCAGGAAGGGATAGCCCGCCGTGCCCGGATTGGCCGCAAGAAACAGCGCCCCGACCGCCTGCGCAATCGTGTACGGCAACTGCAGGCCACCGTGCTCGGTGCCGAAGGCCGCCGACAGAAAGCCGCCCTCGATGTAGGCATCGAGCGCCTCCTTGACCTCGGGAATGAGGTGCACGCGCTCGCCGTCGAACTCGGGTTCATTCGCATCCAGCTTGGCGGCGTGCGTCTGGAACTTGTCCTCGGCCAGGCGCTGCGCGGCGTTGATCACCTCATCGAAGGTCGCGCGGTCATGCATGGCAAACCGCGGCGCCTGCGTCAGCTGACCGACATCCAGCAGTTCGTGCAGCAGAAAATCGAGATCACGACGGTTGATCAAATGCGGCACGAGCGGGGTCCGGAGTCGAAGGGGATCGGGCGGCAAACTAAGCCGAGGCACGCCGGGCGCGCAAGCCTTGATAATGAGGCCTGACCGCTTTCGAGGACCCTGACCATGTCGGACCCATCTGCGCAGGACCCCATCCGTCGCCCCGCAGCGCACCTGCTGTTGCTGGAGGCCCGGTTATGGCCTGAACTCGCGGGCCATGTCCTCGGCGCCAGCCGCCTGGCCAGCCAGTTGCCGCCGGGGGACGGACATGCGGTGATGGTCGTGCCCGGCTTCGGTGCCGGCGACCTGGCCACCGCGCCGTTGCGGCGGCTGCTCAACCGCCTCGGCTACACCGCCTATGGGTGGGAGCAGGGCCGCAATCTCGGCATGCGCCCGGCCTTGAAGCAGGCACTGGGACTGCGGCTGCACAAGCTCGCGGAACGTCACGGACCGGTCAGCCTGATCGGCTGGAGCCTGGGCGGCGTCTACGTGCGCGAGATGGCGCGACACGCCCCGCACCAGGTGCGCCGCATCATCACGCTCGGCAGTCCGATCAATGAGCGTCCGGACGCCAATAACCTGATGCCGATCTTCCAGTTCATCAACCGCGGCAAGCCGGTGAAGGTCGACCTGGAGGGCTTCCGCAAGCGCATCGCTCCGCCGCCGGTGCCCTGCACCGCGATCTACACCCGCAGCGACGGCATCGTCGCCTGGCGCTGCTGCCGCGAGCCGGAAGCGCCGAACACCGAGAACATCGAGGTGCGCGGCAGCCACATGGGCTTGGTCTACAACGCGCAGGCGATCCGGGCGATCGCCGAGCGACTCGCCCGTCCGCCACGGGCCTGATCGCGGCGCGCGCGCAGCAACCCCAGCGCGAGCAGCATCAGCATCAGGCCCGGCGCGATCGCACCGCCGAAGCGCGCGTCGTCGCGGTCGGACTCACTGCCGCCGACCTCATCGGCGGGCAGCGGCGCAAAGGCGTCGAAGTTCTCGACCACGCCGACGTGATCCGTGCTGTCGCGTTCCGGTGAGACCGCGTTCTTGCCCATGCCGCGCACCGCGAAGCCGTTGGCGCAGCGCGCAAAGTCGGTCGCGTCACGGGCCATCGCGGCCGCGAGCAGGCCATCCCGCGCCTCGGTAAAGGTCGGCGCCACCGGCGTCATCTTCAGCCCGGCGATCAGGTAGTCCTGCATGCGGCTGCGCGCCTCGACGAACGCATGCCGCGGATCGTTGGGCAGTCCGGCATAGCAGTTCCAGACGGCATTGGCCCAGATCTCGCCGGACGAATGCACAGCGGCGTTGGTGGAGCCGTCGGCACCGAACGCCACTGGCGCGGTATCCGGCAGCGCTTCGCCGTTGGCGACGTGACGGAAGGTCAGCGGATTGATGGCAAAGTCGGTGGAGTACGGCACGCGGCGGATCGCAAAGTAGCTGTCGCCGGTGGCGTAGTGGCCGACGCCGTAAGCCCCTTGCCAGCGTTCATTGCCAGGCACGCTGCGGTCCTCGGTGCGTACACTCAGGATCAGCGCCGCCACATCGCTCCAGCCCTCGCCCATGCTGCCGCCCTGGTTGTTGGACAGCCCCGAGGCGTCGCCGACCAGGCGGTTGCTGACATAGTGGAAGAACTCGTGGGCAATGACCTGATTGTCGAAGGTGCCATCCCGGTCAATGCTCGGATCCCGCTTCAGTCGCATCGTCACGGTCTGGCCTGCGGCCAGCGCGTCCTTGAGCGCCTGACCGTCATCGCGACGGATCATCACGGACGGGATCTGATACACGCGATCGGTGCTGACGATGTCCAGCGGCACATCGGCATTGCCCATCGCCGACGGATTGCCGTCACCATTGTTGACGATGATCATGCCGATCGCGCCGGACAGCGTCGCGAACAGTGCCTTGTTGGTGAATGAGCAGGTGCCGCGATCGATCAGCGCGATCTTGCCGAACAGGCGCGGATCCGGCACCGGGTTGGCGATCGTCTGGCTGATGCCGAGCAGCGGGTCGGGTGGCGTCTCCACACCCGAGCAGCCGTCGGTCGGCGCCCCGAAGACATCGTTGGCCAGCGCCACCTCGCCGCTGCGATCGAAGGTCTGTGGGCCGAAGCTGGCGCCGGAAAACTTGAAGGTCCCCAGCGGCGCTGGGTCGAGCACCGTGACCTCGCCCAGCAAGGCGCCGTCGAACAGGTACATCTGCATGCGCGGCGCGCTGCCGTCGGACGGCGTGGCCATGTTGGCATTGTTGCGGCCAGAGGAATCCTGACCCTCGACATCAAGGGCGTCGCCGTCGACGCCGCCGCGGCCGAAGTTGTCGTTCTGCGCATTGCCGGCCTCTTCATTGAGGCCGTGGTCGTACCAGGCGTCGTGCAGCCAGTTGTTGACGTAGAACAGGTTGACGTTGGCCGCCAGGATCGCGTTCTCGTGCGAGGGGTCTTCATCGCCGGTAATCGCGTAGTCGAAGGTATCGGGACCCGTTGCCGTGGCGCGCACATCGCCCGTGCCCGGCACGAAGCCGTCGCCCGGCGTGCGCACGGGCAGCACCAGCGGCAGAAACACGCCGATGCCGGAGTCGATGTAGGCATCGACGTTGTTGCCGGTCGTGGTCTGGACACCGGACTCGGCAATCCACGGATCCCCGGTACTGATCGGACCGTGCGACAGCGTGACCAGCGTCGATGCCTGGCCCACGCGCGGCGGCTGATCGAAGGGATCGGCCCCGGGATAGGGGGTGTAGCCGTTGCCCAGCGGCGAGTCGAAAGGCGCCTGCTCGCCGCTTTCGTCGGCAAAGACCCGATAGGTGTACGCCGCTCCCGCCGTCAGATCTTTGCGGAACAGCGGCTGTCCGTCGTGTGCTGACACCACTACGGCATGCGCGACATCGCCCGCACCCGCCGAGGTGCCGAACAGTTCCACGTAATACGCAGGCTCCAGACGATCGACGCGCGGGTAATAGAGCGGCCGCACGCGCGGCGGACGGGCCAGACCGGTCAGGCCCGTGAGTCGTGGCCGTTCAAAGTATTCATAGCCGCCGCGCAGGCCCGTCGAGACCAGTTGATCCAGCGTCAGGCCATCGCCGCCGAGGTTCTGCCACGCCGCCAGGACCGCCTGGGCACTGGACGTCAGGAATCCGCTGACTGGCGCCGCAGCCGTCGTGGCGGTCGCAAAATAGCCGGAGACGGCGACCGGCTTGCCACTGCGATCGAGCATCACGTTCAACCAGCGGTTGAACACCGGCAGTCCGTTGACGCGCTGGCGCAGACGCACCACCGCCGGCCCATGACCGTTGTACTGGGCCTCGACGAGCTCGGCGTTGGCGATGCTGGCCTCGCTCAGTTGCAGCTCATCCGCGCGCTGACGCAGGTAATCCCGAGCGCGGGCATCCAGCATCGCCCGCGGCTGCAGCGGACCGACGACGGCCGCGCGGTCATTGGGACGCGCCCACAGGAAGGTCGGCAGGCCCATGCGGGTGTCGACCTGCGCGGGCAGCACCCCGGCGTACGCCGACTTGGTCGCCAGCAGGGGCGCCTGCGCCCGCAGCTCCGTCCGGTAGCGATCGAAGTTGGTCAGGCGCTGGGCGTCCGCGGACGCCGCCGCAGCGGCAGTGCCCGCAACACCGGCAAGAACGGACACGGCAACGCCAGCGCCCAAGGCACGGATGATCATGGTTTGACGCTCCCTGAAAACGAATTCCGCCGTTCACCGGAGCAAGAACTGCGCCGGGGCCGGCTGTCGATTGATCCTAGCACCGCGCCGGCTGCGCGCCCTCCGGAGGAACCCCCAGATCGGGATCGGCGCAGGACGGCTGCCAGTAAGCGCTGACCGTATGATGCGCGAATGATTCCGACACCCCCCTCCCCTCGCCCGGACGGAGCCTATCCGTGGGTGATGGTCAGTATCCTGATGCTGTTCTCCCTGCTGGCTTTCGTCGATCGCCAGATCCTGAACCTGCTGGTGGGCCCGATCCGCGCTGACCTCGGTATCAGCGACACGCAGATCAGCTTCTTGCTCGGGCTGTCGTTCGCTCTCTTCTATACCCTGTGCAGCTTTCCCCTAGGCCGCCTGGCCGACAGCCGCAGCCGCCGCGGCCTGATTGCCGGCGGCGTCGTGATCTGGAGTCTGGCCACCGCCGCCTTCGGCATCGCCCGGCACTACGGTCACCTGCTGCTGGCACGCATCGGGGTCGGCATGGGCGAGGCGGTGCTCGGCCCCAGCGCCTACTCCCTGATTGCCGATACCTTTCCGCGCGAACGCCTCGGACGCGCGATGAGCATCTACTCGATGGGCGTCTATCTCGGCTCTGGCCTGGCGTTCATTCTCGGCGGCTCGATCATCCTGTTTTCCTATCGCAAGGACAGTTGGGTCTTGCCGCTGCTGGACGCCGTGAGACCCTGGCAGCTGGTGTTTCTGATCCTTGGTGCCATCGGCATCGTCATGAGCTTGCTGGTGCTGTTGATCCGCGAGCCGGCGCGCAGCGCCAGCCATCGACCCGCCTCGTTCGCGGCCCTGCGCGTGGCGTTCCGGAAACGTCGCGGCGTTCTGCTGCGCCACAACCTCGGCTTTGCGTTCCTGTCGATGTCGGCCTTCAGCTCGTCCGCGTGGCTGCCGTCGTACTTCGTGCGCGTGCACCAGTGGGAGGCAGGGCAGTTCGGCCTGGTCTACGGCCTGATCATCCTGGTCTTCTGCACCGCCGGCGCGCTCGGCGGCGGCTGGTGGTCCGACCGACTGCAGCGCCGTGGCATGCCCGAGGCGCCGATGTGGATCGGTACGATTGCCGCCGGACTGAGTCTGCCGCTGGGACTGCTCTTCGTGTTTCCGGAGAGCGGCACGCTGGCCGCGTGGCTGATCGTGCCCGCCGCCATTCTCGCCGGCATGCCCACCGGTGTCGCGGCGGCTGCGCTGCAGCAACTGGCCCCTGACAACATGCGGGGGCAGGCGACCGCCCTGTTCCTGTTTTTCACCAACCTGATCGGCCTGGGCTGTGGCCCCACGGCCGTGGCCCTGTGCACCGACTATCTGTTCGGCAACGATCAGGCCGTGGGCTGGTCGATGCTGGTGGTCTGCGGCGGCGCGCAGCTGATCGGATTCGTGCTCCTGCTGTCGGCACTGCGGCCCTATCGGGCGCTGCTCCACCGTCCGTCCGTGCCATCCTGATCCAGGATCGGTGATCATCACGGCGAAGGCCTGCGCCCGCGACCTCTGGTCAACCGGCCCATCACCCCAACGCCGCTGCGCACGACGCAGCAACCGCATGAACCCAGGCATGAGCATGGCGAAGACATCGGACAGTGAGTTCAACGCCGGAACCTGCGACGAGCTGCTGCAGCTTTTCGGGCGTGATGGGGTCATCGAAATGCTTGAGGCCCTGCAGCGCGACCTGCCACAACAGCGCAGGCACCTCATCGAGGCGTCCGCCCGCGAGGACCGTCCGTCGCTCAAGCGCATTGCGCACAACCTGCGGGGCGTGGCGCTGCAGTTTGGTGCCGAGCCGCTGGCGCAACACTGCGCCGACATCGAGCAGTCCGTTGCCGGCGACGTGCCGACCTCCCGGATCGTCGCGGATGCCGAGCAGATGCTCGACTGTTATGCCGCGCTGCTGAGTCGCCTGAAGGAATCACGGTATGGGGCCTGACCTGCCGCAGCCCCGCATTGCCCGGCGCAGCCTGGCGCTGTGCCTGCTGGTGCTGCTGGCCAGCCTGCTGCTGGCGTGGCAGACCGCACGCGTCATTGCCCAGCACCAGCAGACGCGCTTCGACTACGAAGTGCAGCGCATCGAGGCAGCGATCGGACAGCGTATGAACGCCTACGTGCAGATCCTGCGCGGCGGGCGCGGCCTGATCGAAGCCTCGACGGAGGTCACCCGCGAGGACTGGCGCCTGTACGTCACGCAGCTGGAACTGCATCAGCGGTATCCGGGCATCCGCGCGATGACCTATGTGCCAAAAGTGATGCCGGAAGAGCTCCCGGCGTTCATCGCAGCGGTGCGCAAGGAGTCGACGACGCGCTTCGCGAACCCCGATGTGATCCGGCGTTACGAGCTGCGCGCGCCACCGCCGCCACTACAGCCGACGACGCCCGCGGTGCACGCGCCGGTGTTCTACACCGAACCGATGACCGCTGAAAACGAGCGCGCCCTGGGTATCGACATGATGCGCGATGTCGGCCGTCGCCTCGCGCTGGAAGCGGCGCTGGCCCGGAATGACGCGGTGCTCTCTCCGCGCCTGCGCCTGTTGCGGAAAAGCGGGACGCAGGTCGGCTTCATCGCCTTCATGGCCGCGTACCGCGACCAGCGTCACATCGGCTGGGTGAACGCCAACTTTCATGCCGAGCCCTTCATGCAGGGACTGCTGCCCGAGGGCAGCGGCGGTCTGGACTTCGAAATCTACGATGGAGACCGGATCGAGGCGGAGGCCCTGCTCTACTCGACGGCCGGCGTGAGTGCAGATGGCGAGCCCTTGCCGCTGGCGGTC
>JBEIOK010000021.1:0-29271 GCA_040377605.1 Nevskiaceae bacterium | reverse complement strand
CCAGGGCTCGTCGAGCAGGGCCAGCGGAATGACCGTCGTTTTTCCGGATCCCGGTGGCGACGACAGTACCGCACAGCCGCGCGCCAGCGCCTCCCGCAGCGGCGGCAGCGCGTCCAGCACCGGCAGGTTCGGCAGGGTCACAGTCATCAAGCGGCTCAAGGGCCGCGCAGTGTACCCAGCACGCCGTCAGTTGATCAGCGTGGCCCCGCCGCCACCACAGGTCAGGTTGCCGCCAACCTCCACCCGCGCGAGATCCAGGCCCAGACTGCTGAGCAGGGTGTTGACCAATGGATCCAGCAGCGGCGACAGCACACTGTCGATCACCGGCTGCAGCAGGCCTTTGACCGTGTTGAACGCGGCGCCCACCAGATTGAGAAGCCCGCCCAGCCCGCCGCCCGCCGCCGGCCCATACATCTGCAGCTCGATGCCCCCCAGCGTATTGGCCAGGCTGCTGACAATGTTCTGCGTGCTGAACGCCGCGTATTCCGGGGTCAGTCCCAGATCCGGCGGGTCCAGATAAACATGGCTGTAAGGCGTCCCGGCAACCGTGGTCTGCGCCATGATGCCGATGCCGCCGCCCTCGAAGGGCCGGCGCGCCTCGCAGGACGAGAGCAGCAGCAGGAACACGCGGCAGGTCTTCACGCCGACATCGACGAGCGGCACCGGCCCCACTGACGGCGGGGCATCGGATCCAAAAACGTAGCCCGGCTGACCCGGCGTGATCTGCATGCGCCCGATCCGCAGATCGGCCACAGAGGTCTCGACATCGGTCTCCAGGCGCTTTTCGCCATCGGCCTCGCAGGCGTAGTCCGTGACCTTGGCCTCGCCGCCACCGGCATCGAGGCTGACGTCGATACGCGGATTGCCGGGCACCAGCATCACATCCGTCACTTCGTAGGGAATGCCCAGCAGCGAACCCACAAGTCCCGCCAGCGTTGCCTGCAGGTTGAGCGACAGTACGTTGTTCAGCAGCGTCGTCACCGGGGCCGCCAGGTTCAGCACGGAATTGAGCAGATTGGTGACGCCCGACAACGCGGGCAGATTCACCGAGACCAGCGTCCGCACCTGCGCCGTGTTGACGTAGATCCGGTGTGGGCCGTCCGGATCCTGCCGCGCCAGTTCCGGATTGCCGATCGCCGAAATCTGCGGCGGCTCGATGACCTGTACCCGCACGGTGAGCGCGCCCAGGTTCACGGTCGCTGCCAGCGCATTCTTGGCATTGGCCGCCTGCACCAGCGCTTGCGCCAGCTGGAACACCTGCAGCGCGGCATCCAGTCCCGCAGTCTGGGCCCCGCTGCCGACCGACACGATATCCCCCAGGGCAATCAGCGGCGTGGCCCCGGGGATCGCCGCCTGCAGCGTCTGCATGCCCGCCAGCGCAGCACTGATGCTGCCGGTACCCTGCCCGCGTTGCAGCAACGTGATCGCGGCGTCCATCAGCTCGCCGAGGCTGGCCTGCGTCGCCAGTACCTGATCGTAGTGTCCAGCCTGGATTCCCAGATCAAGGGCTAGTTGATCCAGGTAATCGAGCAGCGAGATATCGGCATTGACCAGACCATTCCACGAGCCGACATCCAGCGCGACATTGCCGCCCAGCAGGCCGCCGAACAGTGAATTCAGGGCGGCCGACCGGCTGGTGTCGATGCTGACCAGGGTACTGCGAATGCGCAGCGAGGCGAGCGCTTCGCTGGCCACGGCGGTCGCGGTCGCCGACAGGGTGATGCTGTCGACAAACGGCAGGAAGCGCGGCGGACTGCCGGAGACCGTCACGAAGACCGCGTTCCACAGACTCGGATCGGCCGTGTTGTCGACGCGCAACAGGGCCGTGGATGCCGTCGGATTCCATTGTCCGCAGCGAAAGCGATCGTCTCCAGATTCCAGGATGTACCGCAAGCTGCCCAGATTCTGGGCCGCATTGGATTCCGCCGCCGGACGCACGACCGCGTCACAGGAGGGCGCACCGCCGCTGCCCACCATCGTGCGCGCACCGGCCATTGCCGCCAGATCCGCCGCCTTCTGATATTCGCGCTTGTAGTAGTACAGGAATCCGATATCGGCGATCGAGACCAGAATCACCAAGGCACTCAAGGCCATGGCGGCGAAGACGATGATCGCGCCACGCTGACGGTGCGCGCCGGCAAACGAAGGGGGGGCACGAAGGGGCACAGGGAAAGTCCCGTTCTCAGAGCCGCGCGGTCGCGCAGCCGGTCAGGGTCTGCGGCATAAAGCCGTCGAGACGGCCGATCATCGGCAGCTCGATCGGCGGCAGGATCCGGAGGTTCTCGTAGGGATAGACCACCCGGACCCGCAGCGCGCCTGCAACCGCCTCACCGCCCCCGCAGGCGCCCTGATCGACCGTCACCTGGGGCAGCACGTTTTCTTCCATCCAGGCCAGACGCGAGGAGTAGTCGCCAAGCCCCAGTGGCGCAATCAGCGACAGCGCCAGCGACTGCACGACCTCGAGCTGCACCGTGGTTTTCACGGACGCCGGAACGCTGTCAAAGTCCGACAGCCCGTTGACAAACCCCAGCGAGCGCACGCCATCGGCGGCGGCACGCGACAGCGTCATCTGCGTGTAGAACAGGCTGCCGAACGTGGCCAGGCCCCACAGAATCAGGACCAGCACCGGCAACACGAATGCGAACTCCACGACGGCCGCTCCGGACTGCATCGCACGGCACCGGGATACTCGATGGATCGTCACGACGACAACGCCCGGCCATCGAGCAGCAGACGCGCCTGCCCGGTCAGCTGCGCCGGCGTCACCAGGCCGAAGCCGAGGACGCGAGGGATGAAGGGAGCTGCGTCGTAGTCATAGATCACCGTTACCACCACCTGGCAGGCGGCGGCCTGACTGACACCGCATGGCGGTGGCACGCCGGTATCGCAATCCGGCCCCTCGCAGGCGAGGACCCCGGCATCGGCGACCCCGCAGGCCACTCCGATCGGACAGATTCGCGACGAGATCCGCAGCGGATTCAGGTCCGCTCGGCCATCCATCCATTGCGATTGCTGTCGCGCCTGCGTGTAGGCCGCCAGCAGGCGCGCGTTGAAGGCTGCACGCAGTCGTTCATCGGGATCACAGGGGGATTCAACCGTGCAGTCCGTCCCGGGATAGCGCAGCGCCGCACGCGCTCCATCTTCGGCGGCATGCTGCAAGCCCAGTCGCATCAGGAAGATGAGACCATAGGTGAGTATTCCGTAGAACAGCAGGAAGAACACCGGCAGCACCAGCGCAAACTCCATCGCGGTCGCGCCGCGCTGGCTGCCCTGCCCTGTTGTGCCCGCCCTGCGCCTGATCATCGAATGCCCCGCCTTGCTCCGCACCGTGTTCGTCAGTCGCACTGACGTTGCGGGACAGAGCATGGAGCGCCACCGGTCGCCGGAGCGGCCCAAGCCGCCCAGCGGGTTCAGGCAACCGACAAGCCGGAATCAGCGGTCGGTGACAGCGGACGAGCGGTCGGCCGCCAGCGCCAGTAACCCTTCGAGCACCAGATTCGGACGATGCTGCCATCCGGCCGACAGATACGGCAGCAGCAGGCGGGCATCGCCGCCGGTCATCAGCCGCACGGCCTGCGCACCGGCCTGCCCGCCAGCGCGATCAATCGCACCCAGACACGCCAGCATGGCGCCCTGGCGCACACAGGCCTCGGTATCGCGACCCAGACCCGCGTCATAGCGGGGCACACTGTCGCGGGTTGCAAAGCGGGTGGCGCCAAGGGTGGCGTGCTGCTGGGTCTGCAGTCCGGCCGCAATGAAGCCGCCGAGATGCTGCCCGCGATCGTCCACGGCATCGGCGGTCAGCGCCGTACCGGCATCAACGACGCAGAACGCCGAGCGGTACCGCGCCCAGGCCGCGATCATCACCAGCCAGCGATCCACCCCGAGACGCTCCGGCTCTGCGTAGCCGCTCTGCAATTCGCGCCACCGCGCGGTGCTGCGCGCGTAGTGCGTCGAACAGCCATATCGCGAGCGCACGGCGGCATCGAGCGCCGCTTCGTGCTGCGCGCCAGTGACCTGTGCGATCCAGACGGAGTCGACCGGATGCGCCGGCAGTTGCGCCAGGATCCGCGCCGGCTCGCCCTCATGCAGCACTGCAGTGGCTTCCGGGACATCCTCGCGGTCGGCAAACGCCCACTTCAGCCGCGTGTTGCCGATGTCGATCAACAGCTTCATGCCAGCCTCAGACTGACTTCGCCGGCGTTCAGATGGTGTCGCTGCCCGGCGGCATCG
Source organism: Nevskiaceae bacterium (assembly GCA_040377605.1). Taxonomy (GTDB): domain Bacteria; phylum Pseudomonadota; class Gammaproteobacteria; order Nevskiales; family Nevskiaceae; genus Solimonas. The sequence goes on along the minus strand of JBEIOK010000021.1, from coordinate 25,038 downwards.
ACCATCAAGGCGCCCTGCGCATCGATGCCGCGTGCGACGCCCTCGATCACGCGCTCGCCGGCCTGTACGCGAACCGCCTGATCCTGTAGCAGGTCCAGCCGCTGCCAGGCGGCCGCCAGCGGCTCGAAACCCTGGGTCGCATAGGCTCGAAGCAACGCATCAAGCTCACGCAGCAGGGCCTGGGCCAGCGCGTTGCGCGACACGGGCGCGCGTCCGCGCGCCGCCAGGGCGGCATCGAGATTGATCCAGGGCTGCGTGATCTCCTGCGCATGCTCGTTCGACATGCGCAGATTGATGCCGATGCCAATCACGACGCGACAGCCACCGCCGCCCTCGCCACGATGCTCCAGCAGGATGCCGCCCAGCTTGCGGCCATCGACGAGCAGATCATTCGGCCACTTCAGCCGCAGCTCCGGCAGGCCCTGGGCATGGATCGCGCGTGCGCAGGCCACCCCGACCGCCAGCGGCAACGCGGTCAGCTGCGGCGGCCATGCCGGGAACGACCAGGCAACCGAGCAATAGAGGTTGGCGCCGAACGGAGACGCCCAGCCGCGACCGCGACGCCCGCGGCCGGCGGTCTGAAACTCCGCCAGCAAGGCCTGCGGATCCCGCTCCGCATCGGCTTCCAGCAGGCGGCTGTTGGTGGAATCGGTCACGGGCAGCACGGTGACGCGGAGACCCGGCACGGCGGCGGCCAGCGCCGCGACGTCCAGCCGTTCCAGCGACGCGCTCAGGCGATACCCGAGGCCCTGCCGGGATTCCACGGCCAGTTGCCAGTCCTGCAAGCGGTCGATGCGCTTGGCCAGCGCTGCGCGGCCGATCCCGAAGCCCGCGGCCAGCGCCTCGCCCGAGTGCCACTGACCATCGGCCAGACGATCGAGCAGCGCGAGCTGCTCGGCTTCAGTCAGCGGCTGAGCCATCGACCCAGCACCCGTGCTTTCTCGAATCGATGCTCGGTTCCGGCAACCAGGCGCCGCAGGTTGTCGCGATGCTTCCAGCAGACCAGCAGCGCCATCGCCAGCGTGAAGCCGCCGAGCATCGAGAAGAATCCGGCGCTGCTGAAGCAGGTCACGAACAGCAAGGCGATCAGGGTGGCCATCAGCGTGGCAAGGCTCGCATAGCCCGTCAACATCACGGTCAATACGAAAGCGCCAAGCATCCACGGAAGCGCCGGGGTCAGCACGGCGCCATAGACGCCGGCCAGTGTGGCCACGCCCTTGCCTCCTTTGAAGGCATAGGTGACCGGGTAACAGTGTCCGAGCACCACGGCCAGGCCACAGACATAGGGTGCGAGCGCCTGCGAGGCTGACGCGACGCCTGGCACGCCCCACTGCGGTACCAGCAGCACTGCCAGGACGCCCTTGAGTACGTCGATCGACAGCACCCCCAGGGCAAACAACGCCCCCTGCGTTCGCAGCGCGTTGGTTGCCCCCACGTTGCCGCTGCCCTGCCGACGCAGATCGATGCCGCCACGCAGCGCACCGATCACCTGCCCACCCATGATCGTCCCGAGCGCGTAGGCCACGACCGCCTTGATCAGGAGATCCGTCATCACACCCCCAGCCAGGCACGACGCCGCGTACAAGCCGCAGCATCCGCCTGCGGATCGAGCATCAGCGTCCAGGTATCGGCAACCGGCGCGTCGACCTGCAGCGAAAGCTGCAGCAACTCTTCGTTGCGGAAGACATGCAGGTCATAGCGATGCCCGACCTTCAGGTTCTGGATGCGGCCCGCCCAGTTGGCCGCAGTGAGGCGCCATCCGTCGAGGGCGACCAGATGGTCGTTGACCGATAGCCCCGCACGGGCCGCCGCGCTGCCCGAGAGCACCTGCGCCACACGCGTCTCGCCCGGCCGCAGCTTGCATCCCAGGGTGACCGTCAGCGGCGCGCCGCTGACGCGCCCACCCACATCACCGTCCGAAACCGCCACGCGCCGCTGCGCGCACACGCCGAAATCGGCCAGCAGCGCCGCCAGCGGCAGCTCGTCCGTGGAGCGCAAGGCGCGGTCGAAGAAGGCACGCAGATCCTGGCCGGACAAGGCCTGCGCCAGTCGCTCGAGTCCTCCCTCGGGCACCCCGACACCGCGGGCGCCATAGTCTCGCCACAGCGCGCGCAATACGTCGTCCAGCGTGATCGTCGAGTCCCGGCGCAGCAGCAGATCCAGGCACAGACTCACCAGGGCACCCTTGATGTAGTAGCTCACCGCCTGATTCGGCGTGTTCTCGTCCGGCTGGTAGTACTTGATCCAGGCCTCGAAGCTGGCGTCGGCCAGTGTCTGCTGGTGGCGGCCCGGCATGCGCTCCAGGCGCGTCGCATTCTCGGCGAGCACATCGAGATACATCTCGGCGTCGAGAATCCCGGCGCGCAGCAGGAAGAGGTCGTCGTAGTACGACGTCAGCCCCTCGTAGTGCCACAGGTCGCGGCTATAGGCCTCGCTACCGAGATCGGACTCCAGAAAGCGTTCCGTGACGATGCGCTTGACGTTCCACAGATGGAAATATTCGTGGCTGCACAGCCCGAGAAAGCCGCGATAGTCGCGCGTCAGGCGCGCATCGCCCTCGCGCGGCAGGTCGCCGCGACCGCAGATCAACGCGGTGGAACTGCGATGCTCCAGCCCGCCATACCCGCTGGCCACGACATGGGTCAAGAACAGGTACTGCGACAGCGCAGGCTCCTGGCCGAACAACTCGCGCTGCACGTGACAGATCTTTGTGAGATCGCGCTGCACGCGGGCACGATCCAGTTCGACGCGACCGGACAGCACCAGCGCATGCGGGATGCCATCGACGTCGAAATCCAGCCGCTCGAACCCGCCAAGTTCGACGGGATGGTCGATCAGCTCTTCATAATCCGCAGCCGCGTAACGGCCAAAGCCTGCGTCATCCACCGACACCGCGGCCAGACTCGTAGCGACGCGCCAGCCCACACACTCCGGATCGGCGGGCGGCACCAGCACGACCTCGAAGCCCGCACGCTCGCGACCCTGCGGGCAGTAGAACAACGAGCTGCCGTTGAAAAACCCGCGGCGCAGATCCAGCCAGGCTTTGCGTACCGACTCGTCGAAGGCGTAGATCAGGTAATCGAGGTGCAACTCACCGGAAACCGCAGCACACCGGAAGCTGCGCTTGTCGAGGCGCTCGATCAACACCGGCACGCCGCGGCTGGATGCACGCAGCGACACCACGTGTTTGGCGAAATCACGGACCAGATAACTGCCACGGATCCACGACGGCAGCCGGAACACCTGCCCGTCGGCGTCGGGATCGACCACCTCGCAGCGAACGCTGAACAGGTGCTCGCGAGGGTGTGCGGGAGTAACGGTGTAGCGAACGGTCATGGCTCGGGGCGGGCGCTCGGAACCCGCATTATGCCCGCGTGCATCACGGGCATCAGTCAGCCGGAGATTTCAGGAACACCGGGTTGCCGATCGTCGTGCGCGACTGCAGGTCACGGGTCTCGACGCGCCAGAAGGTTCCCAGCGGTCCCTCGGTCAGCGGCTGGCGGGTCGCGCCGGAAAATTCGTGCGTGAAGGGGTCCGCGGTGATCGGAACCGTCAGCACCGTGAGCCCGTTGCGAAGGTAGCTCAGGACCTGGTTCTGGCCGCCAGTCACGGTCGTCGTCAGCGTGACCGGCTCCTGGCCGGACACCGTCAATGTGTCGCCGAAAATTCCCGTCTGTCCATCGGCCGTACGCGCCTCGAAGGTCAGTGCCGGACTGCGGGCAACGCCGCGGGTCCGCACATACGCATGGCCGGCACGGATCGCCTGCTTCAGCGCCGCACGCGACAGCGCGTCGGCATAGACCGCGGTCGCCGACGACCCATAGCCCTTGCGCTCACGATCGGCATCACTGTCTTCGACCCCTTTTGAATCCGAGCCGCTGACCGCCGTGATCTTGTAGCCGCGGCGCAGACGATCCTCCCACAGGGCGATGGCGGTGAGCATGAACGGCTGCTCGACAGCCACGGGCAACGGCAACGGCAACCCCAGGTCATCCGCGGTCGCCAGGACCGGACCGGTCAGGATCTCGATCGTGTCGACCTGCGACCAGTCAATCTCGTCGCCCAGTTCGAAATAGCAGCCGCGGCAGAAATTGGAGAACAGCGGTGGCGGGAACAGCGTCGGATGATTGACCTGGAACAGTGCATCGTCCCGCTTTGCGAGGCGCTGGATCTCGGCAAGGTTGACGTCCTCGAACCCGTGCCGATACTCGATGACCGACGGGGTCTCACCATGCGTATTGACGTGCCCGAAATAGGTGATCACTTCGCGCCCAGGCCAGATCAGAAGATCGGGGTTCGCACGCTGCATCGCGCCCAGCTCGCGCCAATGCTGCGAGGTCACGTAGTCGGTCACCATCAGGAAATCCAACCGTGCCGCGCGCGCCTGCGCCACGAAATCTTCGGCCTGCGGACCATCGGGCAGTGAGTGATATCCATGCATGTGGAAGTCCCCGTGGTACCAGCCAGGGATGACACGCGCGACATGACCGCCTTCGACCGGATCGTCGACGGCACGGCCGCCGCTGCCCGTCTTGCACTCGACGCGCAGGGTCCAGTCGGCTCCCTGCGGCGCGAGGGCGGCAAAACCCAGCTCGGCGTACCAGACGCCGGACTCGATCGGTCCCGGCACGTAGCCGCGCTCGGCGCGGGCGGCCTCGACAAAGACCGGCGCCTGGTCACGGTCGATGCGACCCTGCCGCGAACCCGACCAGCCCCGGAATCCGGCCGGCGTGCGGTAGCCGTCCTGATCCCAGAGCCCCAGATCCAGCGTCGTGGCCGTCAGCGGGGTTGAAGGCAATCCGGGCCTGTCGCTCCAGCCATAGGCCACCTCGACACGGCCGGTGCCCGGCACGACGGCGAACGGTTGCAGGTGATAAGTCCGGGCATCGGCCGGCAGTACGCTGCCGGTAAACACCAGAGCCGGCATTCCCGGGCCGCAGGCAGGCGCCACATCGGGCGACACCGCTGCGTCCATCGGCGACGAGCGATCGCAAGCGATCAGCAGCGAACCGGCCGCGACGGCAGCCAGAAGCGCAGCAAACGGTCGAGTGAGCATGCGTGGCAGTGTACCCAATGAAGGCCACGCGCCATGCCGCTATCCTTCCGCCATGAACACTACGCCCCCCTCCCTGCGTGCACACCTGATCCGTCAACTCGTGCACCGTACCGTTGGCGCCATTCTCAACAGCCCGAAGCCCGCGGCCGTCCGCCGTCGGCGGCTGGAAGCCCTGGGCAGCCTGATCCGCCTGCCGCTGCTGGGCACCCGGGTCGAGGCCACGACCCTGCGCGGGGTCCCGGGCGAATGGATCAGCAACAGCTGCGTGACCCCCAAACGAACCGTGCTGTATCTGCATGGCGGCGGGTACATCGTCGGCTCACCCCGCATGTACCGCGATCTCACCAGTCGCATCGTGCAGCAGTGGCAGGCCCGCGTGGCTGTGATCGACTACCGGCTCTCGCCTGAACACCGCTTCCCTGCCGCCCAGGAGGATGCGCTCGACGCCTACCGCGCCCTGCTGGAGCAAGGTCACGCCCCCGGTCAGATCGTCATCGCGGGCGACTCCGCTGGCGGAGGCCTGACGCTGGCCACGGCGTTGCGCGTGCGCGATGCCGGCTTGCCCCCCCCCGCGGCGCTGGTCCTGTTCTCGCCGTGGCTGGATCTCACGATCGACAGCGCGTCAGCCCGCACCGTCGATGACGACGCCATGCTGACGGTGCGCGGCCTCAAGGGTGCCGCGCGTGACTACGTCGGCACCGACGGCGACCTGCGCGATCCGCTGGCCTCGCCACTGTTTGCCGACCTGCATGACCTGCCTCCCCTGCTGATCCAGGTCACCGACCGCGAGATCCTGCTCGATGATTCGCGCCGACTCGAGGTCGCCGTGCGGCAGGCCGGCGGCCATGCGACATTGCAGGTATGGCCGGGCCTGTTCCATGTCTGGCAGCTGTTTGCCGGCAAGATGCCCGAGAGTGTGCGCGCCCTGGCGCAGGCGGCCGAGTTTCTGGACCGGAGTGCGCGAACGTGAATCTCACTCGCTGGCAGGACACCGGACAGCGCTTCGACTTCCAGGGCCATGCCGTGTTCTATCAGCAGGCGCGCAGCGAGGTGCCCGGGCTGCCGCTGCTGCTGATTCATGGCTTCCCGACCTCGTCTTGGGATTGGGTCTCGATGTGGCCCGGGCTGCAGAAGCGCTTTCCACGACTGATCGCGCCCGACCTGCTCGGCTTCGGGTACTCGCCCAAGCCGCGTGGCCATCGGTACTCGCTGATGGAGCAGACCGACCTGTGCGTGGCCCTGCTCGCCCATCTGGGCATCGATCAGGTCCACGTCCTCGCACATGACTACGGGGTCAGCGTCGCGCAGGAGCTGCTGGCGCGCGATCTGGAACGGGCCGCCGGCATGCCCGCGCTGGCGTCGGTGACCCTGCTCAACGGCGGGCTGTTCCCGGAAACGCATCACCCGACCTTTTCGCAGCGGCTGTTGCGCAGTCCGCTGGGAGGCCTCATGGCGCGACTGATGCACGAGCGCCGCTTCACCAAGGCCTTCGGGGAGGTCTTCGGCCCGCAGACCCGCCCCAGCGAGATCGAGATGCATGATTTCTGGACGCTGGTCTCCGCCGATGGCGGCGCACTCGCGATGCGCGGGCTGATCCGCTACATCGACGAGCGCCGCCAACAGCGCAGCCGCTGGGTCGGCGCACTGACGCAGACGCCGGTGCCACTGCGGCTGATCAACGGCCCGGTGGACCCCGTGTCGGGTGCACACATGGCCGCGCGCTACCGGGAGCTGGTCCCGAATCCGGACATCGTCTCGCTCGACCACATCGGCCACTACCCGCAGGTTGAAGCGCCGGATCAGACCCTGCGCGCGCTGCTCGCCTTTCACGATCGTCTGCGCAGCGCCCCTTGAGCCCGCGACTCGATCCGGATGGTGCCCTGCTATCCTGCCGGCGGCGGGGGCAACGGCGAATCGCGCATGGGCACTGATCTGCAGGTCACCGAACCGGGCGAAGGCGGCGGGCGCCCGCCGGCACACCGCGTTCACAAGGTCGGCAAGTACGAACTACGCGGCGAGATCGGTCGTGGTGCCTGTGGCGTCGTGTATCGCGGGTTCGACCCCTTCGTACAGCGCGAGGTCGCGGTCAAGGTGGCGATCGCCGACAGCATGCTGCGCACCGGCAGCAATGACGAGCGCACCTTTTTTGCAGAAGCCCGCGCTGCCGGCATGTTGCAGCATCCGCATATCGTCTCGCTCTACGACGCCGGTGTCGAAGGCGACCTCAGCTATATCGTCATGGAGTTCGTCGACGGCGACACCCTGCTGCCGCTCTGCCGCGGCAAGGGTCCGCGCGCCTCGGTCGAGCGGGTGATCGATATCGCGTTCAAGTGCGCCAAGGCACTCGACTATGCGCATTCGCGCGGCGTTCTGCATCGCGACATCAAGCCGAGCAACATCATGGTCACGCGCGAGGGTGTGCCCAAGCTGATGGATTTTTCAATCGCCGAGATCGCGTCCCTCGCCAGTCAGACGCCGCAGACAGGAGTGGTCGGCTCACCGCTGTACATGGCCCCGGAGCAGGTCCGCCGCGAAACACTGGGGCCCGCCACCGACCTGTATGCGCTGGGCGCGGTGATGTTCCAGCTGCTTACCGGCACCCCCCCCTTCGCGCAGACCGATATGCAAGCCCTGTTTGCCGCGATCCGCACCCAGCCAGCACCGCGCATACGCAGCCTGCGTGCAGACGTGCCGGATGCCGTCTCCGACATCGTCGATCGGCTGTTGCGCAAGGAACCCTCCCAGCGCTTTGCGTCCGGCCAGGAGCTGGCGACCGCGCTGATCCGTCAGTTCGACCAGCTGCGCCTGGCAGGCGCACAGATCGCGCGCCGCGAGTCGCGCGATTCCCTGCGCCGACTGCATTTCTTCTCGCAGTTCAGCGATGGCGATGTCGATGAAATTCTCAACGCCAGCGCGATGACCACCTACGCCCCGGGCCAGAAAATCATCGAGGAAGGCGCGATCGACAATGCCTTCTTCATCATCGCGCTGGGCAGCGCGGAGGTAAGCAAGGCCGGCAAGCTGCTCCATCGGCTGGAGCGCGGCGACTGTGTCGGCGAGTTTGCCTTTCTCAGCGCCGTGCGGCGCACGGCCAGCGTCGTGGCGGCGACACAGGTACTGGCGCTGAAGATCAATGCAACCGTGCTGGAGCAGGTATCGACCGATTGCCAGCTGCGCTTCTACAAGGTCTTCACCCAAACCCTGATCTACCGGCTGTCGGTCACCAGCGCCAAGCTCTCGTCGCTGTCCTGATCGGCCCGCGGTTGCCTGCGCGCACCCCGGTTTATATAGTCGGTCCAGCCGCAGGACGGTCGGCCACCCTCCGGTGCTCCACCGGAACGGGATCCGCTATCAGGGACGATCATGCATACCGCTGTGCGCGAAGCACTCTGGTTTCACCTCGCTTTCTTTCTCGTTGCGCTGCCTGCGCTGTACCTTGCGCAGGGCGCGGCCTACGGCTGGACCCTGCTGTGGCTGGTGATCGGCTACAACTTGGCCTTGCCGGCCTGGGCGCTGGTGCGCGGGCACACGGAGTGGCTCTGGCTGTGGCTGTTTCTGCTGCCGCTGTCCTGCGCGCAGGTCGTGCCGGACTGGGTACTGGTGGAGGTCACGCGCACCCTCGTGTTCCCGGATCACGGGTCGCCCCGCATCGGGGGTGCCGTTCCAGTGGCATTCATGGGCATGTGGCTGATGGCGCTACTGCCACTGGTGCTGATCGCGCAGTCTTCCCGCCGCCCTTATCTGACGATGGGGCTGCTGTCCCTGCTGGTCTTCACGTTCTGGGAGTGGGCGGCGCGACCGCTGCGTCTCTGGCACGGCCAGAATGTGTGGCTGGTCTACGGCGTTGCCGTCTACACGCTGCTGCCAGAGGTGCTGCTCGGATTGATGACGTTGACCGCCTATCGCTCGCTGCGCAGCGCTGGGCCGGCAATCCGGTTGCTGGGCGCACTCGGGGTCAGCGTGTTCTACGCCGGCGCGCTGGTCATCAGCCTGCTGCTGACCGAGCGCCTATTCAGCCCCGGCTAAGCCGATCCGCCTAGACTGCGGGCCATAAAACCTGAGGGAGCGTGTCTTGAACTTCAATCGAATGCATCAAAGCCTGTGTGCCGCTGCGCTGGCCCTGCTGATCGTAGGTTGCGCGCCCGATCCGAACGATCCGCCGGCGCCGCAGGCTGAGACGCCGGCTGCCGCCGAGCCGGCATCGGTCGCGCCAGAACCTGCACCCGTCGCAGAACCCGCTCCGGCTCCGGCCCCCGTGGCCAAGCCCAAGCCGAAGCCCGTCTATCAGGCTCCGGCGCCGAAGCCGGTGGTGTGCGCGGACTGCGGGACCGTGTCCAACATCGTCGAGGTCCGCCAGGCGGGTCAGGGTTCGGGCGCCGGCGCAGCCGCTGGTGCCATTGCCGGCGGCGTTGCCGGGCATCAGTTCGGCGGCGGACGCGGCAAGGACGTCGCCACCGCTGTAGGTGCGATTGCCGGCGCGATTGCCGGGCACCAGATCGAGAAGCAGGTGCGCGCCAGCAACACCTACGATGTCACGGTCAGCATGGACGATGGCAGCTCGCGCATGATCAATGTCGTCGATCTGGGCGGCCTGCAGGTTGGCACCAAGGTCCGCGTCGACGGTGCGAATCTGATCCTCCGCTAGACCTTACCGCGCTGGATTCCAGGCCCCGCGCCCTACGGCGCGGGGTTTTTGTTTGCGCGCCGTATTCGCTACCCTGTCGCCCCTTTTTGATCGGACGGAACGCCCGCATGTCGACGCAACTCAAGCTCCTGGTGATCGGCAGCGGCGGTCGCGAGCACGCACTGGCCTGGAAGCTGGCGCAATCGGCACGCGTCGCCGAAGTCCTGGTTGCGCCCGGCAACGCCGGCACTGCGCGGGAGGCCAAGTGCCGCAACGTCGCTGTGGCAGCCGAGGACGTTGCCGGGTTGTTGCGCCTGGCACAGGACGAGCACATCGACTTCACCGTCGTTGGCCCCGAAGCCCCGCTGTCGCTGGGCGTTGTCGATGCCTTTCAGGCAGACGGCCGGCGCATCTTCGGGCCACGGCGCAATGCGGCACAGCTGGAAGCTTCGAAGGCCTTTACCAAGGACTTTCTCGCACGGCATCAGATCCCTACCGCCCAGTACCAGGTCTTCACCGAGGCCGAAGCCGCCTGCGCCTACATTCGGCAGCGTGGCGCGCCCATCGTGGTCAAGGCCGATGGCCTGGCCGCCGGCAAAGGGGTTGTCGTCGCGCAGACCATCGAAGAGGCGCAGGCGGCAGCCCGCGACATGCTCGGCGGCACGATGCTCGGCCAGGCCGGCGCGCGCGTGGTGGTCGAGGATTTTCTGGATGGAGAGGAGGCCAGCTTCATCGTCGTCGCCAGCGGTCAGCAGTATGTAGTGATGGCGACCTCGCAGGATCACAAGCGCATCGGCGACGGGGATACCGGCCCCAACACCGGCGGGATGGGGGCCTACTCGCCGGCGCCGGTGGTCACGGCGGAGGTGCACGCGCGGGCCTGTCGCGACATCATCGAACCCACACTGCGAGGAATGGCCGCCGAAGGCGCGCCGTTCACCGGCTTCCTCTACGCCGGCCTGATGATCAATCGTGATGGCGCGCCACGCACGCTGGAATTCAATGTGCGCATGGGGGATCCCGAAACGCAGCCGATCCTGTTCCGTCTCGACTCTGATCTGCTCGACCTGCTCGAAGCCGCCGTCGATGGCCGTCTCGATGCCGTGCAGCCACAGTGGAATCCGCAGCCGACGCTCGGCGTCGTGATGGCGGCGGCCGGGTATCCAGGGACACCGCGCAAGGGCGACGCGATCACCGGCCTCGACGCAAACCTCGGCGCGGCAAAAGTCTTCCATGCCGGCACGACGCTCAAGGACAACCAGATCGTCACCAGTGGCGGTCGCGTGCTGTGCGTCGTCGCCAGGGGCGCCAGCGTGCGCGACGCGCAGGCCATTGCCTATGCCGCCGTCGAACAGATTCAGTGGAATGGCGCTCAGTACCGCAAGGACATCGGGTATCGCGCCATTGCACGCGAATAGTTTGAAGAAAGCTGCGATCAACAAAAAAGCGCCTTTCGGCGCTTTTTTGTTGTGCGGCTCAGACCTTAATTTCGCTTCATCGAATCGAAGAAAGCGGCATTGGTCTTGGTCTGCTTCATGCGATCGAACAGCAGTTCCATGGCGGCGATCTCGTCCATATCGTGCAATGCCTTGCGCAGGATCCAGACCTTCTGCAGATCGGCGGCATCCATCATCAACTCTTCCTTGCGGGTGCCTGACCGGTTGATGTTGATGGCCGGGAATACCCGCTTCTCGGCGATGCGGCGCTCCAGGTGGAGTTCCATGTTGCCGGTACCCTTGAACTCTTCGTAGATGACCTCGTCCATCTTCGAGCCGGTCTCGACCAGCGCGGTGGCGATGATCGTCAGCGATCCACCCTCCTCGATGTTGCGGGCCGCACCGAAGAAGCGCTTGGGCTTCTGAAGGGCGTTGGCGTCGACACCACCAGTGAGCACCTTGCCCGAGGACGGCGCAACGGTGTTGTAGGCACGCGCCAGGCGCGTGATCGAGTCCAGCAGGATGACCACATCGCGCTTGTGCTCGACCAGGCGCTTGGCCTTCTCGATCACCATTTCCGCGACCTGCACATGACGACTGGCCGGCTCATCGAAGGTCGAGGCCACCACCTCACCGCGCACCGTGCGCTGCATGTCGGTGACTTCTTCCGGACGCTCGTCGATCAGCAATACGATCAGGTAGGCATCGGGGTAGTTCGCCGCCAGCGACTGCGCGACGTTCTGCATCAGGATGGTCTTGCCCGCCTTGGGCGGTGAGACGATCAGGCCGCGCTGGCCCTTGCCGAACGGCGCGACCAGGTCGATGACGCGCGCGGTGATGTCTTCGGTCGTGCCGTTGCCGCGCTCCATCTTGTACTGCTCGTCGGCAAACAGCGGCGTCAGGTTTTCGAAGTTGACCTTCTTTTTGCTGACCTCCGGCGGCTCGTAGTTGATCGTATCGACCTTGAGCAGCGCGAAGTAGCGTTCGTTGTCCTTCGGCGAGCGCACGCGTCCGGCGATGGTATCGCCGGTGCGCAGCGCGAAGCGGCGAATCTGCGATGGCGAGATGTACACGTCATCCGGCCCCGCGAGGTAGGAGCTGTCAGGGCCGCGCAGGAAGCCGTAGCCATCCTGCATGATCTCCAGCACGCCCTCGGTGTAAATGTGCTCGCCGCGACGCGCACCCGCACGCAGGATCTGGAAGATCAGATCCTGCTTCTTGATCCGGGCGACGTTATCCAGACCCTGCGACTCCGCCAGTTCGAGCAGTTCAGCCGCGGTCATGCGCTTGAGATCGGGCACGCGCACGATCTTGGGCGGTTCCTGCGGGACCGCCGGATCGCGCGGAACGCCGTTCTCGTCTTCGCTGCCGTCCTCGCTCATCTGCGGGGCAGGCATGCGCTCCGAGTGCGCCTCGGCGCTCAGCGCGTAGTCCGCGCCCTCGTCCCCGCCCTCGACGTCGTAAGGCTGGATGTCCTCAGGGAATCCATTGCCCTGGTTTCCATTGCCACGATGGTTGCCGCCCTGGTGATTACCACCCTGGTTGCCGCCTTGGTTGCCTCCCTGGCCCCCCTGACGGTTCTGGTTTTTGCCACGGTGGAAGCGGCGACGGTTATTCATGGGTAACGACTTAGGCGACGGTAGTGTGGGGGGCGACAAACGCCGTCAGCTGGGCCTTGTGCACAGCGCCCACCTGGGTGGCGGCCGGCTGGCCGTTCTTGAACAGGATCAGTGTCGGAATGCCGCGAATGCCGAAGCTGGCCGGCGTCTGCGGATTCTCATCGACATTGAGCTTCACGACCTTGAGCTTGCCGACGTTCTCGCCCGCGACCTGCTCCAGGATCGGCGCAATCATGCGGCACGGGCCGCACCATTCCGCCCAGAAATCCACCAGCACGGGCTGCTGGCTGCTGGCCTGGACCACGTCCTGGGCAAAGCTCGCGTCGGTGACGGCCGAAATGTGTTCGCTCATGTGAAGACCTCGGTAAGGGTGAGCACGGGAAAAACCCGCGGGCTCAGAAAGATGGGGGTCGAGCGCACGCATCCAAGGCGCGCAAACGAAACCGCAGATCGTTAGAATGAAATGGAACGACGGGGAAATCGCTCGGCTGAGGAGTCTGCGGCGTTCTGTTTGGTCGCCGCCCAGCCAGTGATGGTGCTATTTCAGCCGAATCGTCCGCTCCTTGCAAGAGCGCTTCCCCCTATTTGTACCTGACGCGCATGCAACCTGATCATCTTTCCACCGTCCGCTTTTCGGACCTGCCGCTGCACCCGAGCCTGCTCGAGGGGCTGGAGCGGCTGGGATATACCCACTGCACGCCCATCCAGGCGGCCGCGCTGCCCAAGGCACTGAACGGCGAGGATCTGGCTGGCCAAGCCCAGACCGGCACCGGCAAATCGGCGGCCTTCCTGCTCGCGGCCATGAACCAGCTGCTGACGAACCCGCGTGCGCCTGGAGATGACGGCCGGCAGCCCCGCGCCTTCATGCTGGCCCCGACCCGCGAATTGGCGGTGCAGATCCACAAGGACGCGGTCGCGCTGGGGGCCGCCACGGGGCTGCGAATGACCGTGTGCTACGGCGGCGCTGGTTATGAGCTGCAGCGCGCCAGCATCGAGGCCGGCCTGGACATCCTGATCGGCACGCCCGGTCGCCTGATCGACTATTTCAAGCAGGGCACCTACACGCTGAAGCACATCGAGGTCCTGGTGCTGGATGAAGCGGATCGCATGTTCGATCTCGGCTTCATTGCCGACATCCGCTACCTGATCCGCAAGATGCCGCCGGCCACCCAGCGGAAGAACTACCTGTTCTCGGCAACGCTGTCGCAGCGGGTGCTGGAGCTTGCCTATGAGCACATGAACAGCCCGCAGAAAATCGAGATCGAGCCGGAACAGGTCACAGCCGAGCGGGTTCGCCAGCAGATGATTCATGTCGCCAACGACGAGAAGCGACCGCTGCTGGTCGGCCTGCTGCGCCACCAGAAATCTGCGCGCACCATGGTGTTCATCAACACCAAGCGAGAGGCCGAGGAGCTGGAACGCACGCTGCGCCTCAATGGCTTCGACGCCCGCGTGTTGTCGGGCGATGTTTCCCAGGGCACGCGCCTGCGGCTGCTGGAGGAATTCACCAGCGGCAAACTGCCGGTACTCGTGGCGACGGACGTCGCCGCCCGCGGCCTGCACATCCCGGCGGTCGAGCTGGTCGTGAACTACGATCTGCCGCAGGACCCGGAAGATTACGTGCACCGCATCGGCCGTACCGCGCGCGCGGGCGCGTCCGGCGACGCCATCTCGTTGTGCTGCGAAACCTGGGTCTATTCGCTGCCGGAAATCGAGAAGTACATCGGCGCGCGCATCCCGGCGATGGTCAACGGACACGAGCTGATCGCGACCGATTACGTCGCCCCTCCGCACCAACCGCGCCGCCACCCGCGCGGGGGCAGCGGCGGGGGGCGCCGGCCGCCGCCGCGGCGCCGTCGCTAGGGCCCCCTGCCCATCCCGTCATCAGACTGTTATATTCAGCCGCAGTAAAGGTTCAGGAACTGCCGGCAAGCTCATGATTGGATTAGACAAACGAATTGCTGGGGCTTGCCTTCTGACGCTGTCGGCGGTGCTGACTTCCGCCTGGGCGCCCACGGTCGTGGCCGAGATTCCCGCGGCACGCGCGCCAACCTCATTCCCCGCACCGCCGCCCGCGACACCGGCCGCCACCAGCGAACGCCCGGCTCGCAAGGCATCGCCAACCCCTCAGAAAAAGACGGCCGCAAAAAAGACCAGCACCAAGAAGAAATCGGCCAAGAAAGCCGTCGTCAAGAAGAAAAAGAAGAGCAGTGCCAAGCTGCGCAAGACCAAGCGCCACTCGACCTACACCCCGCCGGCCTCCGTCGGTCAGAAGCTGGGCCTCCGCAGCACCCGCGACGAGCTCGCCATCCAGTCGAGTGTCGCGTTGGTGGTCGATCAGCAGACCGGCGAAGTGCTGTATGCCAAGAACGCCAAGACCGCACTGCCGATCGCCTCGCTGACCAAGCTGATGACCGCTCTGGTCATTGTCGAGGCGGGCCAGCCGCTCGACGAAGTGTTGGAGATCAGCCGGGAGGATGTCGACACCGAGAAGCACTCGCAGTCCCGTCTGGCCATTGGCAGCAAGCTCAGCCGCGAGGATCTGCTGTTGCTGGCGCTGATGTCCTCGGAAAACCGCGCGGCCTCGGCGCTCGGACGCCACTACCCCGGCGGCCTGTCGGCCTTTGTCACCGCGATGAATCGCCGCGCCGTCAGCCTGGGCATGCAGCACAGCGCCTTCAGCGACCCGACGGGCCTGTCGCCGCGCAACACGGCAACCGCCGAAGATCTGGTGCGCCTCACCAACGCCGCCTACCAGCATCGCCTGATCCGTGAGTTTTCCACGCGCAAGGAGCACACCGTGCGTGCGCGCAAGCAGTTGCTGCAGTTCGGTACCAGCAATCGTCTGGTCCGCAGCGGCCAGAACTGGGACATCGGCCTGCAGAAGACCGGCTTTACCAACGAAGCCGGCCGCTGCCTGATCATGCAGGCGACCGTGAACGAGCGTCCGCTGGCCATGGTCTTTCTGGACTCGACCGGCACGCTGACCCGCTACGGCGATGCCGCGCGGGTGCGATCCTGGGTCCAGCGGCACGCCAGCGACGAACAGGCCAGCCGCGGCCGTGACCGCAGTTCGCAGTCAGCCTCCTGAATTGCGGAGCGGGTCGCCGTCCGCCGACACCAGGTCGGCAACCGTCTGTACGGTGACGAATCCCGGCAGGTCTCTCGCCGGCTGACTGCTGTCTGGGTGCCGCACGCCAAGCACCTGCCCCACTCCGAATGCCCGGGCGGCGCGCAGCACCGGCAGGCTGTCATCGACGAACAGGCTGCGCTCGGGCACGAATGGATAGGCCGCACGGAAGGCATCCCAGAATTCCGGGGACTCCTTGGGGAACCCGAAATCGTGGGAACTGACGATCTGGTCGAAGTACGCACCGAAGCCAGTGAACTCCATCTTCAGCCGCCAGCTATCGCGATGCGCATTGGTCGCCAGCCACAGCGGCCGCCCCGATGCGCGCACCGCCTGCAGGAACGCCTCGGCTCCGGGGATGGGGCCGATGCGCTCGCGAATCTCGTGCTTCATCGCTGCCATGTTGAGACCGGTCACCTCACTCCAGTAGTCGGTGCAGTACCAGGGCAAGGTGTGTTGCACAGCGATGAACTTCGGCTCCAGGACTTCGCGCGCGTGCTTCAGCGTCAGCCCGTTTTTCTCGGCGTACCGCTGCGGAACCAGTTCGCGCCAGAAGTAGTTGTCATAGGCCAAGTCGAGAATGGTGCCGTCCATGTCGAGGATCACCCATTCGACGCGCGGCCAATCGACGGCTCGATTCACGAGAGTTTGCATGGTGCCGTTATGATACGGCCGTCATGAATCCAACTCCCGAATTGCTCGATGCCGTCCTGCGCATCGCCGTCGAAGCCGGCGACCGCATCCTGACCATTTACCGCTCGCCCGATTTCGACGTCAGCCGCAAGGACGACGACTCGCCGCTGACACAGGCCGACCTGGCAGCGCATCGCCACATCGTGGCGGAGCTTCAACGGCTGACGCCGGACATCCCCGTGCTATCCGAGGAAGCGGCCGACATCTCGTACGCCATCCGCAGGACCTGGACGCGCTACTGGCTGGTCGATCCACTCGACGGCACCAAGGAGTTCGTCAAGCGTAACGACGAGTTCACGGTCAATATCGCGCTGGTGGACGGGGGCCGCGTCACGCTCGGCGTGGTGCATGCGCCCGCGCTGGATCAAACCTATCTGGCTGCTGAGGGTCAGGGTGCATTCCAGATCCGTGCAGGGGTGCGCAGCGCGATCCGCACGCGTCTCCCGCCCGCGCGCCCCGCCTTCGTCGTCAGCAAATCGCACAAGGACGCGGCGCTGGAGACTTTCCTCGCACGCGCGCCGGCGCATGACGCCGTCAGCCGCGGTTCGTCGCTGAAGTTCTGCCAGGTGGCCGCCGGCGAAGCGGATCTGTATCCGCGGACGGGGCCTACGTCGGAGTGGGATACCGCCGCCGGCCAGTGCGTCGTCGAGCAGGCTGGAGGTCAGGTGCTGCGTACGCCAGAGCTGACGGCACTGCGCTACAACGAAAAGGACTCGCTGCTGAACCCGACCTTCCTGGTGGTTGGCGATCCCGCCTACGGGTGGCCCGAGAAGCTGGGCCTGAGACCGGCCTGACGCGCTAGGCCGCCGTCACTTCGGAGAAATCGCGCGCCTGTGGATGCGCAGGCGCGAGGATCGCCTGGGCGCCACGAACGAGCTGGCAAGTCCGCATGCCGGCAGCGCGGGCCGCATCGAGTTCCTCACCGATGTCGGACAGGAACAGCACCTCGTCACCGATCGCCCCGATCTGCGCCAGGATCGCACGATAGGAGCCCGCCTCGCGCTTGCCGCCGATCCGGGTGTCGAAATACCCCGAGAACAGCGGGGTCAGATCCCCGAAGTCGGTAAACCCAAAGATCAGCTTCTGCGCAGCAACCGACCCGGACGAGTACACATACAGGCGCTTGCCGTCCGCATGCCAGCGACGCAGATACTCCGGCGTATCGGCATAGACATGTCCCTTCAGCTCGCCGGCTTCGTAGCCGGTCCTCCAGATCAGCCCCTGCAGCGTCTTCAGCGGTGTGACCTTGCGGTCCTCGGCGATCCACTGCTCCAGGACATCCGCCGCCTCATCAATCGACAGATCGCGACCCACGATCTGCTCGATCTCATCAAGCGCGGCCTGCACGGCATCGTCACCGCCCTGCGCCTTGAGAAAGGCGCGCAGTCGCGCCTTCGCGTAGGGGAACAGGGTCTGGTGCACAAAGTCGATCGACGATGTGGTTCCTTCGATATCGGTGACGATCGCTTTGATCACGCCGCCGCCTCATAGCGCGGGAAGCGATCAGCAATCGTATCGCCGGTGAACTTGCCAACCCAGCCTTCGGGAATGCGGAAGAAGCGGATCGCCTTGAAATTCGGCCTGGGACCCATGTCGAACCAGTGCGTCGTATGGGCCGGCAGATTGATCAGGTCCCCGCGCGTGCACTCGGTCATGTACACCTTGCCACCGGCGCGGATGTAGAACATGCCCGCCCCATCGACAAAGAAACGCGTCTCGAAGTCATCATGCGTGTGCTCGGCCAGAAACTTGCTGCGCGCCGCCTCGGCCTGCGGGTTGTCCGGCTGCATCGCAACGACATCGATGCTGACGAAGCCGTACTTCTTGTTGAGCACGTCGATCGCCTCGCGATAGGCCGCAATGACAACGTCCGGGCCATCTTCGGGCTTCAGCGGCTTGGAGGCGTCCCAGCGCTCGAACTCGACGCCAATCGATGCAAGCTGATCGCGAATGGCGCCAAAGTCGGTATAGCGCGCCAGAACAGTGCCCGGTTCCTGATCGGCGTAGACAGTAAGCGTGGTCATGATGGATCTCCTGACAATGACAGCGAGCGCAACTCGCACTCGAACATGAACTCCAGCGCCTCGACGCGCCAACGCGCCTGCGCCACATCCGCGCCCCAGGCATACAGGCCGTGACCGGCGATGACATAGGCCGGCGTCTGAGGGTGCCGCTTCATATGGGCATCCACCGTTGCGGCAAGACGGGGAATATCCTGATCGTTGGCAAAGACCGGCACATCGACGATGGCATCGTGCGTGGCGATGCCCGGCAGCAGCTTCAAGAGCTCGTAGCCCGCCAGCCGGATGCGTTCCAGCCGCCGCGACAGCACGGTATTGGCAATCGAATGGGTATGCAGCACCGCGCCGACCGCGGCATCGAAGCGATAGAGCTGGCAATGCAGCAAGGTCTCGTACGAAGCCTTGCGCAGACTGCCGATTGGACGTCCGTCGAAATCGGCCACCAGAAAGTCTGCGGGAGTCAGCTCCCCCTTATGGCATCCGGAGGCGGTGATCAGCATGCGCTGTGCATCGATACGCGCAGAAAAATTTCCGCCCGTCGCAGGCACCCAGCCGCGATCGTGAAACAGCTGGCCGGAGGCAATCAGCGTGGGTACGGCAACAGTGTCGGAAGCATCAGTCATGGGGCGCGACTTTAGGCCATGCGCGAGGCAGCCTCAATGCATAAGCTCAGACCAGAAACAGGGCCGCCAGACCCAGGAAGATGAAAAACCCCATTGAATCGGTCGTCGCCGTCAGGATGATGCTTGATCCCATGGCGGGGTCCCGCCCGAATCGCTGCAGCAGCACTGGCGCCATCACGCCCACCAGTGCCGCAGCCAGCAGATTGAGCAGCAGCGCCACCGCGATCACGGCGGCCAACCGCAGGTCGTGGTACAGCAGCAACGTTGCCACACCCAGCACCGCGCCCCAGGCCAGGCCGTTGAGCGCGTTGATCGACAGTTCGCGGGCGAGAATCTGGCGCAGCTGCGAGGGGCCAAGCTGATTCAGCGCAAGGCCGCGGATCACCAGTGCAACCGACTGATTGCCAGAATTGCCCCCGATACTGGCGACAATCGGCATCAGCGTGGCCAAAGCGACCAACGCCGCGATGGTCTGCTCGAACGCACCAATGACCCGCGACGCCACGAAAGCGGTCGCCAGATTGATGGCCAGCCAGGGCCAGCGGCGGCGCGCACTGCTTGCCACCGGGGCAAACAGGTCTTCGTCCGCCTCGGACAGGCCGACCTGTCGCAACCCCTCGCTCTGCGCTCGGGCACTGATCGCATCGACCACCGCATCGACCGTCAGCCGCCCCACGACCTGACGATGGAGGTTCACGACCGGCGCCGAGATTAGGTCGTAGCGCTCGAATGCGGCCACCGCATCGCGCGACAGGTCGTCGGTATAGAAGTAGGTCGGCTGTCTTGTCATGACTTCGCTGACCAGCGTTTCCGGCTCCTCGAGCAGCAGCAGGTCCAGCGGCAACACCCCCTGCAGCACATTGCCCCGATCGACGACGAATAGCTGGCTGCTGTGTGGCGGCAGTGTCTTACGCCTTCGCAGCAGGCGGTGCACCGCCTCCAGGCGCGTATCCTCACGCACGGCGATGAACTCCAAGTCCATCATTGCGCCGATCGTGCCCTCTGGAAACGACAGCACGGCGCGGACCTCGGCCTGATCACTGCGGTCCAGGCGTTCCAGCACATCAAGGCGCTGCGGCTCGGGCAAGCTGCCAACCAGATCCGCGATGTCGTCGGAGTCGAGCGTGCGCACCAGTGCGCTGATCTCATCCGCCGCCATGCCGGCGATCAGGGCACGCCGCACCGACGTGGAGGCCTCCAGCAGGACCGCCGCGCGACGCGACGCCATCACCAGCGCCCAGGCGGCTTCACGCGCATCCGGGGCCAGGCTTTCGAGCACGAACGCGATATCCGCCGGATGGAAGTGCGATAGCCGCTGCTGCAGCGCCGCCTGATGCTGACGCTCGACCAGTTGCGCCACGACATCCGGCTTGCGGTTGTCCGAACGCAGCAACAACCCCTTCTCCACCGCCTGCCGGGACAGCAACTCGATGACCTGCGCCCGCGCCTGCTCCAGGTGGCGATGATGCGGTCGGGCTTCGTCGGCGTCGGTCATGCGTCCATCATAATTCCCGTCAGATGACAGGGTCGTTGAGGGGCAGGGGCCGGCACCGCATCCGGGGGAACGGCCTCGGGAGGACGGCACAAACGCAAACGCCACCCAGGAGGGTGGCGTTCTTGCGACCAGCGCATCGGCGCCGCCTGACGGCGGCGCGGTGCGTCTTACTTGATCTTCGCTTCCTTGAACTCGACGTGCTTGCGCACGACCGGGTCGTACTTCTTGAACGCGAACTTGTCCGGCGTGTTCTTACGATTCTTGGTGGTCGTGTAGTAGTAGCCGGTATCGGCCGTGGACACGAGCTTGATCTTCTCTACGTCTTTTTTGCGGGCCATGGCTTAGACCTTCTCTCCACGAGCGCGGAGCTCGGTGACGATGGCCTCGACGCCCTTCTTGTCGATGATGCGCATGCCCTTGGCGGACACTCGCAGGGACACGAAGCGCTTCTCGGACTCGAACCAGAAACGGTGCGTGTGCAGATTCGGCTCGAAACGGCGACGACGCCGATTGTTGGCGTGCGAAACCGTATTGCCGACCATCGGCCGCTTGCCGGTGACCTGACAGACTTTCGACATGACGCGAAACCTCAAATGAACTACGGGCGCCAGACCGGGAGGTCGGGCGAAAAGGGGCGCAATTGTGCCAGCCGAGCCCCGGCAGGGCAAGGCCCCGGTTCCGGCGGTCGAACCCAGCCGCGTCTGGTGCACCGAGATCGTGCAGGACTATCCTAAACACCACCATGTCCTCCTCTCCTTCCGCTGCGCTCGATCTCCGTGCCCACGTGATGGCGGCCGCGCTGCAGCTCAGCCGGTCGACGCCCGCAGTCGCAACCGTCGAAGACGCCATCAGGGCGGCGAAGCTGCCCGCCGACAGCCTGCCCGCGCTGTGGCCCGATCCCGCGCAGTTCGAGTTCGATCTGCTCGCTGCCCTCCTCGATGAAGTGCGTGACAGCGTTGCCAAAACCACGCTGGGGATGAAGGCCGGGCTGCCGCGGCTGCAGCTGGCCATCGAAACGTATCTGGAGGCCAATCTCGCACGCCCTGCGGTGCGCAAGCTGGCGCTGCGACTGCAGGCACGGGCAGCAGGCGCCGCCATCCTGCGCAGCCGGGTCGCTGGCTTCACGCTGATGATGGAAATGGAGCTCAAGACCCTGAAGTGGCCACACGCCGCGGCCACCGCGCGCCTGTTCACCGCGGCCCTGCTCGAAATCGCCTACGCAGAGCACGAAGCGGAGCGGGCATTGCCCGAGCTGCGCGACCATGTCTCCCGCTACTTCGAGGGAGGGCATGCATGAATCCGGAGCGCGACCGCCTGCTGGCAGCCGGACCTTCACTCTGCGAGCAGTACAGCTTCCAGGAGCTTAGCGAGGCGCGGATCTGCGCGGCAGCCAACGTCAGCGCGGCTGCATTCCAGGCCGCGTTCGGGGGCAGCATCCTGACCTACGTCAACGCCCTGCAGCAGCAGTTCATGGATGGCCTGCGCGACCGCATTCTCAAGGTCACGACCGGCACCTCGACCGGAATGACGCGTCTGCAACTGGCTTGTGAGGCCTATCTCGCAGGATGCCTGGAGGCTCGCCCCTTGAGAGCCTGGCTGATCGAAGCACGCGCCCTGCCCGAAGTCGCCGCGGGCCTGCGGCGTCAGAACCAGGTCTACTGGGCCGTGATGGGCCTGGAGCTCAAATCGCTGGGCTGGCCCCATCCGGAAGCCGCCGCCCGCCTATTTCTGGCGATGATCAACGAGGCCTCGGTCGTCGAGCATCGCGCAGGGCAGCCCGTCGCCGCAGTCCGCGACGCCCTGTGGGACTTCCTGCAGCGGGGCAGCCGCCGCGCCATGGCCTGAACCGGCCCGTCGTTCAGATCCAGCCGCGCTCGGAGAAGCTCACGGGCGTGCCTTCGCCGATGACCAGATGGTCCAGCACCCGGATGTCGAGCAGGCCCAGCGCCTGCTTGAGGCGCTCGGTCAGGACGCGGTCGGCCGCGCTGGGTTCGGACTTTCCACTGGGGTGGTTGTGAGCAAAGATCACCGCGGCGGCGTTATGCCGGAGTGCGCGCTTGACGACCTCGCGGGGGTACACCGCCGCGCCGTCCAGCGTGCCACGTGCCAGTTCCTCGAAGGCCAGCACCCGATGTTGCGAATCCAGGAACAGGGCACCGAACACCTCATGCTCCAGATCCTGCAGGTGCAAACGCAGATAGGTGCCCGCCGCCCGGGGATCGCTGAGGGCCTCGCCGCGCAGGATCGTCTCCCCCAGATGGCGCCGCGCGATCTCCATGACGGCCTGCATCTGCACATACTTGGCCGGCCCCAATCCGCACTGGTCGCAGAAATCGGCCTCGGAGGCCCGCATCAGCTGTCGCAGGCCCCCGAAGCGGGTGATCAAGCCCCGGGCGAGATCCACCGCACTGCGCCCCCGCGTGCCGGTCCGCAGAAAAATCGCGAGCAGCTCGGCATCCGACAGCGCAGCCGCGCCTCGCGCCAGCAGCTTCTCGCGGGGACGCTCGGCCGCTGGCCACGCGCGGATCGACGAAAAGCCGGGCGCAGAGCCGGGCGATTCCAGGGCATCGGGCATCGGGGCAACGGCATCAAATGGCAGCTGATCGCAGTTCATGCCTGCGACCCTAGTCCCGAGCAGGCTCAAAACCTGAGCCCGCCCGCACAAGCGGCCACCGCTACAATGCGCGCATGAACGCTCCCACCGTCCCGTCGCGATTGGCCGGCCGCCGCATCCTGCTCGGCGTCACGGGCGGCATTGCCGCCTACAAGGCCGCCGATCTGGTGCGCCGCCTCAAGGAAGCAGGCGCCGACGTGCAGGTCGTGATGACCGACTCGGCGCGCGAATTCGTCACCCCGCTGACCTTCCAGGCCCTGTCCGGGCGGGAAGTCCGCACCTCGCTGTTCGATGTCGCGGCTGAGGCCGCGATGGGTCACATCGAACTCGCACGCTGGGCGGACCTGATCCTGATCGCGCCGACCAGCGCGAATCATCTGGCCAAGCTGGCGCAGGGCCTCGCGGACGATTTGCTGACCACGCTGTGCCTGGCCAGCGATCGACCGCTGGCCGTGGCGCCGGCCATGAACCGGCTGATGTGGAGCCATGCCGCAACCCAGGACAATCTCGCGACCCTGCGCACGCGCGGGGTCCACATGCTCGGTCCGGGCAGCGGCAGCCAGGCCTGCGGCGAAATTGGCGACGGGCGCATGTGGGAGCCGCTGCAGATTCGCGACGCGGTGGTGGCCCTGCTGAGCGACGGCCCGCTCACGGATACCGCAGTGATCGTGACCGCCGGGCCGACGCGCGAGCCCGTGGATCCGGTCCGTTTCATCACCAATCGCTCATCTGGAAAAATGGGCTACGCGCTGGCCGGCGCACTGGCGCGCCTCGGTGCCAGTGTGACCCTGGTCAGCGGACCGACGGCGCTGCCCACGCCTGCCGGCGTGCGCCGCATCGATGTGGAGACTGCGCAGCAGATGCTCGACGCCTCGATGGCGAGCGTCCGGGAGGCCCAGCTGTTCGTCGGTACCGCTGCCGTGGCGGACTATCGCGTCGAGGCGCCTGCCGGCGAGAAAATCAAGAAGACCGGCGAGCACCTGTCACTGTCGCTGACCCGGAATCCGGACATCCTCGCAACTGTTCGCGCCGCAAGGCCCGATTTGTTCATGGTCGGTTTTGCCGCCGAAACCGAAAAGCTCGCAGAGCATGCGCGCGACAAGCTTGAGCGCAAGCAGCTCGACCTGGTCGCGGCCAACTGGGTGGGCAACGGCCGCGCCTTCGACCGTGACGACAACGCGCTGCACCTGGTCTGGAAGGATGGCGAACAGGCGTTGCCCCAGGCCGACAAGGCCGATCTGGCGCGCGACCTTGCGCGCATCATTGCTGACCGCTACCGCGCCGCGCGCGGCTGACCCGCCACTGCCGGCCCTGCAGGCCGGTCACCCTCATGAAGAAGAACATCCAGCTCAAGATTCTCAACCCGCGCGTCGGCAGCGAATTCCCGTTGCCGGCCTATGCCACCGATGGCGCGGCCGGCCTCGACCTGCGCGCGATCCTCGATGCGCCGCTGACGCTCAAGCCCGGCGACACCACGCTGATCAAGACCGGCCTCGCGATCTACATTGAAGACCCGGGCCTGGCGGCAGTGATCCTGCCGCGCTCAGGCCTGGGTCATAAGCATGGCGTCGTGCTCGGCAATCTGGTCGGCCTGATCGACTCCGACTACCAGGGTGAACTGATGGTCTCGTGCTGGAACCGGGGCCAGACCGAGTTCGTCATCCATCCCGGCGAGCGTATCGCCCAGCTGGTCTTCGTCCCGGTCGTTCAGGCGGCGTTCGACGTGG
>JBEIOK010000208.1:0-4372 GCA_040377605.1 Nevskiaceae bacterium | reverse complement strand
GGTCGCGTCACCGTCAATGAAACCAACATTGCGCAGAACGCAGCGGATATCGGGGGGCTGGATGTCCGCGTCACCCAGAACGAGAGCCGCATCGTGGTGCTGGACCAGCGTGTCGAGCATGCCCAGGGCACCGCGGATACGGCGCTGGACATGGCAACGCAGAACGCCGCGTTCTGCGGTCGTGGCGACGCATCGGGCTCGATCAATTGTGGCGTCGACTCCACGGTTGAAGAGGATGCGATCAACGGCATCGCCATCGGCGCGAACGCATCGGTGCAGGCTGCGGGTGGAATCGCGCTGGGTGCAAATGCAACGGCGGTGGAGTCGAACTCTGTTGCCATTGGCAGCGGTGCCGTCGCGCGGTCGTCGGTCGCTGTCGGCACCGGCGCGCAGGCGCTAGGCACGAACACCACGGCACTGGGCGACAACGCCGAGGCATCGGGCGAGTTCGCGGTGGCGGTCGGCAACAACGCCCGGGCCACGGCCGACAACAGCGTCGCGATCGGCAACGGCTCGGTTGCAGACGAGGCCAACACCGTGTCGGTCGGCAGCGCCGGCAACGAGCGGCGTGTGACCCACGTTGCGGCCGGCACCAACAACACCGATGCGGTGAATCTGAACCAGATGCTCGTCGGTGACCAGCAGACACTGGAGTCGGCGCGCGCCTATACCAACGAGCGTTTCGACGACTTGAGCAACGCCCTCGATCAACTTGGCGCAGGTCTTGCTCACCAGACTCAGCGGCTCGACATCCGCATTGATCGTATCGGGGCTATCGGTGCCGCGCAGGTTCAGGCCAGTGCAGCGGCATCCGGCCTGAAGGGCGACACGCGCTTCGCGGTGGGTCTGGGCAACATGGGCAGCGCTGGCGCGCTCGCGTTCGGGCTGCAGCAGCAGGTCAACGATCGCACCGCCCTGACGATCGGTGGCAGCTTCAGCGGCAGTGAGAACTCGGTCGGTGTCGGCTTTGGCGTGAGCTGGTAATCCGGTCCTTTGACAGCGACGAGAGTCCATATGGAACAGCTTGCGACGGCTACCCATTTTCCAGCCAACCCCGCCTCACCGGGAGACGATGCGCCGATCTGCGGGTTGGTGATCGAGGACGATCAGGTCCTGCGCGAGTGGTTGTGCGATCTGCTGGGCGCTCTGGGGATCGGAGTGCAGGGCGTGGATCGCGAGCAGGGCATCGAGGCGCTCGTCGCGCGGCAGGCGGTGCAGGTGGTGGATGGCGCCCGCCGGAGCCCGATGCGCCCGGATACGCCGCGCCTGCGCGTGGCGCCGGGCCATGGTCTGGTGCTGTTGACGGCGCAGGTGGCGGCGACCCCGTCGCGCCTCGGGCGCCACGGTGGCCGGCAGGTCGAGCTGCCGGCAGTCGATCAGATCCTGGGCCACCTGGGCTCCCGATGCCATGTTGACGCGCCTCCGGCCGACGCCGGGGATCGCTGGACCTATGACGCGGCGCGCTGGAGGCTTACTGCCCCTAACGGACAGTCGGTCCAGCTGTCGCCCGCCGAGTCGCAGGTGATCCGTTGCTTGTTCGAACGGAAGGGCGAGGTTGCCGGGCGTGATGAGCTGTTGACGGCGCTGAACCGTCCGCACCTGGAGGCGTACAGCCGCAATCTGGATGTGACGGTATCGCGACTTCGAAAAAAGGTGGAGTCGTGGTGCCGCCAGAAGCTGCCGCTGACGTCGGCCCGCAGCCGCGGTTACGCTTTCCATGCGCCGGTCTCGATACTCAGCTGAGGACACGGCTGCAAGCGGCATTCGCGGCCTCCGGTAGGGTGCCTACGGGGGGCTCATCAGGCGCTGAGCCAGCACGGCGGCCTGCGTGCGACTCTGCAGATCCAGCTTGCGCAGCAGCATCGTGACGTGAGTCTTGACCGTGGATTCGGCAATCCCCAGTTCCTCGGCGATCTGCTTGTTGAGTTTGCCATCCTTGATGCGCAGCAGAATCCGCAGTTCCTGGCGGGACAGGCGCCCGATGCGGGAATCCATGCCATCGGCGGCAGCGCCGGCCGGCAGCTCGGGCCACCAGCGTCCGCCGTCAAGCAAGGCGCGCAGGATCGTCTGGGTCTGCTCCGGCGGCGTCGATTTGGGAATGAAGGCAACGGCACCCAGTGCCTCGGCGGCGCGCACCCAGGAGTGGGGCGGGGCGCCGGAGACAATGGCCACCCGCCGTCCCGGAAACTCGTCGTGCAGGAATTGCAGCGCCGAGAGCCCCTCGACATCGGGCATCATCAGGTCGAGCAGCACGAGATGGGTTTCCGGATGGCGATGCATCGCGTCACGCAACGCGGTGAACGAGGAAACCTCGATGACATCCGCGTCGGGCGAGACGCGGTGCACGCCGAGTCGTAGCGCGACGCCAAACAGCGGATGATCATCCGCGATGATGATGGTGTGTCGGCCCGCGCCCATACCCCTGCCCTCTGGTGTGCGCCGCAGTCTATCCGCTTGCTGTATCGCGCAACGCCTTTTCAAGTTCGTGGCGACGGAAAGGTTTTGCAAGATGGCGGTCCATGCCGGCGTCGACACAGGCCTGGCGCTCGTCGTCGAGAACACTGGCGGTCATCGCGAAGATGCGCGGCTGAAGGATGCCGGACATCGCCCGGATCCGACGCGTGGCCTCGAGGCCGTCCATGACCGGCATATGGATATCCATCAACACGAGGTCGTAGGGCTTGCGGTGCAGTGCCTCAACCGCCTCGGCGCCGTTCTCGCAGACATCGGCGCGATAGCCCAGCGACTCCAGCATGCGCGTGCCGACCTGGCGATTGATCGCGTTGTCCTCGACCAGCAGGATCCGCAGCGGTCGCGCCCCGGATTCGGCAGCAACGATCGGTGGCCGCCCCGACGTCTGCGCGCCCGCTGTCTGCGCCGGTGCCAGCAGATCGAGGAAGGTATCGAGCAGCGCGCTGCGGCGCAGCGGTTTCACCCGCACCCGATCAAAGTCCTGGAGTGCGGCGCCGCTCCGTCGCGCGCTGCTGAGCAGCAGCAGACGCAGGGAGGCGTGATCGCGATGACGACGGATGGCGGCGGCCAGCGCCACGCCATCCATCTCCGGCATGAAGTAGTCCAGCACGCCGAGATCGAAAGTCTCGCCGCGCTCGATGCGCGCCAGCGCCTCGTTCGGCGAGGCGGTATCGGTGACGACCATGCCCCAGTCGCTGGCCGTCATGCGCAGGATGCGGCGGTTGGTGTCGTTGTCGTCCACGATCAGCACGCGCTTGCCGTGAAGCACCTCCAGGTCCGGCCGCGGTGCCGGCTGCCAGGCCGGATCGGTGGGCGCGACGAACGTGAACGAGAACGTCGAGCCACGCCCCGGGTGGCTGTCGACCGACACGTCGCCGCCCATGCGCTCGGCGAGCCGCTTGCAGATCGCAAGGCCCAGGCCGCTGCCGCCGTAACGGCGTGTCGTCGAGGCATCCACCTGGCTGAAGGACTTGAACAGGCGATGCAGGCGGTCCGGCGCGATGCCGATGCCGGTATCGCGCACGGCCATGCGGAAGCGATGGCGCGTCGCGTCAAGCGGCTGTGCGCTGATTTCGACGGACACATCGCCCGCCTCGGTGAACTTGATCGCGTTGGACAGATAGTTCACGAGAATCTGGCGCACGCGGCTGGCGTCACCGCGCGCCATCTCTGGCGTGCCGGGGGCGAAGTCGCAGGTGAGATCGAGGCGCTTCTGCGCCGCGCGAACGCCGACCAGTTCCAGCGCCTCCTCGACCGCGCGGCGCAGGTCGAAGACCTCTTCCTCCAGCTCCAGCATGCCGGATTCGACCTTGCTGAAGTCGAGGATGTCGTTGATGACTCCCAGCAGGTGATCGCCGCTTTGCTGGATCGTGTCCAGGCTCTGTCGCTGGTCGCGGTCGAGCGGCGTGTCGCCTAGCAGCTCCGATGTGCCGAGAATCGCGTTCAGCGGCGTGCGGATTTCGTGGCTCATGTTGGCGAGGAAGTGGCTCTTCGCCAGATTCGCGGCATCGGCCGCGGCACGCGCCTCGCGCAGTCCCTCCGCCTGCGCGGCGAGCTGGC
Source organism: Nevskiaceae bacterium (assembly GCA_040377605.1). Lineage (GTDB taxonomy): Bacteria > Pseudomonadota > Gammaproteobacteria > Nevskiales > Nevskiaceae > Solimonas. Next base: position 340 of record JBEIOK010000208.1, on the reverse strand, counting down.
CGGCCTGCGCCTGCCACTGTGCGCTGGCGCGGGCGATCACGTACAGCAGGAGCGTCGCCATGAGCCCCCCGAAGGCGACCAGCCATGGCACGGCTCGCTCGATAGGTGTCACGAAGCCCGGTTTGCTGCGGAAGTGCGCCGTCCAGCTGCGTCCCGGCATGGGCAGCCGCACGGCGGCTTCCCATTCGGCCGGCGCACGGACCGCCAGCGGCAAGGGCTCGCCATCTGCACTCACGCCGGCCGTCGAGTAGAGCAGGGCCTCCGCCTCGATCCGGTCTCCATCGTAGATTTCGAAGTCCAGACCGCCGCTGCCCTCGGGCAGCAGTCCCTGCATGAAGGG
>JBEIOK010000203.1:0-4548 GCA_040377605.1 Nevskiaceae bacterium | reverse complement strand
TTCACGCCGGCGGCCGGCGTCACGTCGCCGAGTTCGCGCAGCGCACCGTAAAGGCGGTCGAGCTTCTTGCGCGCTTCCGTCACCACCTCATCGTTCCAGTCCACGGGCTGGCGGTAGTGACCGGTCAGCAGCACGAGGCGGATGACCTCGCCCGGCACGGTCTTGAGCAGCTCGTGGACCAGCAGCACGTTGCCGATCGACTTCGACATTTTCTGGTGGTCGACGTTGAGGAAGCCGTTGTGCAACCAGTAGCGCGCAAAGGTCTTGCCGCCATGCGCGCAGGTGCTCTGCGCGATCTCGTTCTCGTGGTGCGGGAAGATCAGATCGTGCCCGCCGCCGTGGATGTCGATGGTCTCGCCCAGCAGCGCCTCGGCCATCGCCGAGCACTCGATATGCCAGCCCGGACGGCCGCGCCCCCAGGGCGACTCCCAGCCCGGCTGCTCCGGCGTCGACGGCTTCCACAGCACGAAGTCGCCGGCGTGCTTCTTGTACGGCGCCACTTCGACGCGCGCGCCCGCCATCAGGGCCTGCTCGTCGCGGCCGGACAGCTGGCCGTATTCTTTGAAGCTCAGTGTGTGGAACAGCACATGCCCCTTGGCTTCATAGGCATGGTTCGAGTCGATCAGACGCTCGATCATCGAGATGATCTGTCCCAGATGCTCGGTGACGCGCGGCGCATGGTCCGGGGGCAGCACGCCGACCGCCGCCATGTCCTCGTGATAGATCGCCGCATAACGATCGGTGATGACGCGGATGTCCACGCCTTCCTTCGCCGCCGCCGCGTTGATCTTGTCGTCGATGTCGGTGATGTTGCGGACGTAGGTGACCTGCGGGAACTTGCGGCGCAGCAGCCGCGTCAGCACATCGAACACCACCGCCGGGCGCGCGTTGCCGATGTGCGCGTAGCTGTAGACCGTCGGCCCGCAGACGTACAGGGTCACGCGCTGCGGATCGAGCGGGACGAAGTCTTCCTTGCGGCCGGTCAGGGTGTTGTGGAGTTGCATGACGGGGGCGGGGTCCAAAAAAGTGCGCGCAGGATACCCCCAGGACCGGACCCTGTCGCGGGTATGCTGTGCCGACCCCGCACCTCCCCGCCATGACCTCACGCCAGCACCACCGCCCCGGCGGCTTTCGCAACCCCCACGCCCATCCGCGCCACGGCAGTGGCGAGCTGCTGAAGTGGCTGCCGAAGTTTCTGCTGCAGCCATGGCAGCGCCCCGACTTCCCGCTGCGCACGCCGGATCTGTCGGCGTTCGACGAAGCTCGCGACGCGTTGACGTGGATCGGACACTCGACGTTCCTGGTGCAGTGGGGCGGCCGCCGGCTGCTGACCGACCCGGTGTTCGGCGCGCGGGCCTCGCCGATCGGTTTCGCCGGGCCCCGGCGCCTGGTGCCGCCCGCACTGCGGATCGATCAGCTGCCAAAACCGGATCTGGTGCTGATCTCGCACAACCATTACGACCATCTCGACGAAGGCAGCGTGCGCCGCCTGGCACGGCGACATCCGACGCTGACCTTCGTCGTGCCCCTGGGCCTGAAGGCCTGGTTTGCTGCCCGCGGGTGGCACCAGGTCGTGGAACTGGACTGGTGGCAATCCGCCGAGGTCGGCGGCCTGCGGGTGCACGCGGTACCGGCCCAGCATTTTTCCGGGCGCACGGCCCGCGATCGCAACCGCACGCTCTGGTGCGGCTTCATCGTCGAGGATCCGGCCGGCAGGAAACTGTTCTTCGCCGGTGACACCGGCTACTCGCCTGACTTCCGCGACATCGGTGCACGCTTTGCGCCCGTTGACCTCGCGCTGATCCCGATCGGCGCCTACGCGCCGCGCTGGTTCATGAAAGCCATGCACGTGGATCCGGACGAGGCCGTGCAGATTCATCAGGACCTGCAGAGCCGGCAGTCGGTGGCGATGCACTGGGGCACGTTCCGGCTGACCGAGGAGCCGCTGGATGAACCGCCGCAGCGCTTGCGTGCCGCGCTCGCAGCAGCGGGCGTCGACGAGCAGCGCTTCTGGGTGCTGGAGCATGGGGAGACGCGACGGCTCTGAGCCGTCATTCTGAGCACAGCGAAGAATCTACTTTCATCGCGCGCCGAGGCAAGATCCTTCGCTGCGCTCAGGATGACGGAAGCAGCGCTTCTATCTCGGCTTTGCGTTCGGCGGACGGCAACTTCGACAGCCGCTTCACCGCCGCATGGAAGCGCGACCAATCGCGGCCCTCTTGCTCGAACAGCGCCGCGAACGCGGGCACCCAGGCGTCGTACAAGCCGAACGGCAACAGCTTGGCGTTGTTGAGCTGCGGATCATCGAACCAGGCGTCATAGCCGGCATAGCCTTTCCATTCCCCGTCGCGCAACTGTCGGTAGTCGGCCCGCAGCTGGCTGAACACCGCCGCCTTGCCAGCGAGCTTGGCCTCGCGGGTCAGCGGCTGCGCGTACAGGATTTCCAGTTGTTCGCGGGCCGCCAGCACCTGCTTCACGAACTGCGCGCGACGCGATTCGGCCGCGGCGTCGTAGTCCAGCGGATGGTCGCGGAGATACTGGCGCAGGCCCTCCTGCTCCACGAACTGCGCGTAGGACTCGTTGAACGCCGTGTCGTCGCGGATATGGAGCTGTTGATGTGCCAGCTCGTGAAACACGGTGCCGATCAGGTGGCCGTCGTCCCAGCGCAGCATCGTGCTGATCACCGGATCGTCGAACCAGCCCAGCGTCGAGTAGGCCGGCACGCCGCCGACATGGACATCCAGCCCCTGCCGACCCAGGTCGGCCGCGCGGGCCTCGGCCTTGTCGCGGGTGTAGAAGCCCTGATAGGCCAGGCAGCCGACCATCAGGAAGCAGGCCTCCACCGGCGCCAGCGAATCCGGCGGCGTGGCAAAGACATTCCAGACCACGAAGGGCCGATCGAGGGCGGCATAATCGGTATAGCTGCCGTTGTCCGGCAGGCCGAGGGCGCCGACCGCCCACTGCCGCGCCGCCTGCACGCGCAGCAGGCGGGCCTTGAGAACGGGGTCGGTCTCGGCACGGGCGACCACCTGCGCGATCGGCTCGCGGGCCTGCAGCAGCGCGAGCTGGCCGCTGGCCAGGTGCTGGTAGTAGCAGCCGCCGAGCCCGGCGGAAACCAGGACCGGCAGCAGGCGCCAGTCGAGAGGGATTGTTACCACTTCATTTCAGTCCGGTGACGGCGTAAGGTGCCGGGCAAGCCGCGCCCCAGGGCGCCCAGAAAAACACATCGTCGAGGAGTGGTCCATGTCCCGTTCATCCCCCGCGCTGCTGGCGGTCGCGCTGTTCCTCGCGGCCTGCGGCAGCAGTGAAACTCCCGGTGGCTCGGGCTCATCGGCACTGGCCGGGGGCGACTCGGCCCCGACGGTCGCCGTCACCGAGAGCCGCGCCGGCACCTCCTATCGCCAGGACGTCGTCTCGCCGGTCACCGGCGACACCACCGTGATCCAGGTTTTCGAGCCGACCCAGCTGGAGGCCGGCAAGACCTACCCGCTGGTGCTGGAAGGCCACGGCTACGGGGGCCAGCGCCAGACCGAGGCCGGTGACGGCAGCTTCATCCGGCGACTCAACGACGCCGGCTACTACGTCATCTCCATCGATCAGCGCGGCTTCGGCCAGTCCACCGGCACGGTGCGGGTCATGGACCCGGACTTCGAAGGCCAGAATCTGGTCGCCGTGCTGGACTGGGCCGAGAACCTGCCCGGCCTGCGGCGTCGCAGCAACGGCGAAATGTATGTCGGCAGCTATGGCGGCTCCTATGGCGGCATGTACCAGTTCCTGCTGTTCGGCAGCGACCCCAAGCACCGCCTGCGCGTGATCGCGCCGGACATCACCCCCCATGATCTGGTCTACGCGCTGAACCCGAATCACGTCATCAAGTCCGGCTGGGCGCTGCTGCTGTCGGCAGGCGGTGAAGCCTCGGTCACCCAGATTCTCAATCCGGCCGATCCGGCGGGGACCGTCAGCGCGCTGCTGCAGCAGGTCGGCGAAGGCGGCACGCGCCAGGACCCGGCCATCGTCGAGACCCTGGTCCAGGGGGCGTTGACCAACAACTTCCCCGAGGCGGGCGTCAACTTCTTCGCGTATCACAGCGTGCGCTACTTCTGCGACGGCGTTGCGCCGGGGCCGCAGAACTTCCTGTTCGCCACGCCGGACACCTTCCTGGTGCCGCCGGGCCCGATCCCGGCCGTCGATGCACTGATCTCGCAGGGCTTCCGCGACACGCTGTTCAATTTCAACGACGGCCTGCGCAACTACGAGTGCATGAAGGCACGGGGCGGTGACGTGCGCCTGGTCACGCATCAGTCCGGCCACATCCTGCCGCTCAGCAGCGAGGTGCTGGAAGGGCCACTCGATCCGTTCTATGCCGCGCTGACGCTGCCCAACTTCCAGGATGCCGGCGGCAGCGGCGCCTGCGGCAGTATCAACCTGGGTGAGGCCCGCTTCGCGTGGTTCGAGGAGAAGCTGCGCGGCCAGTCCGGTGCCGTTGCCGCGGCCCTGGCCACCGGAAGCGACGTCTGCCTCAGCCTCGCCGACGACGATGCGATCGCC
>JBEIOK010000247.1:0-2796 GCA_040377605.1 Nevskiaceae bacterium | reverse complement strand
GCCGCGCGGCGCGGCGGGTAGAGGTTGGCCTGGGTCAGGTCACCGCGGTGATGCGCGACGACGCGCTTGTCCATCAGCTTGAACCACAGCGGCGGGAGGTACGCGACGAGGATCAGGGCGGCGTAGCCGGAGGGCAGCTGCGGGCTGTCTTCGAAGTGGCGCAGCGCCTGGTAGCGACGCGTCGGGTTGGCGTGATGATCCGAGTGACGCTGCAGCTGGTACAGGAACAGGTTGGTGACGACGTGATTGCTGTTCCAGGAGTGGCGCGGCTGGCAGCGCTCGTAGCGGCCGTCCGCCAGCTTCTGTCGCAGCAGGCCGTAGTGCTCCAGGTAGTTCACGACTTCCAGCAGCGAGAAGCCGATGACCGCCTGCGCCACCAGGAACACCAGCGCCCAGGGACCGAGCCACAGTGTGAGCGCGGCGAACAGCGCCACGGTCATTGCCCAGGCCTGCAGGTTTTCGTTTTCGGTGGACCACACCGGCTTGCCGATGCGCTTCAGGCGTTCGGCCTCGAGGTGCCAGGCCGAGCGCAGGCTGCCGACGACGGTGCGCGGCAGGAAGGCCCAGAAGCTTTCGCCCATGCGCGAGCTCGCGGGATCGTCCGGGGTCGCCACGTTCTTGTGATGGCCCTTGTTGTGCTCGATGAAGAAATGCCCGTAGGCCACCGGCGCGAGCGTGATCTTGGCCAACCAGCGCTCGAAGCGGTTGGTCTTGTGCCCCAGCTCGTGCGCGGTGTTGATGCCGACGCCGTTGGCCACGCCGACGGTGATCAGCAGGCCGACCATTTCCCATATGGCGAGGTGACCGTTCACGGCCAGCCAGGCGCCGGCCATCGTCGCCAGGTACTGGCTGGGGATGTAGGCGTAGACGATGCGCAGGTAGTAGCGGTCATCGTTGAGGGCCGGCACGGCGGACTCCGGTGCATTGACGCGGTCTTCGCCGATCAGCCAGTCGAGCACGGGCGCGATGACGTAGAAGATCACCGGCAGTGCAAACAGCCAGGCGCCCTGCGCGCCGGCCATCACCGCCACCACGGAGAGCAGGCCGATCAGCGGCAGCGCCGGGCTCAGCAGCCACAGCCAGCGCTTGCCGTCGGCCCAGGGCGTCGCGGGCGCGGCGGGGGTCCGTGTGGATTGCAGTGTGTTCATGGGCAGCCCTCCTCGGTTGATGACGACAGCGTGCAGGGGGGGCGCCGGGCGGGCCGGTTATTTGACGCCATCAATCGGTCATAATGCGCCAGACCTGAGTCGCCCCGGAGTGCCCATGTCCGCCACCGATCTGTTGGTGCCCGCCCGCTACTACGCGCGGATCGGCGAGGTGCTGGTGCGGGATCGCCTCGATCTGGCGGAGGTGCTGCGCGGCCTGCGCCTGCCGCAGCAGGTGCTGAGCCAGCCGGACGCGATGATCAAGTTCTCGGTGGTCGATCGTCTGCTCAACCGCGTGGCGGAGCTGAGTGGACGCACGGATCTGGCGTTTGATCTCGGCAAGCTGCTCACCGCCAACGCCCACAGCTTCGTCGGCTTCGGCATGCTCAACAGCGGCACGCTGGATCAGGCGCTGCGCTTCGAGGCGCAGTATTTCCGGCTGGTGATGCCGAGCTTTCGCATGCGGTACACGGCTGGCGCGGAGTTCGGCGAGATGGCGTTCACGCCGACCGTGGCGATGAGTCATCAATGCCTGTCGTTCCATCTGGAGGCGATCGGCATGGCCGCGCTGCGCGAGGTCAGCGATCTGACGGCGGACCGTCGGCCGCCGTGCCAGTTGTTTCTGTCGATCCCCGAGCCGCCGCATGCTGCGCGCTACCGGGCGCTGCGCGATGTGCGGGTGCACTTCAGCGCGGACAGTCTGCCCGGCGTGCGCCTGCGCATCGAAACCGATCCGCGTGCGCTGTCCCTGGCGATGGCCGACGCCAATGCCCTGAAGCTCGCAGAGGCGCGCTGCCGCGCGCTGGTGCAGCACGTGGCCGGCACGCGCAAGTTTGCGGACTGGGTGGAGATGACGCTGCGCGAGGTCAGCGAGGCCTTGCCCGCGCTGCCGGAGCTGGCCGCCACGCTCAACCTGTCGCCGCGCACGCTCAATCGCTATCTGGAACGCGAGGGCACGAGCTACCGCGCGCTGGCCGGTCGCATTCAGCACGAGCTGGCCTGCGAGCGTCTGACCACCGGCGCGATGAGCGTCACCGAGGTCGCCTACTCGCTGGGCTTCACCGATACCTCCAACTTCGCGCGGGCCTTCCGCGCCCGCGCCGGCCGCAGTCCGACGGAGTTCCAGGCCTCGGCGCGGCGCTAGGGCCGCCGCACCGCCAACGGGCGGCCCTAGTGGCTCTGTGTCCTGACCGGCAGCGCGGGTGCCGACCACTGGTAGTCGACGGCCAGCAGGTCGCGGTTCGGGTGGTAGCCCTGCCAGCGGATGTCGAGCAGGTGAGCGAGCAGCCAGGCGCCCCAGTCGGCGCGGAAGGGGCGTGATTCGATCTGCGCTTCCGGCATCGGGCTGCGGGGGGTGCTCTGCCAGATCAGCGCTGGAATCTTGTAGCCGGCGGCGGTGCTGGCACTGTGACCCGCGTGATTCTGGTCATGGCCCACTTCCTGGCCATGGTCGGAGAGGTAGAGCCAGGCTCCGTATTCCGGCGCGGTGATGTGCGCGCGCGTCATGTCCAGGGTCTTGGCCACCACCCAGTCGTGATAGCGGATGGCCGCGTCGTATTCCGCGCGCTTGCGCTGCAGCCACCACGGCCGGTCTTCGCGCTGCATCTCGCGGGTGACTTCATCCTCCACCTGTCCGAACTGATGCCAGTCG
>JBEIOK010000186.1:0-5163 GCA_040377605.1 Nevskiaceae bacterium | reverse complement strand
GGCAGCGGCGGTGATCGTGAGTCCGCGCGATGTCGACAGCTTGGGCGCCCGCCCGGGGCTGATCGCCAAGGATCCTTATCTTGCCTATGCGCGGATCGCGCGTGAGTTCGACCCGGATCGTCAGTTTCAGCCGGGGCGTGCGCCTTCGGCAGTGGTCGCGGCGGACGCCCGGATCGGTGCAGGCTGCTATCTCGGCCCGCAGGTGGTGATCGAGTCGGGCGTGAGGATTGGCGACGGCAGCTACCTCGGGCCTGGGTGCCACATCGGGCGTGACGCCGTGCTGGGCGAGTGTGTGAGGCTGACGGCCGGCGTGCACATCGGGGCCCGCGTCCGGCTCGGCGCGCGTGTCGTCGTGCAGCCGGGTGCGGTGATCGGTGGCCGCGGTTTTGGCAATGCCCGCGGTCCGCAAGGCTGGGAGGAAGTACCGCAGCTGGGCAGTGTGGTGATTGGCGACGACGTCGAGATCGGGGCCAATACCTGCATCGATCGGGGCGCGCTCGACGATACCGTCATCGAATCGGGCGTGCGCCTCGACAACCTGATCCAGATTGCGCACAACTGCCATATCGGTGCGCACACCGCGATCGCGGCCTGTACCGGCATTGCCGGATCTACCCGCATCGGGGCGCGCTGTATGATTGGCGGGGCTGTCGGCATCGCCGGGCATCTCGAAATTGCCGACGATGTGGTCATCCTCGGACGCGCGATGGTGGTCGGCTCGATCCGCGAGAAAGGGGTTTATGGTTCGGGACTGCCGTTGGACGATGCGCGCGAGTGGCGCAAGACAGTGGCGCGCGTGCGCCGCCTGGGGAAGCTGGAGCAACGGCTGAAGACGCTGGAGCGTCGACTCGGCGTCTCAATCACGGAAACTGCTGACGATGGAACAAACGACGTTTGATATCCGCGACATCCTGAAGATGCTGCCGCATCGATATCCGTTCCTGCTCGTGGATCGGGTGCTGGCGGTGGAGGAAGATGGCCGCCGCCTGACGGCGATCAAGAACGTCACCTATAACGAGCCCTACTTTCCCGGGCATTTCCCGGGGCTGCCGACGATGCCCGGTGTGATCATGCTGGAGGCGATGGCGCAGGCCTGCGGCCTGCTGGCGATCCTGAAGTCTGGCCTGCGGGCCGATTCCGGATTCATTCTGTACTTCGCCGGCATCGACAACTGCCGCTTCAAGCGCCCCGTGACGCCGGGGGATCAGCTGCAGTTTGTCGTCGAACTCGACAAGCACAAGCGCGACCTCTGGAAGTTCAAGGTCGCCGCCCGCGTCGGGACCGAGCTGGCCTGCGAGGCGGACATGATGTGCGTGCTCAAGGACGCGCATCGGTCGACCTCCGAGGATTGATCGCCGTGTCGCGCATTCATCCTACTGCGATCATTGATCCCGCCGCCGAGCTGCATGCGTCGGTCGAAGTCGGCCCCTACAGCGTGATCGGTGCCGGTGTCAGCATCGGTGAGAACACCTGGATCGGTCCCCACGTGGTGCTGCAGGGGCCGATGACCATCGGCCGAGACAACAAGATTTTCCAGTTTTCGTCGCTGGGCGAGATTTCGCAGGACAAGACGGCCAAGCGGGATGATCCGACGCGCGTGGAGATTGGCGACGGCAACACGATCCGCGAGTACGTCACGATCCAGCGTGGCACGCTCAAGGAAACCGGCCTGACCCGCGTCGGTAACGACAACTGGATCATGGCCAACACGCACATCGCCCACGACTGCATGGTGGGCTCGCATTGCGTGCTGGCCAATGGCTCGACGTTGGCCGGACACATCACGATCGAAGACTGGGTGGGGCTCGGCGGCTATACCCTGGTCCATCAGTTCTGCCGGATTGGCAGCCACGCCTATACCGGCGGCGGTGCGGTGGTGCTGCGGGACCTGCCGCCGTACGTCATCGCCGAAGGGCAGCCCGCGCGTCCGCGCGGCATCAACAGCGAAGGGTTGAAGCGGCGCGGGTTCACGCCGCAGGACATCGACGCGATCAAGGACGCCTACAAGCTGATTTACCTGTCAGGCATGCTGATGGCAGACGTCAAGCTCAAGCTCGCTGAGCTTGCGCAGGACTCCAAGCCGATCGCTCGCATGCTTGAGTTCATCGAGAACTCCAAGCGCGCGCTGTCGCGGTGACCCTGACGATGTCGGCCTCGCCGCGTATTGCCCTGATCGCCGGCGAAATCTCGGGCGATATCCTGGGGGCCGCGCTGATCGAGGCGCTGCGCCGTCGCTATCCGCGGGCACAGTTCTACGGCGTTGCCGGACCCCGCATGGTGGCCGCTGGCTGTGAAGCGGTGGAATCCATCGAGGCCCTATCGGTCATGGGACTCGCGGAAGTGCTGCGCGAATTGCCCCGGCTGTTCCGGCTGCGCGCGCAGTTGGTGACCCGATTCGCCACGGATCGGCCGGATCTCGTGATCGGCATCGATGCGCCCGATTTCAACCTGGGCCTGGAGCGGCGTCTGCGCCTGGCCGGGTTGCGCACCGTCCATGTGGTCAGCCCGACGGTCTGGGCTTGGCGCGAGGGCAGGGTCAAGACCATCGCCCGCGCCGTCGAGCGCATCCTGTGCCTGTTCCCCTTTGAACCCGCGTTCTATGCGCGCCACGGGGTCCATGCCGACTACATCGGCCACCCGCTGGCCGACCAGCTCGATGCGAGCGTGACGCCGGCGCAGGCGCGCCGCACCCTGGCGCTGCCGGAGGCCGGATCCCTGGTCACGGTCATGCCCGGCAGTCGCGGCGGCGAGATCCGCTATCTGGCGGAGCCCTTTGCCCGGGCGGCGCGGCGACTGGCCGACCAGGTGCCTGGATTGCGCTTTCTGACGCCCATTGCCAAGCCGGGGCTGCGGGCTGGCATCGAGGCGGCGATCCAGGCACACGCACCGGGGCTGGACTGGACCCTGGTCGACGGCCAGTCGCGCGAAGCCATGCGGGCGGCCGATGCCGTGTTGCTGGCCTCCGGCACGGCCACGCTCGAATGTCTGCTGCTGGGCCGACCGATGGTCGTGGCCTATCGCACGTCGGCGCTGACGGCGTGGCTGATGCTGCGCGCCGGTCTGCTGAAGACCCGGCATGTCAGCCTGCCGAATCTGCTGGCGCCCGAGCCGACCGTGCCGGAACTGCTGCAGGAGGCTGCCGACCCCGAGCATCTGGCGCAGGCGGTACGCGCCCTGCTCACGGACGGCGCGCCACGCCGGCGTCAGCTCGCGGCCTTCGATACGGTCCGCGCGACCCTGCGCTGCAATGCCGCCGAGCGCGCTGCCGGAGTGTTGGCTGAGTTGCTGGAGGCCCGGTGACGGGATCGCCCGCACTACAATTGCGGCCGTGACGCATTCTCTTGCCCCTGCCGCCGTTGCCGGTGTCGACGAAGCCGGTCGTGGCTGTCTCGCGGGTCCGGTGTATGCCGCGGCGGTGATTCTCGGCGCCCCCATCGAGGGCCTGCGAGATTCCAAGCAGCTCAGTGCCCAGCGCCGCGAGCGGCTGTTCCCCGAGATTCAGCAGCGCGCGCGTGCCTGGTGCATTGCCCGTGCCGAGGTCGACGAGATCGACCGTCTGAATATCCTGCAGGCCAGCTTGCTGGCGATGCGTCGCGCTGTCGAAGGGCTGTCGATCGCGCCCGGCCTGGCGCTCGTCGACGGCAATCAGGCGCCGAGCTTGCCCTGCGACGTGCGCACCATTGTCGACGGCGATCGCCTGGAGCCAGCGATCATGGCGGCCAGCATTCTCGCCAAGGTTGCGCGCGATCATCATCTGCTGGCCCTTGAAACGGATTTCCCCGGCTACGGTTTTGCCCAGCACAAGGGCTACGGTACGCCGCAGCACCTGGCGGCACTTCGCGCGCACGGTCCCAGCGCCGTGCACCGCATGAGCTTTGCGCCCTGTGTGCAGGCAGGCGTGCATCGGGAGCGTTCGCGCACATGAGCGCCGCCTCAGCGTCGGGTGCCGGTCCTTGGACCGAGCCCAGGGCAGGCCCATCGGCCGAGCCCGGGGCAGGCTTCGTGCACTTGCGCCTGCACACCGAATATTCGCTGACCGACGGGTTGGTACGGGTCGAGCCGCCCAAGCGCAAGGGCGGAGGGGCGGGCGAGACGCTCAGTTCGCAGGCGGCGAAGCTGAGGTTCCCGGCCATTGCCGTCACCGATCGCAACAACCTGTTCGCGATGGTCAAGGTCTACAAGTCCGCTGAAGCGGTGGGAATCAAGCCGATCGTCGGCGCTGATGTGTGGCTGGAGGAGCGACAGCCGGCGGAGGCGCCGGAGCGGCTGACGCTGCTGGTCCAGAACGACGAGGGTTATCACAACCTGTCCCGGCTGATCTCGCTGGCCTACACCGACGGGCAGGCTCGCGGACAGCCACTGATCACGCGGGCCTGGCTGGCTGCGCATGCTGCGGGTCTCATTGCGATGACGGGACGCGATGGGGGCATCTTCCGGGCCGCACAGTCCGACCAGGCGGAGTCTGCGCTGGATCAGCTCGCGCAATTGCGTGCACTGTTCCCGGAGCGGCTGTATCTGGAGATCTCGCGCTGCCAGCGCGCCGGCGACGACGAATGGGTCGAGGCGGCCTGCGCGCTGTCGCGCCGGACCGGGGTGCCGGTGGTGGCCACCAACGATGTGCGTTTTCTCGAGCGCAGCGAGTTTGAGGCGCACGAGGCGCGGGTCTGCATCGCCCAGGGCCGGGTGCTCAGCGACGAGAAGCGTCCGCGCGACTACACGCCGGAGCAGTATCTGAAGTCGGCCGAAGAGATGCGTGCCCTGTTTGCCGACCTGCCGGAGGCGCTCGACAACAGCGTCGAGATCGCGCGCCGCTGCTCGCTGACGCTGAAGTTCGCGCCGCCGTACCACCTGCCGAATTTTCCGGTGCCTGAGGGGCATGACACCAACAGCTGGTTGCGCGATCGCGCCCGCGAAGGGCTGGAGAAGCGATTCACGCAGATCCAGTTGGCACAGCCGGAGTCGGCGTATCGCGAGCGACTCGACTATGAGCTGGGCATCATCGAGAAAATGGGTTTCGCCGGGTACTTCCTGGTGGTCGCCGACTTCATTGAATGGGCCAAGAACAATGGCTGTCCGGTAGGGCCCGGCCGAGGCTCGGGCGCCGGCTCGCTGGTGGCCTACGCCACGGGCATCACCGACCTGGACCCGTTACCCTATAACCTG
>JBEIOK010000168.1:0-5627 GCA_040377605.1 Nevskiaceae bacterium | reverse complement strand
TCAGCGTCGTAGCCGAGGCGTTCGTACAGGGCATTGACGTCCAGCCCGGCGGCGACCATGCCGCGGTGGACAATCTGGAGCATCTGGCCGGAATCGCGCATCGGATGGGTAGTGGTATGACGTTAGCGCCCAGGAGGGGTGGCGCTCCGCATATTGCACCCCGGGCGCCGTTTCCGTAGTTTGCCGTAAGCCCGAGGCCTTCCGACAGTGCCGCGGGATATTAAAACTAAGGGCAGGGGTGTGCGATGAGAGGACTGATCGGGAAGGCCGGGGTGCTGTGCCTGATGGCCAGTGGGCAGGCCGTGGCGCTGGACTATCAGTGGGGGGAGACCACCGTCACGCTGAATAACCGGGCCAGCATCGGCGCGGCCTGGCGCATGCAGGACATCGACTACCGACTGGTCGGCAAGCTGAATGTCCCGGGCCAGGAAACCCTGTGCCAGGCCGATGACTGCCTATCCCTGAATCTTGATCCGGCGCCGAACCAGCGCCTGGTCGATGCGCGCGGTGCCTTCAGCGGCGTCAACGCCGACAACGGCAATCTCAACTACGACAAGCACGACATCGTGGCCGCCACCAGCAAGCTGGTCAGCGACCTCACGATCACCCACGGCGATTTCCTGCTCCGCGTGCGCGGCATCGGCTACTACGATGCGGTCAATGCCGACTTCGACGAAACCCACAACTACACGCTGTACCAGCCGCGCCGCACCGCGCGCTCCGACGAGGTGTCCGAACGCTTTGCCGAGGGCTTCGAGCTGTATGACGCCTTCGTGCAGTACGCCTTCGACATCGATGACGAGCGGCAGGGCACGTTCTCGGTCGGCAACCAGATCGTGCGCTGGGGCGAGACCACGCTGGTGCAGCTCAACAGCCTGGCCGAGATCAATCCGCCGAACCCGAACTTCCTGCGCATGCCGGGGGCCGAGATCAACGAGGTGTTCCAGGCGGTGCCACTGGCGCTGCTGTCGTTCGACCTGTTCGACGGCGCCTCGGCGGAAATCATGTACCAGTTCGGCTGGAAGCCGGTCGAGCCGGACGCCACCGGCAGCTTCTTCTCCGATACCGATCTGATCGGCGGCGGCGAGTACGCGATGGTCTCGCTGGGCCAGTTCGGCGAAGACCCGGACCGCCAGTATCATCCGGCCCCGGTGCTCGGCTATCTGAGCAGCACGACGCTGACCATCTATCCGGAAGAGAAGGAAGCGGAGGACGGCGGCCAGTACGGCCTGCGGCTGAACTACTACGCCGACTGGCTCAACGGCGGGACCGAACTCAGCGTCTACTACCTCAACTATCACTCGCGTCTGCCGTACGCGAACATCATTGCCGCCAACGACTCCTGCGCGCGTGATGCTGGCAATCTCGCGGCGGCCTACCTGGCCTGCAACGGCTTCAATGGCGATCCGGGACTGCCCAAGCTCAACCCGCTGGCCCCGCGCGGCGAGCCGCTGCCGGTGGATACGGTGCGTGCCGAGCTGGTGTACCCCGAAGACATCAACATGTTCGGCGTCAGCTTCAACACCAACCTCGGCAACTGGTCGCTGGCGGGCGAATATGCCTTCCGCGACAACCTGCCGGTGCAGATCCACATTCCCGACGTGATCTTTGCCGGCCTGCAGCCGGCCTTCCCAGCCAACCAGATCGACGGCGACCTGACCGGCGGCGCCCTGGGCAACCTGCTCAACGGCCTGGCCGGGCTGGGCGTCGACGTCAATCAGCTGGGCGGGCTGGTCGGCTTCCAGGGGCTGGGCAATCTGCTGACCGCGACCTTCCCGGCGGCCCGTCAGGGCGTGCCGAGCTACCTGGTCGACTATCGCGGCTATGGCCGCGTGCAAGCCAATCAGGAGATCCCGGGCTTCGAGCGCCTCAAGGTCGGCCAGCTCGACCTGACCGCGATCAAGGCGATCCGCGAAAACCCGCTGGGCGCCGACCAGATCCTGCTGATTCTGGAAGTCGGCATGACCCACATCATCGATATGCCGGATCGCAGCCAGCTCCAGTTCGAAGGCAATTACGTCAACAACACCAGCTACGCGCCGGGCGCCGACGGCACCGGCCAGCCGGGCGGGGTGCCCGATCCGCGTACCCTGGTGCCGACGCAGCAGCGCAAGGGCTTTGCCGACGACTTTGCCTGGGGCACCCGCGTGCTGGTGCGCAGCGAGTACAACAACCTGCTGTTCGACTGGACCTTCAAGCCGACGGTCGGCGTGGTCTGGGACATCCAGGGTATCGCCCCGTTCCCGATGCAGAACTTCGTCGAGGGCCGCGCCGAGATCGTGGCCGGCACCGACATCAACTTCAACGAGGCCCTGACCGGGCGCGTGCTGTACCAGTGGTTTACCGGTGCCGGCGATCTCAATACCCGCCGCGACCGCGACAATCTGGCGATCAGCGTCAGCTACTCGTTCTGACGGGGTCAGATTTCCCCCTCGGGCGCGAGGGGGATTTCGCGCTAGCATCGCCTCCAAAATCCAGGAGGCCCGATGGCCCATACCCGCCGTGAAGTCCTGCAGGCCGCGCTCGCGGCCGCCAGTCTGGCCGCCCTGCCGTCCGCTGCACGGGCCAACAAGCGCCCGCACGAGTGGCGCAACTGGTCCGGGAGCCAGGTCGCCCATCCGCGTGCCGCGTTTGCGCCGCGCAGCGAAGGCGAGCTGATCCGCCACCTGCGGGCGGCCGAAGGCGAGGTCCGGGTTGCCGGGGCGGGCCATTCCTTCAGCGCGGTATGCACGACCAATGACACGCTGTTTTCGCTGGATTCGATGCGCGGGCTCATCAAGCACGATGACGCGACGCTGCAGGCGACCGTCTGGGCTGGCACGCGCCTGCGCGATCTGGGCGACCCGCTGTGGAATGCCGGCCAGGCGTTGATCAACCAGGGCGACGTCGACCCACAGTCGGTTGGGGGCGCCTGCGGCACCAGCACCCATGGCACCGGCCTGGGGCTCGGCTCGTTCTCGGCCGTGATGCGCGGGGTGCGCCTGGTCACACCCGAAGGCGAGGTCATCGAGGCCGACGCGCAGCGCGACGCCGACGTCTATCAGGCGGCGCGCACCTCGCTGGGCGCGCTGGGCATCGCCAGCCAGATCACGCTGCAGAATCGCACCGCCTACTCGCTGAAGCAGCGCGAGTACGTCGAGCCGCTGGAGACCGTGCTCAAGCATCTCGACACCTCGCTCAAGCAGCACCGTCACTACGAGTTCTGGGCGTTCTTCGAATCCGACGACGTGCTGGTGAAGACGCTGGATGAAACCGACGCCGCGCCCAGCGAGCCGCCGCTGATCGACCTGCCGGCGGACTCGATCCTGTGGCTCGCCTCGGAGATCGCGCACGGCGTGAAGCGCCTCGACGGACCGCTGCAGCGGTTGATCACCACGCTGTATCCGTCGGGGGAGCGCATCGACCGCTCCTACCGCATCTTCCCGAGCCCGCGGGAAGTGCGCTTCAACGAAATGGAATACGAGGTGCCCATCGCCCAGGGGCCGGACTGCCTGCGCGAGATTCTGGCGCTGGTGCGCAAGAAAAATCCGAACACCCTGTTTCCGGTCGAGTACCGCGTCGTTGCGGCCGACGATGCCTGGCTGTCGCCGTTCTACCAGCGCGAGTCAGCGTCTATCTCGATCCACCAGTATCACGAAGTCGATTACAAGCCGCTGTTCGCGCTGGTGGAGCCGATCTTCTGGAAGTACGGCGGCCGTCCGCACTGGGGCAAGCTGCACACGCTGACTGCGAAACAGCTGGCGCCGTTGTATCCGAAGTGGGATGACTTCCAGGCCGTGCGCCGCCGCCTTGATCCGAAGGGCCGCATGCTCAACGCACATCTGCGCAGCGTGCTGGAGTTGGCCGCGTGAAGCGCCGCGGCGTACTGCTCGGGCTGGGAGCGGTGGCGGCTGGCGCTGCGGCCTGGGCGCTCAAGCCGGCCGACGAAGGCGCGCCGTATGACGATTACTTTCGCGCGCTCAATACCGAGCTGCAGGCGGCAGGCACCTGGCGTCCGAGCCTGGTCCTGGATATGGACCGGCTCGATCACAACCTTGCGCAACTGCGGCAGTCGATCCGCGCACCCAAGCACTACCGCGTCGTCGCCAAATCTCTGCCGAGCCTGCCGCTGCTCGACTACGTGATGAAGGCCACCGCCACCAATCGCCTGATGGCCTTCCATCAGCCCTTCCTCAATGCCGAGGCATTGGCGTTTCCCGAATCCGACATCCTGCTCGGCAAGCCGATGCCGGTAGGCGCGGTGATGGCGTTCTATCGCGAGCATCGCGGCTCATTTGATCCGGCGCTGCAGTTGCAGTGGCTGCTCGATACCCCCGAGCGTCTGACCGAGTACCTGGCACTGGCGCAGACGCAGAACCTGCGATTGCGCATCAACATCGAGATCGACGTCGGCCTGCATCGCGGCGGTGTCGCAACACTCGACACGCTTAATGCGATGTTGGCGCTGATCGCCGCGCATCCGCAGCACCTGCAGTTTTCCGGCTTCATGGGCTATGACCCGCACGTGGTCAAGCTGCCGCGCCTGCTCGGCTCGCGCGAATCGCTGTTCGCCAAGGTGCTGCAGACCTACAGCGCTTACGTCGAGTACGCGCGTCGTGAATTTTCTGCGCTGTGGTCCGATCGGGTCACGCTCAATGGCGCCGGCAGCCCCACGTTCCGGCTCTACGAGCACGACACGCTGATCGACGACCTTTCTGCAGGCTCCTGTCTGGTCAAGCCCACCGACTTCGACCTCGACACGCTCGACGGCTTCCAGCCTGCGCTGTTCATCGCCACGCCCATTCTCAAGGCCGTCGATGGCGTGCGCCTACCGGGGCTGGAAGCGCTATCGCCAGCGCTATCGGGCTGGAATCCGAACTGGCAGCGCAGTTACTTCCTCTACGGCGGCCACTGGATGGCGCGCTACGAATCTCCGCGCGGCCTGAAGTCCAACAGCCTTTACGGCCACAGCTCCAACCAGGAAATGGCCAACGGCTCGACGAAGACGCAGCTCGCCGTCAACGACCACGCCTTCCTGCGGCCCACGCAGAGCGAGGCGTTGATGCTGCAGTTCGGCGACCTGCTGTTGATGCGTGGCGGTCGACTGATCGATCGATGGCCGGTGTTGGGGCAGGGTGGGGTGGCTTGACCCTGGCAGGCTGCCGTTACCGGCGTCATCGGCGACAATGCCGGCCATGACCACCGCAACGCTTCCTCCGTTTCAGGACCTCGGCCACGGCATCACCTGCATCGACACATTGCAGGAGCGCGCGGGCCTGGCTTGCTGTTATCTCGTCCAGCGCGGCGAAGATTACGCCTTCATCGAAGCCGGGACGGCGCATGGCGTGCCGCGACTGCTGGCGCTACTGGAGGCGCGCGGGATCGCGCGCGAGCGTGTGCGCTATGTGATTCCCACGCATGTGCATCTGGATCATGCCGGCGGCGTGGGCGTACTGATGCGCGCGTTGCCGCAGGCGACGCTGGTCGCGCATCCGCGCGGCGCCCGTCACCTGATCGATCCGTCCAAGCTGATCGCGGGGGCCAGTGCGGTGTATGGGCCGGAGGCGGTGCAGCAGATGTACGGCGAGATCGCGCCGGTGCCGGAGTCGCGCGTGATCGTGGCCGACGACAATGCCCGCTTGCCCATG
>JBEIOK010000219.1:0-4076 GCA_040377605.1 Nevskiaceae bacterium | reverse complement strand
GCCCGCCAGCATCAGCTCGAGCATCATCGGCCGGCCGACGTGGTTGCTCGCGCCGACGACAACGGCCGTGCGACGCTTGAACGGTTCGTTGACGGACTTCAGCAGCTCGATGACGCCGTAGGGCGTGCAGGGTCGCAGCACCGGCTGGCGTTGCGCCAGTCGCCCGAGGTTGTAGGGGTGGAAGCCATCGACGTCCTTGTGAGCGGCGATACGTTCGGTGACCCGCGTCGAATCGATGTGTCCGGGTAGCGGCATCTGCACGAGGATGCCGTCGATGGCCGGATCGGCGTTAAGACGATCGACCTCGGCCAGCAGGGAAGCCTCGCTGATGTCAACTTGAAAATGGACCGGCACCGAGCGGATGCCGACTTTCTCGCAGGCTAGGCGCTTGTTGCGCACGTAGACCTCGGAGGCTGGATCGGCGCCGACCAGGACGGTGGCCAGGGCCGGCGCGCGGTGGCCGGAGGCCAGACGGGCCTGCACAGCGAGACGGACGCGTTCCTGGACGGTGGCGGCGACGGCTTTGCCGTCGATCAGCTGGGCGGGCATGCGGGTGGGCTTCGGAGCGGGAGCAGGGCGCGTAGTTTAGCCGCGGCCGCGTAAACTACGGCCCCCTTCTTCACTATTGCCGACGCGTCCGACGTGACCCTGCTGCGCGCCGAAGGCCTGTCCATCTATCGCGGCGACCGCCGCTTGCTCGCCGATTTCGAGTTGCGGCTCGGAGCCGGAGAGCTGTTGCACCTGCGCGGTCCCAACGGCATCGGCAAGACCAGCCTGCTGGAGACGCTGGCGGGTCTGCGGCCCGTGCGCGAGGGGCATGTCCACGGACCCGGGAAGGCTGCAGGCCTGCACTGGCTGGGTCATCGCAATGGCCTGAGCCTGTCGCTGTCGCCGTTGGAGAATCTGCAGGACTGGTGCGGGTTCAACGGCTTGCCGGCGGGAGGGGTGGCGGCGGTGCTGGAGAGGCTGGGCTTGCCGGCGCGCGCCCGACTGCGGGCCTGCCGCCGGCTGTCGGCCGGCCAGAAGCGCCGCACCGCGCTCGCGCGCCTGCTGCTGGTGCCGCGTCCGCTGTGGCTGCTGGACGAGCCGCTCGACGGGCTCGACGCGGCAGGGCTAGCGCTGTTTGCCGAGCTCGCCACCGCGCACCTGGACAGCGGCGGCGCGGTGCTGATGACCAGCCACCAGCCCTTGCCGGCGGGCCTGGCCGGTCGAGCCCGCGAAAGGGGACTCGGCGCATGACGGCGCTGGTGGCCCTGCTGCGTCGCGAACTGCGCCTGGCGGCGCGCGCGCGCATGGAATGGCTGATGCCGCCATTCTTCTTCGTCGTGGTCGTGACCCTGTTCGGTCTCGGCGCCAAGCCCAACGACCCGCAGCTGGCAGCGTTTGCGCCGGCCGTGCTGTGGGTAGCGGCCTTGCTCGCCGCCCTGCTCACCCTGGAACGCCTGTTCCGATCCGATCTGGAGGACGGCACGCTGGAGCAGATGGATCTGAGTCCGACACCGCTGGTGCTGGTCGTTCTCGTCAAGGTATTCGCGCACTGGGTGTTCAGCGGTCTGCCGCTGGTGCTGCTGGCCGCACCCGCCGCCGCGGTGCTGGGTCAGCGCGAGGCACTTGATGTGCTGGTCGCCAGTCTGGCACTGGGGACCCCGATTCTCAGTCTGGTCGGCGGATTCATCGCCGCGCTGACCGTCGGTCTGGCCCGCGGCGGGGTGCTGCTGCCGGTCCTGACCTTGCCACTGATCGTACCGGTCCTCGTCTTTGGTGCCGGGGCCGTGCGTGCCGCGCAGGTCGGGCTCGATGCCGGTGCTCCGCTATACTTCCTGGCGGCCATTCTGGTCCTTTGCCTGACACTCATTCCCTGGGCCGCTGCCGTCGCGCTCCGCAACGCATTCGATTAAGCCGCTGATGAACTGGACCTGGTTCCATCGCCTGGGCTCGCCGCCCAGTTTCTTCCGCTTCGCCGAGCGCCTGGCACCGTGGCTCGGGGGGGGCTCCCTGCTGTTGCTGGGCTATGCCTGGTTTGCCGGATTGGTGCTGGTGCCGCCGGATTATCAGCAGAAGGACGCTTTCCGCATCATTTATGTCCATGTGCCGGCGGCGTCGGTGTCCCTGTCGCTGTATGTCGTGATGGCGGTCGCAGGCGCTGTGGCGCTGATCTGGCGCATGAAACTGGCCGAGTGCGTGGTGGTGGCCACGGCTCCGGTGGGCGCCAGCTTCACGGCGCTGGCGCTGGTGACCGGCATGCTCTGGGGCAAGCCGATGTGGGGGACCTACTGGGTCTGGGATGCCCGCCTGACTTCGGAATTGGTGCTGCTGTTTCTTTATCTTGGCGTGATTGGCCTGTCGCAGGCCTTCGATGACGCCCGCGCCGCCGCGCGCGCCTGCAGCCTGCTGGCCGTGGTCGGCGTGATCAACGTGCCGATCGTGCGTTACTCGGTGGAGTGGTGGAACAGCCTTCATCAGGGTTCGACGATCCTGAAGATGGGCAAGCCCAGCATGAATCTGGAGATGGCATGGCCGCTGTATGCCGCATTGCTCGGCACGATGCTGTTCTGTGCCTACGTGGTGCTGCGACGGACCCAGAACGAGGTATTGAGACGCGAGCGCGGCACCGGCTGGGTGCGGGAATGGCTGCGTGGGGAACCTGGAGGCGCTGGCGATGTCCGCTGAGTTCTGGAATATGAGCGGCTATGCCCTGTTTGTGTGGGGTAGCTTCGGCGCGGCGCTGGCCGTGCATCTGTGGAACTGGTTCAGCGTGCGCGCGCAGCGGCGTGCCGCCCTGGAAGAGAGTGTCGAGGAATGACCAAGCGTCAGAAGCGGATGATGGCGGTACTCAGCCTGGTGGTGGGACTCGGGGCGGCGGCTGCGCTGGGGTTCACGGCGTTCAGCAAGAACATGATGTATTTCTACACGCCCACCGATGTTGCCGCGCAGACGGCGCCGGTCGGCGCGACGCTGCGTCTCGGCGGGTTGGTCACGGTCGGCAGCGTCAAGCGCAGTGAGGGCCTGCGCGTGGACTTCACGCTCGCCGACTGCGATCACCAGGTGGGTGTGCGCTATGACGGCATCCTGCCGGACCTGTTCCGCGAGGGGCAGGGCATTGTCGCCACCGGCCGGCTCGATGGCAGCGGCACCTTCGTTGCCGATGAAGTTCTCGCCAAGCACGATGAAAACTACATGCCACCGGAACTCGCCGACTCGCTGGTCAGTGCGGACGGCAAACATTCCTGTGCGCCGTTCAAGCCGGTGAACGGCAAGTCGATGGTGCAGCTGGCGCCGCCTGCCAGGCCGGCTGCGTCATGAATCCCGAACTCGGCCACTACGCCCTGTGGGTTGCGCTGGCCGTGGCGCTGCTGCAGTCCACCTTGCCGCTGGTGGGCGTTTATCGGCGGGACCCGCGCCTGATGGCGATTGCCACGTCGGGCGCGCAAGCGCAGTTCCTGCTGATTGCGTTCTCCTATGCCTGCCTGACCTGGGCGTTTGTCACCCGCGACTGGTCCGTGGCCTATGTCGCGGCCAACAGCCATTCTGAGCTGCCGCTGATCTACCGCATCAGTGCCGTCTGGGGCGCGCATGAAGGCTCCATGCTGCTGTGGATCCTGATGCTGACCGGGTGGGCGGCGGCCGTGTCGGTCTTCAACCGTCGATTGCCGGCGGATCTGACTGCAACCACGTTGTCGGTGCTGGGTGCGCTGAACATCGGGTTTCTGCTGTTTGTGCTGCTGACCAGCAATCCGTTCGCGCGCGAGTTCCCGGTGCCGCTGGACGGGCGCGATCTCAATCCGCTGCTGCAGGACCCCGGACTGATCATCCACCCGCCGATGCTCTACATGGGCTACGTCGGGTTTTCGGTCGCCTTCGCTTTCGCAATTGCGGCGTTGGTCTCCGGCCGCCTCGATGCCGCCTGGGCGCGCTGGACGCGGCCATGGACGACTATGGCCTGGTTGTTCCTGACCATCGGCATCACGCTGGGATCCTGGTGGGCGTACAACGAACTGGGGTGGGGCGGCTGGTGGTTCTGGGATCCGGTGGAGAACGCTTCCTTCATGCCGTGGCTGATCGGCACGGCGCTGATC
>JBEIOK010000156.1:0-6258 GCA_040377605.1 Nevskiaceae bacterium | reverse complement strand
GCCTCCATGCGGCCCTTGACGCGGGAATAGAACGACAGCGACAGCGCGCTGGCACCGGCTGCGGAAATCACCAGGAACTGCTGCGCCCCGGCCGCAAGGCAGGCCTGCGCCAGATCCACGACCATCCGATAGTCCACTGCCTCGAACGCGGCGCGCGAGCCGGCAGTCTTGAGCGTGGTGCCCAGACAGCAGAAGACATCCTGTGCGCCCAGCGCCTCGCCCAGCCTATCGAGCTGACGGAAATCGCTGGAGACGAAGCGCAGGCGCGCGTGCTGAAGATCCGGTGCGCGGCGGCCGATCACCAGGATTTCGGTATAGGCGGGATCCTCGAGCAGGCGTTCGAGCAGATGCCGCCCGATCAGCCCCGTGGCTCCTGCCACGAGTGCGCTGCGCTTCATGTCATGCTTCCCCCAAGATAGTCCAGCAAGTGTACCCGAGCATGTCCTTCGAACTGCATCCGCGCCTGGCCGCCGACACGCTGATCCTGGGCGATGCACCGCTGTCGCGCATTTTGCTGATGAATGATGCCCAGTACCCCTGGGCCATCCTGGTGCCGCGCCGCACGGCGGCGCGCGAAATCTACTTGCTCGACGAGTCCGATCAGCAGCAACTGTGGCGCGAGTCGGCCATCCTGTCGCGCGTGCTGATGACGGCCTTCGCGGGCCACAAACTCAATGTCGCTGCGCTCGGTAACGTGGTGCCGCAGCTGCACCTGCATCACGTCGTGCGGACCCCGGAGGATCCCGCCTGGCCGGGCCCGGTGTGGGGCCGTCTGCCGCCGCAGCCGTATGCCGAAGGTGCTGCCCGCGCCCGCGTCGCGGACCTGCGGTCACAGCTGAAGGACCTGCTGCTGGCCTGATCGGGCACGGGGCGGTGCGCTTGTGAGTGCTGCGGACCGCGGCCTAGACTGCGGTCATACCGACAAGGCAGAACCACCGGGGAGTGGAGTCATGCTCAAGCAGCTGATGGGGATGGTGTGCATCGTCGCAGCCGGCAGCGCGGCAGCGGCAGAATCGCGGGACGACTTCTGGCCGGCCTACGGCAAGTATCCGGTTCCCGATGCGCCCTACACCGCGACGTTCCGGTCGGTGTCGCTGGCGGACCTCGTACGCCTGGATCGTGTGACCGGCGTCTGGAACGGCTCTCCGCAAGTCGAGAAGAACCGTGCGTGGTATGACGCCAACTTCTACGCCACGCTGGCGGCGCGCAAGGTCTGGAAGCCGGGTCACGGTCCCTACAACCACCAGTTCCAGGATCCGATTGCCTGGACGATCGTGCCGATTCCGCAGAAAGCGCCGCCCCCGTGCGACCAGCCGCAGCCGACCGGCTACGACGCCGAGGGCTGTCGCTACGTGAATCAGTTGTTCAAGGAGCTGGAAAAGACCGATCCTGCCGCCGCCCGGCTTGCGCGCGAGCAGGCGCGCCGTGGACGCGATGTCTGGTTCAAGGGAACGTTCGGCAATCAGGACGAGGAATACCTGCATCTGGCGCGCACGGTCGGCGCGGAAAACGTCTGGTATCCCTGGCTCGACACGCGGACCCGCAAGGAGCGGTTCACGAAGTGGGGCATGATCAATGACCCGGACTGCAAGGAAGGCGGCGCGCATACCAACTGGTACGACGACTGTCCGGATCCGCACAGTTCCGGCGTGCTGGGCTATCGCAAATACCTGGCCGATCCCACCCGGGACGCCAGCGGCAAGGTGATCTTCGACCCGGCGACGGCGCCCTACAGCCACGATGAACTGAAGAAGAACCGGCGCTACGTGCTGGGCGGGCCGTGCGTGCAGTGCCACGTCGCCTTCGATCCAACCAATCCGCCGAAGGACCCCAATCAGCCCACCTGGGACAACATCCACGCCACGATCGGCAACCAGTACACGATGCAGCCGCTGCAGTACGTGATGGGCGTGGCGGACGACCACTTTGCCAAGCAGGTGCTGAAGAACGGTCACCGCGTCGGCACGATCGATACCTCCGTGGTGGCGTCCGACTTCCAGCACAACCCCGGCACGCAGAACAACGTCATGGACTTCATGAACAAGCGCGTGTTCGAGGAAGACATCAGGCATCCGATCACCGGCGAGATCAAGAAGGCCAAGACGCTTGCCGTGCTCAAGGGCGGTGAAGACAGCGTCGGAGAGCATCTCGCCCTGATTCGCGTCTACGTCAACATCGGCATGTGTACCGAGGAATGCTGGACGCCGAATTTCCCAGTCCCCGGCAGCTTCTTTGGCGACAAAGCCAAGCAGAAGCCGTTCCGGATCGAGCAGTGCGCCCGCGACTGCGAGGCCTGGAACTATGCCGACGCCAAGATGCCGGATCTCGCCGCCTTTCTGATCACCGGCGGCCCTACGTACCTGCTGAAGGCCCGCGATGTCGACGGCACACCCGGCAGCGCCTTTGTCGATCTCGCCAAAGTGCCGGCGGGGCGCAAGATCTTTGCGCGTGAATGCGCCGGCTGTCACAGCTCCAAGTTCGCGCCGGATACCGTGCGTGCCGACAAGGCGGCCCTGGCCCGCTTCTACGAAGGCCATGTCTTCGGCGCCGAGGACTACTGGCACTACGAATTCACCGAGGCGGAGCGCAACAGCGAAGCCTTCAAGACCCGCTACCTGGTGAAGGATGCCAAGAGCGGCAAGCTCAGACCGCGCCAGTTTGCCGACGCTGGCATGTTCGGTCAGGACTGGCTCGCCAACGACGAGCCGATGCCCTTTCACCTCATCGGCACCAACCGATGCCGGGCGCTGCATGACAACCACAGCGCGGGGCACATCTGGGAGGAGTTCTCTTCCGAGACCTACAAGCAGCGCCCGCCAGCGGGTACCGTTCAGAACGTCGTCAATCGCATGGTCCCGGTGGTCGGCGGCAAGGCCTGGGGGGGTGAGCGCGAGATCTCCGGAGGCTCCGGCTACTTGCGGAACTTCTCGTTGCTGTCGGCCTGGGCGACGGCGCCTTTCCTGCATAACAACGCCATCGGCGAGTTGACCTATCTGAAAAGCGGCGCCATCGACTACACCGTCCGGGGACGCGTCAAACAGTTCGAGTTGGCCTTCGACGAACTCATGATGTCGGACAACCCCGAGGACACTCCGCATCGGCGCCAGAAGATGGGTGTCACTGATCGCGACATCAAACTGGCCCCACGTGAGGACGGTCAGGGACCGATCAAGCTGCCGGTGCCCAAGGGCACGCCGATCGCGCACTTCGCCAGCTCCGATCCGCACGATCCGTTGTTCATGAAGTGTGATGATCGCGTCGAGAACAAGGGACATCAGTTCGGTGTGTCCTTGTCGAAGGACGACAAGCTCGCATTGCGCGAATTCCTGAAGTTGATGTGAGCGCACGATGAAGCGGGCATCGCTGTCGCTGGGCGTGCTCGCGCCACTGCTGGTCGCGGGACTCTGGCTATGGTCTGGCGCCAGGGATGCGGCGCCCTCGGTCGTGGAGCGTGCTGGCCAGCTGGGCGGTGCAGAGGTGGACGGGTTGTCGGCGCGCACAATCAGCGCGGAGGACCTGCCGCCGGAGGGCACGCGCTCGCTGTTCGACCATCTGGTCGCACAGAACGAGGGTCTGCCCTACCCCTTCGAAAAGCTGATCGACTGGCTCGCGCAGCAGTCGCCGGACGGGGTGCGCCCGGTCACGGTGTTCATCCCGCTCGGCCGCTCGCTGCTGAAGGCGCAGGCGGATTTCCAGCATCCGCGCGTGCTGGTGGCCGCCGATTTCGAAGGCCTCAACACCGACGGCGTGCTGGGCCTGGCCCCGCGGGGCCAGCTCTTTCTCGGCTTCGTCGAGAATGCCAGCGAGATCGAGGTCATCAGCTACAACGAAGCAGCCGGCCGCTTCGAGTTCCAGCTGGTCCAGGACTACTCCGAAACCGGCGAGCGTCGGATCGTCTACGCGCGCCGCGCCGTCTGTCTGACCTGTCACCAGGGCGCTGCGCCGATTTTTCCGCAGCGCCCATGGAACGAAACCAACGGTCAGCCCGAGCCCGCCGCGGCGATTGTCGCGGCACGGGGCTCGGATGCGCCGTATCTCGGCGCACCGATTCGCCAGCCACTGGCGGCACCGGAGCGCTTCGATGAGCTGACGGATGTCGCCAACTTCCTGCCGGTGCTGCAGCGCGCCTGGCTCGATGGCTGCGGTGACGGCCACGCGGGCGAGCAATGCCGGCGGCTCCTGCTCAAGCTGGCGCTGCGCTACCTCGACGATCCGGGCTCGTTCGACACGCAAGGCGTCGAAGCGCGCGACCTGCTGGCGCATCAGGCGCGAGCCTGGCCTGCGGAGGGGATCGCGGTGCCGGAGTCCGATCTGCGCAATCGAGACCCGCTGGTCGAGCGCAGCGGCTGGAAAGCCCGTCTGAAGGCCTGGATCACGCCGGCCCCCGCGCCGGACGCTGGCGCACGCAACAACGAAGACCTCGCGGCCTTCGACCGGCTCCCGAAGTTGCCCGCCGATCAGGACCCTTTGACGCCCCGCCCGCCCAAGCGCGTGCTGTCGGCTCGATCGCTGGAGGCGGTGTATGGCCTCGCGGCGCAGTTCACGGCAGACGATCGGCGCTGGCTGGCAGCGCAGGCCGCGGATGACTGGACGCGTGTGCTGGCGAGCGTGGATCGTGCTGCGAGCGAGGCGTTCCAGCCGTCCGCGTTCTCGCGTGTGCGCATGCTGCAGGCGTTGAGCGCTGGGCTGCGCGAGTCGTCCTCGGCCGCGCCGCCCGCGTACTGCTGCCTGCTGACCACCGAAATGTCGCCGCCGGTGGCCATCAGCGTGCCGCCGCTGGCGCTGTCGGCAGGTTCTGCGCTGCAGCCCTTTGCGGACTACTGCTTTGCCTGCCACCGTGGCAATCCCAGCGCCCGCCTGAACTTCATGGCCGGGGCGGACGAAGCCGAAGTGGCGCAGCGCATCCGCGAGACCGAGTCAATCCGCGATGCGCTGGACTGGGAGCGCTTTCGCGGCACGGACCAGCAAAGCAAGCTGATGCCGCCCGCCGATTCGCCACAGCACCGGCACCTGGAAGCCGCGCTACAGCAGCAGCCGGAACTGCTCGACCAGATGCGCGCGCAGGTTCCCGGCCTGTTCGATTTTTGAATGGCCATGACGTTCCATGGCACATCGTGTTCAGAGGGGATCCTGATGGAATCGCGCACATCGAAGGGCATCCGGATGCCGGTGCTGGTGGCGTTCGCCGCGTTGCTGATGGCCGATGCCGCGCAAGCCGAACCCGCTTTCGCCCGCCTGTACAAGCAGCAGTTCGGGTACACGCCTTCTTGCAATGCCTGCCACAAGGATGGCGGTGGCACGCCCGTGAATGCCTACGGCCAGCAGTTCAAGGATGCGGGCCTGGGCCTCGCCGCCTTTGCCAGGATCGCCGGGCTCGATGGCGATGGCGATGGTGCGCTCAATGCCGACGAGGCCAAGGCCAAATCCAATCCCGGCAGCGCCGCCTCCACGCCGTCCGGCAAGGGCGATTGGCTGGACACGGCCAGTCTGATTCCGCGCGAGGTACAAGCGCAGTTTCCAGGTATCCGCGCCTATCTGCCCAAGGACGCGATCCTGACGGACGCCGATATTGCGCGGGCCAGGACGCTGGGCGCGACGCTGACGCGGCAGGATGAGAACACGATCTACATCCCGCTGGACCAGCAGCGTCCGGCCGGAACGGCGCTGATCTTTCCGGCCCAGTATCAGAACAAGACCTTCTTCCTGCTGCTGGTCACCGACCGACAGCTCACCGTCACCAAGGTCGAGCCGCTGAATACCGCGCACGTGCCGGCTGCCGCCGCGTCGAAGCGCTACGACCGTTTCAAGGGCGTGGCAGCGGACCGGCTCCCCGCCGCCAGCGGTAACGATCTGGATGCGGCCATCACTGCAGCGGTCAAGAAGGCGGGCACGCTGCTCTATGTGAGACTGAAAAATGCTTAAGGCACGCGCGATCGAGCTGCTGCTGGCGGTACTGCTGGTGGCCGCGATCTTCGGGACACGCTCGCTGGCGCAGACCGCCGCCGATCAAGACCTGGCCGGCGCCCAGACACAGGAGCAGGCCCCGGATGCGGAATTCGATTTCTTCAGCGATGCGCCCGTGGTGGCGAGCGAGGTCGTCGAGCTGCCGCCGGAGAAATCGAGATGGATCACGATCGGCGGACCGCTGGCGCTGTTCGCCTTCTTCTTCCTGCTGATCGGCTTCTTCTGGTACATGGTGCCGTTCCGCGACCACACGCTGGACATCAACCTGCACCACCTGCCGACCGGCGTGAAGCG
>JBEIOK010000122.1:0-8491 GCA_040377605.1 Nevskiaceae bacterium | reverse complement strand
TGCCGTGACCATCGCCGCGATCGAGCAAGGTCGCCGCGATGGCAGCATCCGCACCGACAGCGGCGATGCGCTGCTGCTGGCGCTGAGCCTGTGGGCGCTGTCGCACGGCACGATCCAGCTCGCGATCACCAAGAAGAATTTATTTGCCGATGTCGGCGTCGATCTCGCCGACTTCACCGAAGCCTCGCTGTTGCTGGGCCTCAGCGGCCTGCGCCCGCAGCCGCAGGCCACTCCCGCGCGCGCATCCCGGAGCCGCCGATGAAACGTCTTGTTCTTGCCCTGCTGCTGATGGCGGGTCCCGCCGCCGCCAGCAGCACCTCCGACCCGCTGCTCGACGGATATCTGCGCGAGGCTCTTGGCGGTAATCCCGGGCTGCGCGCGCGGGACTACGCCCAGCAAGCGTCCGCAGCCGATGCCCGCGCCGCCAGTGCGCAGCGCTGGCCGGAATTGGCGCTGGCGGCCCGCTACAGCCGCTCCGAGGGCGGCCGCACCATCGACTTTCCCGCCGGCGATCTGCTCAACGGCGTCTACGGCACCCTGAACCGATTTCTGGTGGAGCGCGGTGAGGCTCCGCAGTTCCCGACGATCGAGAATCAATCCATCGCGCTGCTGCGCGAGGAGGAACAGGAAACCAAGCTGAGCCTCACCGCGCCGCTGTTTGCGCCCGCGGTATGGGCCAATGCGGCCGCCAAGAACGCGCTGTTCCAGGGCAGCGTCGCGGGCCGTGAAGCCTATGCGCGCACGCTGGTACGCGAGGTCAAGCGCGCCTATTACGGGGCGATGCAGGCCGCAGCGGCCGTGGACATCCTCACCGCCAGCGAGCGTCTGCTGGCGGAGAACGTTCGCGTATCCCAGTCGCTGGTCGACGCCGGCAAGGCAACCCGCGACCGCGTGCTGCGCGCCGAGGCCGAGCGTCTGGCGGTAGTGCAGCGGCTCGACGCTGCACGTGCGCAGGCCGCGCAGGCGCGGCGGCTGCTGAACGTGCTGCGGGATGTCGACGACAGCGCGCCGACCGCCCTGGCGGACGCGGCCACGCTGGCGCGCCCGCAAATGCCGGTGGACAGCCCGCGTGCCAGCCGCCCGGAATTGCGTCAGCTCGACGCCGGCATCCAGGCCCGCGTCGCCGGCCAGCGCGCCGCGACCGCCGCCCTGCTGCCGACGCTGGCGGTCGTGGGCGACTACGGCGTCCAGGGCGAAGCGTACGACTTCGATTCCGAATCCGACTTCAGTACGGTGTCGCTGGTGCTGCGCTGGGCGCTGTTCGATTTTGGCGCGCGCAATGCCCAGCGCCATCGCGCGCAGGCCGAACTGGGCCAGATCCGCGCCGAGCGTGCCGATCTCGAACGCCGCCTTGAGCTGGCTCGCAGCAGCGCAGCGGAGAATCTCGCGACCAGCCTGCGCGCGATCGATGCGGCCGAGGCGCAGCTGCAGGCGGCAGAGGAAGGATTCCGGATCGCCGAACGCAAGCGCGAGGCGGCCAGCCTGTCGCAGATCGAGTTTCTTGATGCCGAGCGCGTGCTCACCGAAGCGCGCCTGAATCTCGCCATCTCCCGCTGCGCCGCGCTGGATCGCGCCGCCGAGCTGGAACTGGCCACCGCCACCTATCCCTTGTCCACCGCGTCGACCAACGCCGGTTCGGAGTAAGTCATGCCGTCATCCCGCTCGCTGCTGCTCATGGGCCTGTTCGCCGCCCTCACTGCCTGTTCTTCGGCCGAAGAGCCCCCCGCCGAAGCGGCAGCGCCCCCCGCGCGGCCTGTGCGCGTCGCCGTCGTCGAACGCGGACCAGCGCTGGCGCCGGTGGTGGCGACCGGGCTGGTCACGGCCCGCGACGAGGCGCGGCTGTCATTCAAGCTCGGCGGCGTGATCCGCGAGATCGCGGTGCGCGAAGGCGCAACGGTCGTCGCGGGCCAGCGCCTGGCCACGCTCGAAACCACCGAGGTCGATGCCGGCGTTGCGCAGGCGCGCGCCGCACACGACAAGGCACAGCGCGACCTTGAACGTGGTCGCCAGCTGTTCAAGGACGATGTGCTGACGAAGGAGCAGCTCGATGATCTGGGCACTGCCGCTACCGTCGCCCGGGCGCAGTTCGATGCGGCGCTGTTCAATCGCCGCTATGCCGAGATTGTGGCGCCCGCCGACGGCCGCGTTCTTCGCCGGCTCGCCGAGCCGCGCGAGCTGGTTGCCGCGGGTCAGCCGATCCTGCTGGTGAGCCGTGGGGCCGGCGGATTCACGCTCAAGCTCGGCCTGCCGGATCGCGACTTCGTCCAGGTCCGCCTCGGTGATCGCGCCACGCTTCGCTTCGACGCCTATCCCGGCCAGCGCTTTCAGGCACGCGTGACCGAGCGCGGCGAGGCCGCAGACCCGCGCAGCGGCACGTTTACCGTGGAACTGGAGATCGAGGCGGGGAATGCCGCGCTGGCCAGCGGCCTGATCGGCCGCGCCGAGATCGCGGCCAGCGGCGCGGGCGACACCCAACTCGACTATGTGCCACTGGCCGCGCTCGTCGAAGGTGCCGCCGACGCGACGCTGCTGTTCCTGTACGACGCCAAGACCCAGAAGGTCACCGGGCGGCGTGTGGCCGTGGCCTTCGTCACCGAGAACCGCGCGGCCCTGCGCGAGCCGCTGCCGCCGGGCAGCCGGGTGGTCACGGAAGGTGCGCCCTATCTCGACGACGGCGCGCTCGTGCGCGTCGTCGAGTAAGCCGCTCCGGAGCCGACGCCATGCGTATCGCCGAATTTTCCGTCCGCAACGTCCCGTTCATGGTCGTGCTGTTCGCGATGCTGCTTGCGCTGGGATTCACGTCACTGCGCGACATCCCGCGCACCGAGGACCCGTACTTTCCGATCTCCGCGTTCTCGATCATCGCGATCTACCCCGGCGCCGATCCTCTGGAGATTGAACGCCAGGTCGTCGAGCCGATCGAGGACGTGATCAACAAGCTCGACGATCTGAAGGAGATCATTTCGACGTCGGACGACAGCGTCGGCATCGTGCGCGTCGAGTTCGAGGCGTACGTCGATACCGAAAAGAAGTATGACGAACTGACACGCGAGCTCAATGCGGTCAAGCTGCCGGACAGCGTCGTCAGCCTGGAAGTGCAGAAGATCAATCCGGGCACGGTCTACATCGTCCAGGCGGCACTGACCTCGGACACCGCCTCTTGGAACACGCTGGAAGACTGGGCGGAGGAGATCACCGATCGCTTTGAGCGTCTGCCCGGGGTGCTGGAGTCGGAAAGCTGGGCCTTTCCCGAGCGCGAACTGCGCGTGGAACTCGACCTCAAGCGACTCGCCGAACTGAACCTGCGCGCAACGCAGGTGCTGGCGGCGGTCAACGCCGCGAACACCAATGTGCCGGGCGGCGCGATCGAGATCGATACGCGGCGCTTCAACATCAAGACCAGCGGCAACTTCACCTCCCCTGAGCAGGTCCTCGATACCGTGGTGGCCGGCGATGGCGCGCGCCTCGTGCGCGTGCGGGACATCGCCAATGTGCGCTGGGCCCAGGGCCCGGACCGGCATCTGGCCCGTTTCGACGGCAAGCGCGCGGTGTTCGTGACCGCCAATCAGAAGGCCGGCCAGAACATCTTCAAAACGCGTGATGCGCTGTACGGCGTGCTCGACGAGATCGAGAAGGAGCTGCCGGCGGACGTGAAGCTGGAACGCGGATTCGATCAGTCGCGCAACGTCGAGAAGCGCCTGAACCGGCTCAGCGCCGACTTCCTGATTGCCATCGTGCTGGTGGCGGTCACGCTGCTGCCCCTGGGACTGCGCGCGGCGGGCATCGTCATGGTGTCGATCCCCCTGTCATTGTCGATGGGCCTCGCGGCGCTGTACTTCGCGGGCTTCTCGCTCAACCAGATGTCGATCGCCGGCTTCGTCGTTGCGCTCGGTCTGCTGGTGGACGACTCCATCGTCGTCACCGAGAACATCTCGCGGTTTCTCCGGGCCGGATACAAGCGCGACGAGGCCGCGATCCTGGCGACGCGACAGATCGCGCTGGCGGTGCTCGGCTGTACTGCGACGCTGCTGTTCGCCTTCCTGCCGCTGCTGGCGCTGCCGGGCAACGCCGGCAAGTTCGTGCGCTCGCTCCCGATGGCGGTGGTGCTGACGGTCATCGCCTCGCTGTTCATCTCGCTGACGATCATCCCGTTCCTGGCCTCGCGGGTGCTGCCGCGCGACGCCTCGCATGAGGGCAGCCCGCTGCTGCGGCGGCTGATGGGCCTGATCCACCGCGTCTACTCGCCGCTGCTGCGTCGCGCGCTGGCCCGGCCGAAGCTAACGCTGCTGCTGTCGACCCTGGCCGTGGTCGCGACCTTTGGGCTTGCGCCGGGCATGGGGATGAGCCTGTTCCCGAAGGCCGACACTCCGCAGTTCCTGATCCAGATCCGGCTGCCGGACGGCGCCAGCCTGGCGCAGACCGACGCGGTGCTGGTGGCCGTGGAGCGCGTGCTGAGCGAGACCGAGGAGGTGGAGCACTACCTCTCCAACCTCGGCCGTGGCAATCCGCGCATCTACTACAACGTGTTCCAGCACGAATACGCCTCCAACTACGCCGAGATCTTCGTGCAGCTGCAGAGCTACCGCGCCTCGAAAACGCCCGCCTTGCTCGACCGGCTGCGCGAACAGTTCGACGGCATTCCGGGCGCCGAGATTCTGGTCAAGCAGTTCGAGAACGGCCCGCCGATGGAAGCGCCGATCGCGATCCGCGTCATCGGTCCGGATCTGCAGGAGTTACGCCGCCTCTCCGGCGAAGTCGAAACATTGATCGGCAATGTCCCGGGCACCCGCGACATCGTCAATCCGCAGCGACGCACACGCCTGGACCTGGCTCTGAATATCGACCGCACCAAAGCCGGACTGCTCGGCGTGTCGCTGCTGGAGGTGAACCAGACCGTTCGCCTGGCCGTGGCCGGCCTGCCGGCTGGCGACTTCCGCGAAATGGATGGCGACAGCTATCCGATCGTGCTGCGCGCGCCGCTGACCGGCAATGCCACGTTGGCCTCGCTGGAGGGCCTGCATGTCGGCACCATCACGGGCGGCCAGGTGCCGCTGGCGCAGATCACGGCGCCGGCACTGGCCGAGTCGCAGTCGCGCATCTACCGCCGCGACCGCGAGCGCGCGGTGTCGATCACCGCGTACACGGAGACCGGCTACAACACCGAGGCCTTGACCAACCAGATCCTCGATCAGCTGGCCAAAATGGACTGGCCCCCGGGCTACCGCTACTCCGCAGGCGGTGAAGTCGAGAGCCGCGAGGACAGCTTTGCCGGCTTCGGCACCGCGATCCTGGTGGCCCTGTTCGGCATCATGGCGGTGCTGGTGCTGGAATTCGGCAGCTTCAAGTCCACGCTGATCGTCGCTGGCGTGATTCCGCTGGGCATCATGGGCGGCATCCTGATGCTGTTCATCGCCGGCTTCAATTTCAGCTTCACGGCAATGCTCGGCTTCATCGCGCTGATCGGCATCGAGATCAAGAACTCGATCCTGCTGGTGGATTTCACCAACCAGCTGCGCGCGCTGGGCAAGCCGCTGGACGATGCCATCGCCGAAGCCGGCGAGATCCGCTTCCTGCCGATCCTGCTGACCTCGGTCACCGCGGTCGGTGGCCTGCTGCCGCTGGCGGTGCAGAACTCGCCGCTGTATTCGCCGATGGCCTGGGTCATCATCGGCGGTCTCATCACCTCGACGCTGATCGGCCGGCTGGTCACCCCGGTGATGTACAAGCTGCTGCCGCCGCCGATGTCATCGATCCGCGGGCACAGCCAGGCCGACGCGACGCTGCCGGCTTCGCTGTAAGCGGGTCGGCGGCGCCGCCACCGGAGGTTCAAGTCCGGTTCAGCGCCGGCTGCGTTCAATCGCCGTCTTGCGCCGGCCGCACCGGCACCGTCCAATAGGCGGTGCCGGCGCGAGCCGGCCCCTGACGACCCCACGAGACCGCCCATGTCGATGAACCGCCGAGACCTGTTGCGCGCCGCGAGCGCGCTGGCCGCCTACGGGATCCCCGTCAGCGCGCTGCTGCAGGCCACCGACAGCGCCGCCCAGGCCAACAACAGCAAGCGCCAGCCCTTCGATCTGGCCTGGCTCAAGGGCCGCGCGCGCGCGCTGGCCGCCAAGCCCTATGTCGAGCCCGCGCTGAAGCTGCCCAAGGCGCTGGACCAGATCTCGTGGGACGACTATCAGAAACTGCGCTTCAAGCGCGACAAGGCGCTGTGGATCAACGACAAGCTGCCGTTCCGCATCGAGATGTTCCATCTCGGCCTGTTCTTCAAGCAGCCGGTGCACATCTACGAGGTCATCGACGGCAGCGCACGCCCGATCGAGTACGACCAGAGCCAGTTCGACACCCGCGGCACCAAGGTCGGCCGCGTGCCGCACGATCTGGGGTATGCCGGGTTTCGCGTGCAGCATCACAGCGACTGGCAGCGCGACATCGTCGCCTTCCTCGGCGCGTCCTATTTCCGCGCGGTGGGCGGCCAGAAGCAGTACGGACTCTCCGCCCGCGGCCTGGCGGTGGACACCGGCCTGGCACGCCCCGAGGAGTTTCCGCGCTTCACCGACTTCTGGCTGGAGCGTCCCAAGGCTGATCCGGATGAACTGGCGGTCTACGCGCTGCTGGACTCGCCCAGCGTCTCCGGCGCCTATCGCTTCGGCATCCGCTCCGGCGAAACGCTGCTGATGGAGGTCGACGCCGCGATCTATCCGCGCAAGGAGATCGAGCGCCTCGGCATCGCGCCGCTGACCAGCATGTATCAGACCGGCGAGAACGACCGCCGCTTCGCCTACGATTTCCGCCCGGAGATTCACGACTCCGATGGCCTGTCGATGCTCAGCGGCACCGGCGAATGGATCTGGCGCCCGCTGGTCAACCCGCGCGGCGTGAAGGTCAACTCGTTCTTCGATCACAACCCGCGCGGCTTCGGCCTGCTGCAGCGCGACCGCGATTTCGCCAATTATCAGGACGACGGCGTCTGGTACGACCGTCGCCCAAGCCTGTGGGTCGAGCCCAAGGGCGACTGGGGCCGCGGCGCCGTGCAGCTGGTGGAGATCCCGACCGTCGATGAAACCTTCGACAACATCGTCGCCTACTGGAATCCGGAGAAGAAGCCCAAGGCCGGCGAGGAACTGCTGTTCTCCTACAAGCTCTACTGGGGCGCGGTGATGCCGACCACGCCACCGCTAGCTACCGTGCACGCCACGCGTACGGGCCTGGGCGGCGTCATTGGTCGCAAGCGCGAGTACTTCTCGTGGCGCTTCGCGGTCGACTTCGCCGGCGGCATGCTGGCCAGCCTGCCGCGCGACACCAAGATCGAACCGGTCATCACCACGTCGCGCGGCACGATCGAAATTCCATCGGCGCGCCCGCTGGACCCGATCCGCGGCTATCGCGCCATCTTCGACATCCGACCGGACGACTCGCTGGAGCCCATCGATCTGCGGCTGTACCTGAAGAGCGGCAAGAGCGCATTGACCGAAACCTGGGTCTATCAGTGGACACCGCCGCCGGCGGGCGAGCGCGTCCTGTACTGATGACCTAGCCCGGCGGCGCGCGCATGAGTTATCCGCTGTTCGACGCCCATCCGGCGCTCGGGGTGTTGCCGCGCGCCGGGCTGCTGCAGGCGCCGACACCGGTCGCCCGCCTGGAGGATGGGGGGGAGGTCTGGATCAAGCGCGACGATCTGACGACCGCCGGCTTCGGCGGCAACAAGATCCGCAAGCTCGACCTGCTGCTGGCCGATGCGCGCGCGCGGGATCGGCGCTGCCTGCTGGCGTTCGGCTATTCCGGCTCCAACTTCGTCGCCGCCACCGCGTGGCACGGCCGCGCGCTGGGCTTCGACACGCTGGGCCTGTTGCTGCCGCAGGCCGACGCGCCGTATGTCGCCGACAATCTGGGCCTGGCCCTGCACGCCGGCGCGCAGCTCGCGGTCGGCACCTCCGATGGCGCACTGGTCCGCCGCGCACTGGGCCTGAGCCTGCAGCGGCGGGCGCGGGATCGGCGCTGGCCCTACTGGCTGCCACCCGGCGGTTCGACACCGCTGGGCGCGCTGGGCTACGTCAATGCCGCTTTCGAGCTGCGCACGCAGATCGAGCGCGGCGAGATGCCTGCGCCCGCCCGCCTCTATGTCGCCTTCAGCAGCATGGGCACGGTGGCGGGCCTGTCCATCGGACTCGCGCTCGCCGGGCTCGACTGCCGCCTCCAGGCCATTCAAGTGGTCGACGCGCACTACGCCGGCCCGACCCAGCTCGATGCCCTGATCCGCCGCACGCAGCGCATACTGCGGCGACACGACCCGCGCATTCCCGTCGGTGCGGCACCCGTGGATATCCGCACCGAGCACCAGGGCCCGGCCTACGCCGTCGCCAGCGCCGCGACCCACCACGCGATGCACCGCTTCGCGCAAACCGCCGGCGGCGCGCGCTGCGACAGCGCCTATACCGGCAAGGCGCTGACCGCGCTGTATGCCGACCTGGACCGCGGCATCCCCGGCACG
>JBEIOK010000209.1:0-4368 GCA_040377605.1 Nevskiaceae bacterium | reverse complement strand
GTCAGGGCCGCGGCGGACAGGCCGCCGCCCTGTTTGTTGATGCCCTTGCGGTTGGAGAGCACGCCGCCGACGAGCACGGTGCAGGCCACGCGGGTGTCTTCGACGCGATCGACGCGCATCGTGATCGCGCCGTCGTTGAGCAGCAGCGTGTCGCCGGGGGCGACATCGCGCGGCAGGTCCTGGTAGGCGCAGCCGACCACGGTTTCGTCGCCGGCGCTGGTGCCGAGTGCCGTGTCCAGCGTGAAGGCCTGGCCTTCCTGCAGGTCCACCGGGCCTTTGGCGAAGGACTCGATGCGGATCTTGGGGCCCTGCAGGTCGGCGAGGATGCCGATGTCCAGCCCCAGCTCGGCGGCGACGGCGCGGACCTCCGTGGCCCGTCGCCGGTGGTCGTCGGCCTTGCCGTGGGAGAAGTTGAGGCGAACCACGTCCACGCCGGCGGCGAGTACTTTCTTGAGGACTTTGGGGTCGTCGGTGGCGGGTCCGAGGGTTGCGACAATCTTGGTGCGGCGGGCCATGCGGGCGGGTCTCTATGAATACAATTAGCTTACTCCGCGTTCGTGACCGCGTGGTGGCGGGCCTGTCCCCAGCCATCGTTTGCGCGCGCCCTTCCATCGAGGATTCTTCGCATGACCACGCTCGGCACCCCCCTGTCCGCTGGCGCCACCCGCCTGCTGTTGCTCGGTAGCGGCGAACTCGGCAAGGAGGTTGCGATCGAGGCGCAGCGCCTGGGCGTGGAGGTGATTGCGGTGGATCGCTACGCCGACGCGCCGGCGATGCAGGTGGCGCACCGCAGCCATGTGATCCGGATGCTCGATGGCGCTGAAATCCGCCGTATCGTCGAGCGGGAGCGGCCGCAGTACATCGTCCCGGAGATCGAGGCGATCCACACGCCGACGCTGATCGAGCTGGAACGGGAGGGCTATACGGTGATCCCGACGGCGCTGGCGGCGCGCCTGACGATGGATCGCGAAGGCATCCGCCGCCTCGCCGCCGAGTCGCTGAAGCTGCCGACCTCGCCGTACCGCTTCGCCGATACCTTCGAGGATTACGCTGCGGCCGTGCAGGCCCTGGGCATGCCCTGTGTGATCAAGCCGGTGATGTCCTCGTCCGGCAAGGGACAGTCGGTGGTGCGCAGCGCGGCCGACGTGCAGAAGGCCTGGGACTACGCGCAGGCCGGCGGCCGTGCCGGGGCGGGCCGCGTCATCGTCGAGGGCTTCGTGCCGTTCGACTATGAAATCACGCTGCTGACGGTGCGGCACGCGGACGGACAGGGCGGGATCACGACTTCGTTCTGCGCGCCGATCGGTCATCTGCAGATCGATGGCGACTACCGCGAGTCCTGGCAGCCACACCCGATGGCGCCGGCCGTGCTGAAACAGGCCGAGGCGATTGCTGAGGCAATCACCACGGCGCTGGGCGGGCGCGGCCTGTTCGGGGTGGAGCTGTTCGTGCGCGGGGAAGAGGTGATCTTCTCGGAGGTCTCGCCGCGTCCCCACGATACCGGGTTGGTCACGCTGATCTCGCAGGATCTTTCCGAGTTCGCGCTGCATGTGCGGGCCATTCTCGGCCTGCCGATCCCGAATATCCGGGGTCGCGGCCCCTCGGCGTCCTGCGCGCTGCTGTTCGAGGGCGATCTCGCGGGTCCGGGTTTTGACGTCGCCGCGGCCGCGTTGGCGCAGCCAGACACGCAGCTGCGTCTGTTCGGCAAGCCGGAAATCGTCGGCAAGCGCCGCATGGGCGTGGCGCTGGCGCTGGGCGAGTCAATCGATCAGGCGCGCGAGAAGGCGCGTGCGGCGGCGGCGGCCGTCACCGTGCGCGCGTAGTCGCCGCGCCCGCATGCGCCCGCCGTCGCCGCCGATCGTCGATCCCGCGCGCCGGCGGCTGCTGCTGGCGGGCGCAGGGCTCTGTGGCCTGGCACTGGGCGGTGCCGTGGCGCCCCGCGCGCAGGCGTACCGCGAGGCCCGCACGCCCTTCACGCTGGGCATCGCCAGCGGACAGCCGGAGCCCGATGGATTCGTGATCTGGACCCGGCTGGCGCCCGAGCCCTACGCGCCCGGCGGTGGCCTGTCGGCCCCGTCGATTGCGGTGGCGTGGGAGGTCGCGGCCGATGCCGCCTTCACACGGGTCCTGCAGCGCGGCGTTGAATCCGCGGAGCCGGCCTGGGGCTACAGCCTGCATGTCGAGGTCGTCGGCTTGTCGCCCGGGCGGCCGTACTGGTATCGCTTCCGGGCCGGTGATTTCCGCAGTGCGGTTGGCCGGGCCCTCACCGCCCCGTTGATCGGCGCGCCGCTGGCGTCGCTGCGCGTCGCCACGGTGTCCTGCCAGCACTATGAGCAGGGGTACTTTTCCGCCTACCGGCATCTGGTCGCGGACGACCCCGAGCTGGTGCTGCACCTCGGCGACTACATCTACGAGACGCCGACCGATCGCCCGGTGCGCCTGCACGAGGCCGCCGAGCCACGCACGCTGGAGCAGTACCGTGCGCGCTATGCCTGCTACAAGCAGGACGCCGACCTGCAGCGGGCCCATGCACACTGTGCGTGGCTGATGGTTGCCGACGATCACGAGGTCGACAACGATTACGCGGGCGCCTTGTCGCAGGATGACGAGTCGCCAGAGACCTTCCTGGTGCGCCGCGCGGCGGCGTATCAGGCCTACTGGGAGCACCAGCCGCTGCGGCTGGCGGCCCGGCCGCGCGGCGGCGGGATGCCGCTCTACGGCAGCTACCGTTTCGGTGATCTGCTGCAGTTATCGCTGCTGGACGGACGCCAGTACCGCGACAACCAGGCCTGCGAGCTGCCGCAGCGCCGCGGCGGGCGGGTGATCGAGGGGGCCTGCCTGGAACGTCTGCAGCCGCAGCGCAGCCTGCTCGGGGCGGCGCAGGAGGCCTGGCTGGGTCGGCAACTCGTGCGGCGCGGTGCGCGGTGGAACGTCATCGCCCAGCAGACGCTGCTGGCCTCGCTCGATCAGGACCCCGGCCCGGGGGTGGCGTACTGGAGCGATGGTTGGGATGGGTATCCCGCCGCGCGCCGCCGGCTGTTGCAGCAGATCGTCGACAGCCGCGTGTCCAACCCGCTGGTGCTCAGTGGCGATGTGCATTCGTTCTGGGCCACCGAGTTGCGGCTGGATCCGCTGGACTCGCGGGCGCCCCCGGTGGCCAGCGAGTTCGTCGGCACCTCGATCAGCTCGGAGGGCCTGCTGCACGACCATTTCGCGCGGATGCTGCCGCAGAACCCCCACATCCGTTTCTTCGACGCGCGGGCGCGCGGGTATCTGATGAGCCGGATCGATGCGCAGACCTGGCGGACCGAGCTGCGGGCGATGGACACCGTGACGCAGCCGCAGAGCACGGTCCGGACCCTGGCCGCGTTCGTGGTGGAGGCGGGCCGGCCGGGCTTCCAGACGGCCTGAAACGGGCCTGATCGCGCCCGCGATGCAGTGTCAAGGCTGCTCACGTACAATGCGCGGCCTTTTTTGATGCAGCGCAACAAAGCGCCGGCCGTCCATGATCCAGAATCTCCGCAACATCGCCATCATCGCCCACGTCGACCACGGCAAGACCACGCTCGTGGACAAGCTGCTGCGTCAGTCGCAGACCCTCGATTCGCGCGAACAGCTCGGCGAGCGCGTGATGGATTCCAATGATCTGGAGCGCGAGCGCGGCATCACCATCCTCGCCAAGAACACGGCGATCCGCTGGCTCGACAAGCGCACGGGCATCGACTACCGCATCAACATCGTCGACACCCCGGGACACGCCGACTTCGGTGGCGAAGTCGAGCGCGTGCTGTCGATGGTCGACTGCGTGCTGCTGCTGGTGGATTCCGTCGACGGCCCGATGCCGCAGACGCGCTTCGTGACGCAGAAGGCGTTCGCGATGGGGTTGAACCCGATCGTCGTGCTCAACAAGATCGATCGCAATGGCGCGCGCGCCGACTGGGTCGTCGATCAGGTGTTCGAACTGTTCGACCGCCTGGGTGCGACCGACAAGCAGCTCGACTTCCCGTTCATCTATGCCTCGGGCCTCAACGGGTACGCCGGCGACTCGCCGGACATCCGCGAAGGCACGATGGAGCCGCTGTTCCAGACCATCGTCGACAAGGTGCCGCCGCCGGGCGTCAACTCCGAAGGTCCGTTCCAGATGCAGATCACGTCGCTGGCCTACTCCAGCTACGTCGGTGTCATCGGCACCGGCCGCGTCAAGCGCGGCAGCATCAAGCCGAACACGCAGGTCACCGTGATCGGCCGTGACGGCGCGCAGCGCCAGGGCCGCGTGCTGCAGGTGCTGGGCTTCATGGGTCTGGACAAGGTCGAAGTGCAGGAAGCGCAGGCCGGCGACATCATCGCCATCACCGGCATCGAAGACCT
>JBEIOK010000030.1:0-21128 GCA_040377605.1 Nevskiaceae bacterium | reverse complement strand
TGCAACTTCGAGGGCGGCCGTACGCTGCATGTCATGAGCGGACACCTCAGCCATCAGATCGAGCATCACCTGTTCCCGGACCTGCCGGCGCATCGCTATCCGGAAATCGCCCCCAAGGTGAAGGCCATCTGCAAGAAGTACGGGCTGCCGTACAACACCGGCAGCTTCCTCGGACAGTACTGGACGGTGCTCAAGGCCAACTTCCGTCTGGCGCTCCCGACCCGTCGCCGCGAGGCGGAGATGCTGCCGGCTTGAGGGTAAGATCGCGTCTCGAATCGGAGTGACGAGATGGGCGAGAAACTGAAGCGATTGGAACTGCTCAAGGATATCGTGCAGCAGGCGATCGAGCGCGGAGCCACCTCCGTGCAGCAGATCCACGAATACGTCGGCAGCCTGCCGTTCGAGGCGCTGGACCGCGCCGGACTGCTGGATGACCGTGCCAGGGGCCTGCGCGAAAAGCACGCGCGGACGGTTGGCACCGTCTACGACGCAATCCGCCGCATCAACCGGGAAATCGGGCAGCTGATCTCCGACCAGATCGAGAATCTCGAGGACGGCCAGGTGGCCTCGCGCGTGCTCGGCCGGGAGGCCCGGGCCGACGCACTGGCTGACGCTGCCGACGCCCTGGAGGCCCCGGCCGCCAAGCCCACGCGCAAGCGTGCGCCGGCCAAGAAGCGCGCCGCCCACAAAAAGCCCGCCGCCTGATCGCCTGGCGTTACCGATGAGCGCCGATGCACGCATGCCGCAGGAGCGGCTGATCGACCTGCTGCACGGGCATTGGCGGGCGCAGGTGGTCCAGGTATTCGCCTCGCTCGGCATCGCCGACCGGCTCGGGCGCGACGCAGTCTCCGCTGAAGCACTCGCGCGGGATCTGCAGGTCTCGGTCGACGGCCTGTCGCGCCTGCTGCGCGCCGCCGCGGCACTGGACCTGCTGCGCATCGACGAACGACAGCACTACGCGCTCACCGCGCTCGGTGGCACCTTGCGCAGCGGCAAGCTCGGCTCCTTGCGCGACTACGCGATGACGGTCGCCGGCCCCACGCATTGGCAGAGCTGGGCGCAGCTCGAAGGCGCGGTGCGCAGCGGCAAGCCTGTGGTCGAGGCGGCGGTCGGCGCCGACCTGTGGACGCACCTCGAACGCAACGCCGACGAAGGCGCGCGTTTCAGCCGTGCAATGGGCGATCTCTCCCAGCTCGTCGCCGTCGATCTCGCGGCGCAATACGACTTTTCCGCGTGCCTGCGTATCATCGACATCGGCGGTGCGCAGGGCGCGCTGCTGGCCGCGGCGCTGATGCGCGCGCCGCAGGCGCGCGGCGTATTGTTCGATCGCGAGGCTGTGACGGTGGCCGCGCGACAGGCTTCCTCGCTGCAAGCGCTGCGTGAGCGTATCGAGTTCGTCGCCGGCGATTTCTTCCGCGACGAACTGCCGGCCGGCGGCGATTGCTATCTGCTCAAACAGATCCTGCATGACTACGAGGATGGGGATTGCGCGGCGCTGCTGGCACGCGTGCGCGCGGCGATCGCGCCGGGCGGAAAGCTGCTGATTGTGGAGATGCCGCTGGATCTCGACGCCGAGCCCGCGAGCCTCGTCGATCTCGACATGCTGGTACTGCTCGGTGGGCGTGAGCGCAGTACTGCGCAGTATCGGGCGTTGCTCGAAACCGCGGGCTTTACGCTGAAGCGAACGCTGCCGCTGCGAGGTGGCTTCGCGCTACTTGAATTCGTAGCGCCGTCATCCTGAGCGTAGCGAAGGATCTTCCTGCAAGTAGATTCTTCGCTTCGCTCAGAATGACCAGGGCTGAGACTCAGTAGCCGCGCCCGTCGACCGGCACGGTCTTCAGCGCCTTGAGATCGACATTCTCCAGGTAGCGCACGTGGAGGGATTCACGCCACAGTATGCTGGCGTCCATGAACATCCGAAACACGATCTTCGACCGCATCGTCCGGGGCGAACTGCCCGCCAGCTTCGTGCATCAGGACGAGGTCTGCGTCGCCTTCCTCGACATCAACCCGGTCACGGAAGGCCACGCGCTGGTCGTGCCGCGGCAGTCGGTCGCAACGCTCGACGAACTCGACGCCGCCACGCGGCACCATCTCTGGGACGTCGTGCAGCGCATCGGCCAGGCGCAGCGCCAGGGCCTGGGCAGCCGGGCGCAGCACCTGCTGGTCAACGACGGCAAGGCCGCGAGCCAGACCGTGCCGCATGTGCACATCCACGTGATTCCGCGCTATGCCGGCGACACGTTGAAGACCGTCGGCCGCATGATCTGGCACGTCACCACCCTGACCGTGCCGCGGCGGGAGACGGCGGCGCGGCGGGCGCGGTTTGACGTGGTGGCTGAGAGGATTCGCTCTAACATTGAGTGATGGCGCCCGCCGGCGCTCACGCGCACCGTCGCTTTACTTGCCACGAAAGGAGTACTCGTTCATGCAACCCCACCACTGGCGCTGGGTTCGCGCCTTTGCGATCTTCGACCTGATCATCACCGGTTCGCTGGCGATCCCGGTGCTGTCGGACTACGTGCTGGCGTTCCTGCTGTCGGGCTTCGGCCTGCTGGGTTCACCGTCGGCGCTGCTGCCGATGCCGCTGACGACGATGATCTTCTGCAATCTCGCCGGCGTGCTGGGCGTGCTGTGGAACGGTTATCGCGCCGTGAGTCCGGAGCCGCTGGTGGTGCGCATGGACCAGTGGGGGCGCATCGTCGTCGCGACGGTGCTGGCGTATTACCTGGTCTGCCGCGGTGCGCCGGTGGTGCTGTGGCTGTTCGTGGTCAGCGAGCTGGCGGGCAGTTTCGTGGAGTGGCGCGCGCTCAACCGACGCTGAGCGCTGCATCCTGATGGGGCCGGCATCCGTTTAAGCTGGCGACTCCACTCGATTCCGTGCCATGCCGCAGCTCCACGAAACCCTTCGCGTCGCCCGTAGCGTCGAGGATTGCTATCGCTACCTGCTGGATTTCTCCACGATCGAGCAGTGGGACCCGGGCGTCTACCGGGCGCGCAAGGTCACGCCCGGCGCGCCGCACGTGGGGACCGAGTTCGAGCTGATGCTGCAGATGCCGGGCCGTCGTGTGCCGATGCGCTACCGGCTGGAGCGTTGCGAGGCGCCGGGGCTGTTGC
The DNA here is from genome assembly GCA_040377605.1 of Nevskiaceae bacterium. Lineage (GTDB taxonomy): Bacteria > Pseudomonadota > Gammaproteobacteria > Nevskiales > Nevskiaceae > Solimonas. The sequence continues at coordinate 18,011 of JBEIOK010000030.1, read as the reverse complement.
AGCTGCGCGGCGAGGGCGAGGGCTTCAAGGCACTGGACACGCTGCGGCTGCAGGCGCTGGACGCCACCCATACGATGATCGACTACCGCGCGCAACTGGATTTCCAGGGCGCGGCGGCAGTGGTTGTGCCGCTGCTGGGGCCGTGGCTCAAGCGTGTCGGGGTCAACGCGGTCACGGGCTTGAAGCGCGCTCTGGAGGTCGAGTCGTCCGTCGTGGAGCCCGGACTGGGCAGTCGGCTGTCGCAGCGTCTGATCTTGCCGGCGGCGCGGCGTTTCACGCAGGCCGGATACCTGGAGATGCCGAATCGCGGCCTGTCCGAATTCATGGACGGTCAGACGGTGGCGGTGACCGGTCCCACGGCCGGACTGGGGCTGGCGGCCGCCTGCGAGTTCGCGCGGCTGGGCGCGCGCGTGGTGCTGGTCGGACGGGATGCCGAGCGTCTGACCGAAGCGCAGGCGCAGGTGGCGGCGTTCTCTGGGGCGCCGCTGTCGCGCCTGCCGATCTATGCCGCGGACCTGTCACGACCGGCGTCGTTGCGAGCGGCGGCTGCGCAGATCCTGCAGCAGGAGGCGCGGCTCGACGTTCTGGTGAACAACGCCGGCGCCTTGTTCAATGCGCGCGAGCTGACGCCGGAAGGCCATGAGCGCGCGTTCGCAATCAATCTGCTGGCGCCCTATCTATTGACCGAGGCGCTGTTGCCGGCGCTGCGCGCGGCGCGCGGACGCGTCGTCAACGTGGTGTCCGGCGGGCTCTACTTGCAGCCGCTGCGGCTCGACGACCTGCAATACGAGCTGGAGCCTTATGACGGCGCCAAGGCCTATGCGCGCGCCAAGCGCGGCTTGCTGGCGCAGACCGTGACGTGGGCGCAGGCCGAGCGCGTGCACGGCGTGCGCGTCAATGCGATGCATCCGGGATGGGCCGCGACGCCCGGCGTCAGCAAGTCGCTGCCGGCATTCGAGCGCGCGATGGGCAAGCGCCTGCGCGATGCGCGCATGGGGGCGGACACCATCGTCTGGCTCGCGGCCAGTCACGCTGCGGGCGCGCACGGCGGCCGCTTCTGGCTGGATCGGCGCCCGCAGCTGGAGGCGGTGCTCCCGGGCACGGCGGTCACGCCGGCCGCACGCGAGACGTTGCAGCAGCGGTTGCGGGTGCTCGCCGGCGCCGTCTGACGATGCGGTGTTGCTGACGTACAGTGTCGGCATGCGTCGCGCCGACCGCCTCTTCCAGATCGTCCAGTTCCTGCGCTCGCGCCGGCTGACGACGGCGCAGTGGCTGGCCGAGCGGCTGCAGATCTCGGTGCGCACGGTCTATCGGGACATCGACGACCTGAGCCGCTCCGGCGTGCCGATCGAGGGCGAGCGCGGCGTCGGCTACGTGTTGCGGCGCTCGATGGACCTGCCGCCGCTGATGTTCGACCGCCACGAGCTGGCGGCCATCGAGCTGGGCCTGCGCTTCACGCAGGCGAATACGCAATCCGATCTCGCACGCGCAGCGATGAGCGCGCTGGCCAAGATCCGTAACGTGCAGGGGCCGGTCGTGGGGCCGGTTTCGCGCAGTGCCTTGCTGGTGCCTCGCGCCGCGCAGGCACGCGGACAGTACGTCTCAGAACTGTTCGACGCGGTCGAGCGCCGCGCCAAGGTACGCTTTCTCTATCGCAAGCCGGAACACGAAGAAGAGAGCCGCACGGTCCATCCGCTGGGCCTGTTCTTCTGGGCGCCGAGCTGGAGCCTGCTGGCCTGGTGCGAGCGCCGCGACGACTTCCGCTCGTTCCGGCTCGACCGCCTGCGCGAGCTGACCGTGCTCGCCGAAACCTATGAACCAGTGAAGGGGCGCACGCTGGAGGACTACCTGCGCAAGATCGAGCGCGAGGACGACGTGCCGGTGGACTACATGGACCCGGACCGGGCCTGATGCTCAGCCGGCCTTCTTCTTGCGCTTGGGCTTGAGCAGCGTGCCCGTGCACTGCTTGGCCCCGCAGCGGCAGGCCCAGATTTTCTTGAGCCGCGGCGTATGGCGCTCGTGCAGGGTGATGCCGTAGTCGTAGGTCAGTTCCTCGCCCTTCTTGATCGGGCGGATCGACTGGATCATCACCTGGTCGAGCTTGCGGCTCTTCTCGTCCTCCAGCAGCACGGCTTCGCAGTTCGGCTCGCAGCTGTGGTTGATCCAGCGCGCGATGTTGCCATCCTGATTGCCGTCGATCACGTAGTCGTCGTTGAGCGTGAACAGGAAGGTGTGTCCGCTGTCGGAATCGCCCTCGTAGTGCCGGTCGGCCTGGGCGTGGGTCAGGCGCTTGCCCTGGTATTCGATGAGTTCCTTCTCGGCGGGAAGGTCGCGGGCAGCAAAAACGCCGTTGCCATGGATGGGCGAGCGGCGCAGGATGATCGAGCGGGACATCGAGGAGGTTCGGTAATGTAGGGCTCGCATTGTCCTGCAAGTTTCATGCACGCGCCATGACAGCACCGCGGTATTCAGCCAACAGACAGTTGCCCGGGTTAGCGTGGCGTCACCTTTCGTCTTCAATCTTCTGGGAGAAGTGTCATGACCGATTTTCGTTCGATGGCCCGCGGCGCGCTGCTGGGCCTGCTCTGCAGCGGGATGGTGGCGGTTACCACGCCGGCCAGCGCGGGGCTGATCGGGACCGAGGCGATGATCAATGCCGAATCGCGGGACAGCGATCTGGCGACGGTGCGCGGCTTCCTGGATCGCGAGTCCGTGCGCGCCGAGATGGAACGCTTTGGTGTGGCGCCGACGGACGCGGCCGAGCGCGTCGCTGCGTTGAGTGATGCCGAGCTGCGGCAGCTCGCCGTCGGGATCGAGCAGCAGCCGGCCGGGGCCGGGGCGATTGCCGTGGTCGGTGTGGTGTTCATCGTGTTGCTGATTCTGGAGCTGGTCGGCGTCACCGATATCTTCAAGCGCTTTTGAGTCCGCTGCGCGGCCTTCGTCTCGGCGTCTGCGCGCTCGCGCTGGTTCTGAGTGCCTGCGCGGCGCGTCCGCCGGTGCCGGCGCTGCCGCAGGGGCCGTCAGTGGAACTGACGCAGACACCGTTCTTCCCGCAGGACGAATATCAGTGTGGCCCGGCGGCACTGGCGACCGTGCTGGTCGCCAGTGGCGTGGAGGTCACACCGGAAGCGCTGGTGTCGCAGGTCTACGTGCCGGCCCGGCGCGGCAGTTTGCAGGCCGAGATCACGGCAACCACGCGCCGGCATGAGCGGGTGCCGGTGGTGCTGCCGCCCCGTCTGGACGCGATCACCGACGCGCTTCAGGGCGGGCAGCCTGTGCTGGTGTTGCTCAATCTCGGGATCGACGCGGTGCCGGTCTGGCACTACGCGGTGGTGGTCGGATTCGATCCGTCGCAGGACACCCTGCTGCTGCGTTCCGGCCGCGAGGCACGGCAGACGATGCGGCGCAGTCGCTTCGATGCCGCATGGGCGCGCGCCGAGCGGTGGGCCGTGACGGTGACCGATTTGGAGACCCTCCCGCCGCGCGTCACGGTGGAGGCCTGGGTGGCGGCTGTTGCGCCCTTTGAATCACGGCAGCAGTACGGGCTCGCCGAGCGCGGGTATCGCAGTGCCATCCGCCGGTGGCCGCAGTCGGCTCTGCCGCAGTCGGCGATGGGGAATGTGCGGGCCGGCCAGCAGGACTGGGCGGGTGCGGTCGAGGCGTATACCGCCGCTCTGTCGCACGCGCAGACGCCGATCCTGCTCAACAATCGTGCCTATGCGCTGCTGCAGTTGCAGTGTGCCGACGCGGCACGGGCCGATCTGCACCGCGCCCGCGCGCTGCAGCCCCCGGCGGCGCTGACGGCGCTGCTGGACGGCACCGAAAAGGCGCTGGCGGCGATGCCCGCACCAGGCGCCTGTCCGGCGGCGGTCGAGCGCAGCCTCGGAGCTCAGTAGAGGCCGCAGCTGAGGCCGGCGGCGAGGGTCTGTCCGAGTTCGCGACAATGCTGCAGGCCGGCCTCGGTCACGCCACCGCGCACCAGCACGGGTTCCGCGATCTTGTTCCAGCCATAGCCCAGGGCGATGCGCTCCAGTGCACGGACCGCACCGGTTCCGTCGTTGTCACAGCTGACGAACATCGCCCACGGCAACCCCAGCGTGCGGTTCTGCGCCGGGTAATAGGTCCGATCGAGAAAGTCTTTCACCGCGCCGGACAGATAGCCGAAGTTTTCCGGGGTGCCGATCAGCAGTCCCTGTGCCCACAGCAGGTCGTCGAGCGTGGCGTCGAAGGCGCGCCGTTCGCGCAGTTCCACCTCGTCGGAGAACTCGGCGACGCCTGCCTTGACAGCCTGCGCCAACGCCGTGGTGTGGCCGGACTGGCTGTGATGGACGAGCAGGATGCGCTTCATGCCGTGAGCATAGCTGGCATGCCAGAATCCGCGGCAAATTTCCTGATGGCGGACCGCAATGCCCCACGTGCAAGCCAATGGCCTGTCGCTGGCCTATGACACTTTCGGCGATCCGGCCGATTCGCCTCTGCTGCTGATCATGGGGCTCGGGGCACAGATGATTTTGTGGCCTGCGGCGCTGTGCGAGCGCATCGCGGCCGCTGGCTACTACGTGGTGCGCTTCGACAATCGCGACATCGGCCTGTCGGACAAGCTGGATCACCTGGGCAAGCCCGATCTGATGCGGGCGGGGCTGCGTCATCTGCTGGGTCTGAAGCTGAGTCCACAGTACACGCTGGACCAGATGGCCGACGACACGGTCGGGCTGATGGACGCGCTCGGGTTTGCGAGCGCGCATGTGGTGGGCCTGTCGATGGGCGGCATGATTGCGCAGTGTCTGGCGATCCGGTATCCGCAGCGCGTGCGCACGCTGACGCTGATCATGACCCACAGCGGCAATCGCCGGCTGCCAGGGCCGAGCTGGGCGCTGCGTCAGCGTCTGATCCGCCGGCCGCAGCGCTTTGATCGCGAGACCCTGGTGCGACATGCGATGGGCACCTGGCAGTTGATCGGCAGCCCGGCGTGGCCGCCGGATGACGCGGAACTGCGCCAGACCATGGAGCAGGCGTTTGACCGCAATCATCATCCGCGCGGCATCGCACGCCAGACCCTGGCGGTGCTGTCGGCGCCCAGTCGCGTGCCGCAGCTGGCGCAGCTGCGCGTGCCAACCCTGGTGATTCACGGCACCGCCGATCCGCTGGTGGATGTCGCGGGAGGCAAGGAGCTGGCCCGCATCATCCCCGGCGCGCGACTCGAACTGATCGAGGGCATGGGCCACGATCTGCCCAAGGCACTGTGGCCGCGCCTCGCTGACGGGATCACCTCGCACGCGGCGCAGGCGGCGGCTTCACGCGCCGCATGAGCGCAGGGGGGGCGTCGATGTCGCGTCGACGCGTCGTCATCGCGGTGGGCCTGGCGCAAGTGCTGGCCTGGGGATCGAGCTACTACCTGCTCGCGATCCTGGCGCAGCCGATGGCCGCGGGTCTCTCACTGCCGCGCGTGTACATCTATGCCGGGTTCTCGATGGCGCTGCTGGTCGGTGCCGTGCTGGGACCGCGCGTTGGCGGACGCATCGACCGTCACGGCGGGCGGGCAGTGCTCCTGCTGTCCAACGCGGTGTTTGCCGTGGGACTGCTGCTGCTGGCGCTCGCGCAGGGCCCGGTGACGATGATCCTCGGCTGGCTGGTGATTGGCGTGGCGATGCCGATGGGGCTGTACGACGCGGCGTTTGCGACACTGGTCGGCCTGTATCGTGCGGATGCGCGACGCAGCATCGTCGGCATCACGCTGATTGGTGGCTTTGCCAGCACCGTGGCCTGGCCCCTGTCGGCGACGGTGGAAGCGCACTTCGGCTGGCGGGTGACCTGCGCGATGTGGGCGGTGCTGCACCTGACCCTCGGCGCGTCGATCCATGCCTGCCTGGTGCCACGTGCTCCGCCGGCGGTGACGGTGCCTGCGGACGCCACCCTGCCGACGGAAACCGCAGCCCCCCGCACGGCCGTGTTGTGGTTGCTGGCGGCGGTGTTCACCTGCAGCGGGTTTGTGTTCGCTTCGATGGCGGCGCATTTGCCGCGGGTACTCGCCGCGGTGGGCTGCACGCCGGCCGCCGCCGTTGCCGCCGCGGCGCTGGTGGGGGCTGCGCAGGTCGCGGCACGGTTTACCGAGGCCAGCGTGCTGAGCCGCTGGCATCCGCTGGTCTCCGCATATGTCTCGACGGCGTTGCATCCGCTGGGAGCGCTGCTGCTGGCGATCTTTGCGGCGCCGTTGGCTGCAGTGTTCACGATCCTGCATGGTGCCGGCATCGGCATGATGACGATCGTCAAGGGCACCTTGCCGCTGGCTCTGTTCGGCGCTGCAGGGTTTGGACGACGCGCCGGGATGCTGGAAGCGCCGGCGCGGGTGGCGCAGGCCACGGCCCCGGTCGTGTTCGGGCTATGGCTGGACCGCTACGGCGGCGGGGTGCTGTGGATCTCCGGGGCCATTGCGTTCGCCGGCTTCCTCGGCGTGGTGGCCGTTGGCTGGCTGACGCGCAGTCGACCCTAGCGCAGGATGAAAGGCCCCAGGCCTCGGTATTGCGCGCGGTGGCATAGCGCGTCGAGCCACTCAAACTGGGTCTGACGCAACGCCGGCAGTCGCTCCCCCTGCATCAGCTCCTGACGCGCGACATCGCGCATGCGGCGCACGAACTCGCTGGAGTAGTCGCTCAAGGCCTCAATGCCGCAGGCCTTCATTTCGACATAGATCAGATGGCGAATCGGCTCGCCGGTCCGTCTCACGCGCTCGAATTCAGAATGGTCGTGCAGGGCTTCCAGGCAGCGTGCACGCAGCTGCCGACGGCGAAAGCTGCCTTCCCAGTAGATCTCCATCGTCAGCATCAACCGCTGGCGGCCCGGCTTCATGCCGTAGGTGACGGCAATCAACTGATCGAGAAACAGCTTGAGGTGACCGATTAGCAGCTCGGCTGCCGCCTGCGGTGTCTCTGCCAGGTCATCTGCGTCACGCAACGTCCCACGGTCGATGCGCCGCAGGAGCTCCGCCACGTCCATGTTCATGCCGCGTTCTACGACCGTCGAGGGTGATCAGGGACTGCCAGCATGCCCGAAAAGCGGGCATGGCCTCCACTCCCCCGCGTCGGGGTGTGCAACGTGAAGCGGTTCACGCCATTGACGGACTTAAAAAGCGTGTGCGGGTTCGTGAACCCGGATTCAGCGGCGGTTATGGGGGAGGGCTGTCCGTTGCCGAAGCGGATTCCGGCAGTCATTCAAAGTGCGGAAAGTGCCGTCGCGCGAGGCGATCGAGAGGGTGCGCTGCCTTGAACGAAGGCGGCCTGGGCGGCAGTCAGGACCGAGGACACAGGCGACTCCAGGGCCGTAGCGCAGGCAAGATAGCCAAACCGGCGGCGCTTGCAGCTGTCGCCGCTTGTTGCCATCCACGGAGCCGACATGGGCCATCTCGACGGCTGGATTCATCGCCTCAATCTGGAGCCGCATCCCGAGGGCGGGTACTTCCGACGGATCTATACCGATCCGCGCGTGCAGCCCGCCGGATCGTCAGCCGACGCTCCCCGGGCCTGGGCCAGCTCCATCCACTATCTGCTGACGCGCGACTCGCCGCAGGGGGCCTTGCACCGTAATCGTTCGACGATCCTGCACTACTTGCAGGACGGCGGCCCGGTGGAGTATCGGGTGCTGGACGAGCAGGGCCAGTTGCATTGCACCGTGCTCGGATTCGATCCGGGCGAGCTGCTGTTCCTGGCGGTTCCCGGAGGCTGCTGGAAAGCCAGTCGACTGTGCGGCAACGCCAGCCACGCCTTGGTCAGCGAGGTGGTGGTTCCCGGATTCGATTACGCCGATCACGAGTTCATGACGGCGGAGCATCTGCGTGCCGCGCATCCGCAGCACGTCGCGCAATTGCTGCCCCTGCTGCGCCCGGCAGGGCGCCGAACGCAGCACGGGGCCGTGTCGTCTACTTCCCGCTGAAGGCTTCGGCGAGATAGTCGCGCATCATCTTGAATGCGCGGCGCGCGATTTCGGCGTCGTACATCGCCTGACCGGGGACATTGGCGTCCGGATCGGTGAAGGAATGCACCGCGCCGCCGAAGCTCACCAGCTGCCAGTCCGGCTTGGCGGCGCGCATTTCAGCGAGGAAGGCATCCACTTGCTTGGCGGGCACATACGGGTCGGCGTCGCCGTGCAGGGCGAGGATGCGCGTGCGGATCGGCTCGTTCTCCGCCGCGGCGTCCAGCGACAGATTGCCGTGGAAGGAAACGACCGCTGCCACATCGTCCCCGGTGCGGGCCAGCTCCAGCACCGTGGCGCCTCCGAAGCAGAAGCCGATCGCGGCAATCTTGCTCAGGTCGGCGGGCAGGCGCGCGCTCTTGGCATAGATCATCGCCTCCTGCTTGCTGGCAATGATGCGCGAGCGCATCAGCGCACGGTTGCCGTACAGGGCCGTCACCGCCTTGGCAGCGGCGGCCTGATCGGCCGGCTGCTTGTCGCGGCCGAACATGTCCGCCACGAACACCACGTAATCCTTGCCGGCGATCTCGGCGGCCTGCTTGCGGTTGGCGGCGCTGGTGCCGAGCCAGTTGGGCACCAGCACGACCAGCGGCCGTGCCGACTTCACGGCGTCGTCGTAATAGGCGTAGCCGCGATGCGGCTGGCCGTCGATGGTGTAGTCGACGACCTTCTCGACCGGTGCGGCCAGCGCCTGGGCCGAGAGCGTCATGGCGGCGACGCCGGCCAGCCAACGAAAGAGGACAGTTGCATTCATGCGGGTCTCCACAGAGTGAGTGCCTGTTCTACGCGGGCGCGTGACAGACAGATGAGGGTTCAACGCACCAGGTTCTCGCCTTCGCCGACCTGGATGCGACATTCGAGCGCGCCGACCGTGACGTCGGGGGCCGGTGCCGGCGGTGGATTGCCGTAGGGCTTGAGACCTTCCTGGCCGCCGCGTGGCGTGTAGTTGCAGACCCAGACCTCGGCGCTATCACAGCGCGCGCGCCCGCAGCCGATCACTTCCGTGGTTTCCCAGATCATCTGCAGATACTGACCGCACTGGGTGCCGCCGGGGGCCTTGCAGGTGTGGGAGGCGTGGTCGTAGTACTGGCCTTCCTCGCTCCAGCGCTGCACCACCTGCGCGGCCGTGCGCTTCCAGCCCTCGTAGGGCTGGGCGCCATGGGCCCGCATCAGATTCTCGCCATAGAGTTCGCGACGGGTCTCGTCCGGGTTGTAGCGCAGCGTGCACCGCTCGCGCGCCAGCTGGTCGGCCCAGCCCTGGGCCTGGCGTGCCGCCTGGTTGGACCAGCGCAGCGGGGGCAGTTGCAGACGGGTCCGCAGATCGTTGTGGCCCTGGACCATGCCGGCGAAGGCAGCGGGTTCCGGATCGCCGGTCTGAGCAAGAAGCGGGGTGGCCAGCAGCAGCCCGGCCAGCAGGGTGAGGGAGCGGATGTTCATGGGGCGGCACGATAACGCAGCCGCTTTGCCGATGTCAGCGACCGCCGCGCCTGCCCCTGCGGCCACTGTCGCGGCGGCGGGGGCGTGCTATCAGTAGGTGACCTGTTCCGGAGAATCCGATGGCAACCCGCCGTAAACCCGCTGCGCCCCCGGCCGCTGCTGCCGCCGAGCCGCTGTCCCTGCGTGCCGAGGCTCTGCTCGAGGCGCAGGTCGAGTTCACGATGGCGCGGTTGGAAGGGGAGGCGCTGACCGCGCTGGTGGCGGATCTGGTCGACAGCGCCCTGGAAGTGGCGGGCCAGCTCAAGCTCGGCGAGTCGGTGGACGTCGCCGCGGTCAAGGCCAGCGCCTGCACCTATGCCGCCGACATCGAGTTGGGCGGCGGGTTGCCGGAACTGGTCGCGGAAATTGCAGCGGACCTGCATGCACACCCGATTCACGCCAGGACCCGTTTCGAGGATCTGATGCCCGAGGCACAGTTCCGCGACTGGCTGGACCAGTTGCTGGAGCTGAAGACGCTGCGCGAGCGCCTGCTGCGAGGGGGGGTGTCGAGCCCGATCTATGCCGAGTTCGTCTCGGATCTGCTGTATCACGGCATCCGCGGGTATCTGACGGAGAGTTCGGTCGCGCGCTCGATCCCGGGCGCGCGTTCGGCGCTGGCGCTGGGCAAGGCGCTGCTCGACAAGGCCTCGCCGGGGCTGGAAGCCTCGCTGGAGGAGAACCTGCGCAAGTACATCGCGCGCAGTGTCAGCGGTGTCACGCGTCGTAGCGCCGAGTTCCTGCTGAAGACCCTGGACGACGAGACACTGCGCGAGGCCGCGCTCGATGCCTGGTCGCGGATCAAGCCGATCCGCATCGGCGAGCTGCGCGACGACCTGTCCAGTGAGGAACTGGAGTCGCTGTTTGTCACCGGCTACGAATACTGGCGCGTATTGCGCCGCACGGACTACTACCGCGTGCTGATCGAGGCCGGCATTGATCGATTCTTCCAGCGCTACGGCAAGCGCACGCTGGCGGCGCTGCTGGAGGACATCGGCATCACCCGCGAGATGATGATCGAGGAAGGTCTGCGCTATGCCCCGCGCGCGCTGCAGCTGCTGAAGAAAAAGAAGCTGCTGGCGCCGTTGATCCGGCGCCAGCTCGAGCCCTTCTATCACTCGGCCGCCGCGAGCCGTTTGCTCGCGGACGGCTGACGGTCGCCGCGACGCTCAGGGCTGGCCGAGATAGTCCAGCTTGCCAAGCTCGACGCCGTTGTGGCGCAGGATGTTGTACGTCGTCGTGCAGTGGAAGTGCAGGTTCGGCAGGACGAAGAAAATCAGATAGTCGTAGCCCTTGAAGTTCATGTCGCCGCGCGGTGACTTGAGCACGATGGCGCGTGTCTCGGATCCGTCGATCTGCGGCTTCGACACGCTCTGGACGAAGGCCAGGGTCTTGTCCACGCGCGCGATCAGCTCCGCAAAGGTGGATTCGTTGTCCTCGTACTTCGGCACCTCGACGCCCGCCAGTCGCGCGGCGCAGCCCTTGGCCATGTCGGTGGCGATCATCACCTGCCGCGTCAGCGGAAACATGTCCGGGAACAGCCGGAATGCGGTCAGCGCCGTTGCATCGAGCTTGCGTGCATCGGCATGTGCCGCGCCCTTTGCGAGCAGCTGGCGCAGGTTGACGAGCGCGCGCGACAGCACAGGGATGCTGAGGTCATACATGGACATCGACATCGTGAAGCTCCGGTCAGTGGGAGGGGGTCAGCGGCGCTGGGCCATGGTCCAGTCACGCAGCGCGATCATAAAGCGGCCCAGCAGCTCGCGGGTCTTGGCATCGGTGAGTTCGCCCTGCGCATCGAAACGATCCTGTGCGCTGCCGATCATGATCTCCGGCTTGTTCATCAGGCGCAGGTCGAGGAACACACCGATCTGGCGCAGATGGTATTGCGCGCGGGCGGTTCCGACCGGGCCCATGCTGGCCCCCAGAATCGCGGCCGGTTTGCCGGCAAAGGGCTGATCCTTGAGGCGCGACAGCCAGTCGATGGCATTCTTCAGCGCGCCGGGCACCGAGTAGTTGTACTCCGGCGTGGCGAAGAGCACGGCATCGGCCGCGCGCAGCTGCGTGCCAAGGCGCTCGACAGCGGCGGGAAACCCGGCGGCCTGCAGATCGGCATCGTAGTGCGGCAGATCGTCGAAGACGGCGGCGTCGAAACGCAGCTCGGAAGGCGCCAGCGCCTGGGCGGCGCGCAGCGCGGAGGCGTTGTAGGAGCCGCTGCGCAGGCTGCCGCAGAAGGTCAGGACAGTCAGGGTATCGCTCATCGGGAAATCCTCCGCAGGAACGCAGCACGAGGCGACCGCATCAGGACGGCGCAGTCGGATTGCAAGAATGGCGTAGCAGGATAGCGCCCGGGGCCCGACCGGCCGATGAATCCGGCAGTGCTCATGCGAAGACGACCACCGACTGCCGCGACAGCGCGCACAGGCGTCCGGCGGGATTCCAGAGCTCGGCGGTCTGCGCCAGATAGCCGCCGTGCGCCGCGGTGACTTCCGCGTCGATGCGCCAGAAGGCGCTGGCATCGAAGGCAAAGTCGTGATCGAGGATCTCCAGCGTCCATGTCAGTGAACTGGAGGCGGCCGGCTTCTTGAACATCGAGATCGCGGGACTTGGAATCGAGTCCGCGAGCGCGACCACGTGGGTTTCGTCGAGCCTCCCGGACTCGCGTAACTGGATGTGGATCTTGGTGCGCGCCTCCCGCGCGCCGGTGTAGGGCATCGAGCCTTCGCTCCAGCGAAACCGGAAGTACTGCGTGAATGCCGGCGTGATCCCCGGCAGGAACGGCAGTTCCTTCTGGGGGTCGTCGGCTCCCGGTGCCGCCGGCCGGTTCGGCGCGATCGCCACCATCGACTCGCGTGCGGCACCGAAGATCGCGACGACCAGACACAGGGTCTGGTCGCCGTCGACCAGCCGGCACTCGGTATGGATGGCCGACTTGCCGCTGCGCAGCACGCGGGCCTGCAAGTGCACCGTGCCGGCCGGCACCGGGGCCATGAACGTGGTCTGGACCACGCGCAGCGGGAGGTCCGGGGATACGAGCGTGCGCAGCACCTTGACCGCCAGCGCGGTTTGCAGGCCGCCGAAGATCGTGCGTCCCTGGGCCCAGTCCTCACCGACCGCACACGACCAGGCCTTGCCGTCGGGCTTGAGCCCGGCCAGCACCTCGTTGAATTGCATGGAAAACTCCAGAAGAAGGAAAAGATTTTCGTGACGATACGCAAGGCCGCCGCCGGCGGCAAAGAGGGGGGCGCCGGGGGGCGCCGGAAACAGTTCAGATTCGGTTCAGACCCTTGCGATAGCGTGCGAGGCGTCAATCTGACATCCACGAGGCGCATGCGTCACATGAAAAAGTCCACTCTGCTGCTGGTTGCGGTTCTGGGCATCGGCTCCAGCACGTCGGCCATGGCCGGCCATGACAAGGTCGTCGGTGCGGTCATCGGCGGCACCGCGGGCGGCGCGGTCGGCTACCAGGTCGGCGGTGATGGCGGCGCGGCGATCGGGGCCTTGCTCGGTGCCGTGATCGGTGCCGAAATCGCCGACAACGATCACCGCCATCGTTCGGTGCGTTACAACGACTACCACCGGCCAGCGCGCGTCGTGCATCACTACTCGCCGCCGCCGCGCGTCGTGTATCACCACTACAACCCGCCGCCGCGGCACGTGTACGTGCGTCACGATTATCGTGACGATCGGCGCCATGACCGACGGGGTCGCGGGCACGGCCGCCACGACCGTCATGATCGACACTGCCGGCACTGATCACGCCAGCGCGATCAATCCGGGCGGGCCCTTGCGGGCCCGCCTTTTTTATTGCCGTCGGGTGTCGTGTCTGACGTAAGCTTTGGTGCATGAACGACGACCGCTTTATCGAGCTGGAAACCCGGCTTGCCTTTCAGGACGACACCCTGCGTCAACTCAATGACGTCATCACCGACCAGCAGACGCGCATCGGTGAACTGGAGCGGATCTGCCGACACCTGATCGAGCGTCTTGCCCGTCTAGGTGACGGCGAATCGAAAGGTGCCGCGGCCGACGAGGTGCCCCCGCACTACTGACTTTGGGGGACTGCCGGGCGCAGGCCTTCGGGTAAGCTGCGCCCGCTATGGCTCATTCCAGAATTGTCGGAACCGGCAGCTACCTGCCCGAACGCGTGGTCACCAACCACGAGCTGCAGTCACGTATCGATACGACGGACGAATGGATCGTCTCGCGGACTGGCATCGAGGCGCGGCATGTCGCCGCCGATGGCGAGATGACCAGCGACCTCGCGTTTCGTGCCGCACAGGCGGCCATGGAATCGGCGGGTGTGACCGCGGCTGATATCGACCTGATCATTGTCGCGACGACCACGCCGGACATGGTGTTTCCGTCGACGGCCTGCCTGCTGCAGGCGCGACTGGGCGTCAGGCAGGGCGCGGCGTTCGATGTGCAGGCCGTATGCACGGGATTCATCTACGCCGTGGCCACGGCCGACAAGTTCATCGCCAGCGGCCAGCACCGCTGCGCCCTGGTGGTCGGCGCGGAAGTGTTTTCAAGATTGCTTGACTGGAACGATCGTCGCACCTGCGTGCTGTTCGGTGATGGTGCGGGCGCAGTTGTGCTCAAGGCCAGCGACACGCCGGGCATCTACTCCAGTCATCTGCATGCCGATGGCAGCCTGTCCCACATCCTGCGTGTGCCGGGGGGTATCGCCGAGGGCAAGCTGCGCGGCAATCCGTATCTGGAGATGGACGGACAGGCAGTATTCAAGCTGGCCGTACGCGCACTCGACGAGTGCGCACGAGAGGCGCTGGAGCACAATGGCTACACCGGCGCCGATCTTGACTGGTATGTGCCACACCAGGCCAACATGCGCATCATCAAGGCGATCGCCGACAAGGTGAGGTTGCCGCATGAGCGTGTCGTCACCACGGTGGCCCGCCATGGCAACACCTCGGCGGCTTCGGTGCCACTGGCGCTGGACGCTGCCGTCCGTGATGGCCGTATCCGTGCCGGTCAGCTGGTGATGCTGCAAGGAGTGGGGGGCGGCATGACCTGGGGATCGATCCTGCTGCGCTGGTAGCGGTGTCCTGCTATTCGAGGTCGCCTGAGCCTTCGTGCTTGCGGTAGCCGCTGTGCGCTGCGAGCGCGTGGACCTCCTCCAGCACGGCCGCGCGCTCGCGCTGCAGGTAGCGCGCAATCGCGTCGCGAAAGCCGGGATGGGCGATCCAGTGCGCCGAATGACTGCATTCAGCATCGAAGCCCCGCAGCAGCTTGTGCTCGCCCTGCACCCCGGCGTCGAACTGCTTCAGACCGCGCGTGATTGCGCGCTCGATGCCCTGATAGCAGCACAGCTCGAAGTGCAGCAGCGCGTGCGCACCGGCGCTGCCCCAGTGGCGGCCACAGAGACGGTCGCCGTCCTCGAAATACCAGGCCATCGCCACGCAGTCCTCGCCGTGCCAGGCCAGACAGAACCAGTAGGCGTCCGGCAGGTTCCGCGCCCAGCCTTGGAGGCAGTGGAGATTCAGGTACGGGTCCATGCCGCGTACGCGGTAGGTGTCGCTGTAGTGCGTGAAGATGCGCGTCCACAGCGCACGATCAAGTTCTGCGGCACGGCGCCACTCGATGCGATAGCCGGCTTCGGCGATCTGCTGGCGCTCGCGACGGATGTTCTTGCGACGCTTGCTGGTGAGCGCTGCGAGAAAGGCCTCGAAGTGTGCATAACCGCGGTTGTGCCAGACGTAGCGCGTTTGCTCGCGGCGCAGCCAGCCCCGGGTTTCCAGCAGGCGCGCTTCCGAATCCGGCAGGAACAGCGCGTGCACACCGGAGGCAGCGTGTGCGAGGGCCAGCGACTGCAGCTCCTCCGCAGCCCGTGCATCCGGGATACGCGGAGCCGGCACCGGCGTGAACGGTGTGCAGACGCTGAGCTTGGGGTAGTAGTCCTCTCCGTGCTGCGCATAGGCACGCGCAAACGCGTGATCGAAGACGAACTCTCCCCAGGAGTGGGCTTTCAGGTAGGTGCCACTGCGTCGTAGCGGGGTCCATCCCGTGCGATCACCGACGCAGCCGGACACCTCCAGCGGATCGAGGTAGGCAGCGCTGGTGAACAGACTGGGTTGCGACATGCCGACATGCTAGCGGACGACAGGCCTCCAGCGCAGAAGCCGGACAGCGCAGCGGGGATGCTCAGGTTTTCTGCGATGCGATCCAGTGCGTGATCTTGTCTTCGAGCACATCCAGCGGCACGGCGCCGTCCTTCAGCACCTCGGCGTGAAACGCCTTGATGTCGAACCGCGGTCCCAGTTCGCGTTCGGCACGTGCGCGCAGTTCCTTGATCTTCAGTTCACCGAGCTTGTAGGCCAGCGCCTGGCCGGGAATGGCCATGTAGCGCTCGGCCTCCGCAACGGCTTGCGTCTGGCTCTCCGCGGAGTTGGCCAGCATGTAGTCGATGACCTGCTGGCGCGTCCACTGCTTGCCGTGCAGGCCGGTATCGACCACCAGACGGATCGCGCGCCACAGCTCGTTCTGCAGGTAGCCGAAGTACTGATAGGGATCGGTATAGACGCCGATCTCCTTGCCGAGCGACTCGGCATACAGACCCCAGCCCTCGATGAAGGCGGTGAAACTGCCGAAGCGCCGGAAAGCCGGCAGCCCCTGTAGCTCCTGCTGCAGGGCGAGCTGGAAGTGATGGCCGGGAATCGCTTCATGCAGGAACAGATCCTCCATGTCCCAGGTCTTGCGTGAGGGCAGATCGTAGGTGTTGACGTAGAAGATGCCTGGGCGTGAGCCATCTTCGCTCGGGCGCATGTAGGAGCCGCCCGCGGCGGATTTGGCGCGGAAGGCTTCGACCGGACGGATCTCGAACGCAGCCCTGGGCGTGACCGAGAACAGTTTTGTTGCGCCCTGCTCGACGCGCTGGCGCAGCGCGTTGTAGTCCGCAAGCAGTTGCTCCTCGCTTTCCCACTTGAAGCGCGGATCAGTGGTCAGGAAGGCGAAGAAGGCCTGCAGATCGCCGGCAAAACCCAGCTCGCGGATCACCTTGCGCATTTGTGCGTGGATGCGCGCGACCTCATCCAGACCGATCTGATGGATCTGCGCGGGGGTCAGATCCGTCGTGGTGATACGCCGCACGTTGTAGGCGTACCAGGCCTGGCCGCCCGGCAGCGCGTCGAGACCAACGCTGTCGCGGGTCTTCGGCAGATAGTCGTCACGCACGAAATCCCGCAACTCGACGTAGGCGGGCATCAGCTGTCGCTGGATCAGGTCCAGGTAAGCCGTACGCAGTCGTGCGCGCTCGCCTTCGGGAATGCTGTCGGGCATGGCGGCGACCGGACGATAGAACAGCGTCTGCATCGGATCCGGCAGGATCAGCGCATCGAGCTGCGGCACGACCTTTTCCATCAGCACACGCGGCTGTACGACGCCGGCGGCGACACCCTCGCGCATGTTGGCGATCATCTGGTCGAACAGCACTGGAATCTGCGCGGCGCGCTGGAGCCAGTTGTCGTAATCCTCGATCGTCTTGAACGGCTGTGCCGAGGTCCCGGAGCCCAGCTGGGCCATCAGGCTCGGGGTGCTGTAAAACTGGTTCAACGGGATCAGATGACTCGGGTAGCGGCTGGCTTCGATCTCGCTCTGCAGATCGCGCTTGAAGATCGCGATGCTGAGCTGGTCCTGTGCACTCAGCGGGGCGGGATCGACGGCGCTGATACGCGCCAGCCAGTCGCGGTTGAAGGCCTCTTCCTGCGCGCGGAATTCGGCGCTGAAGGAATTGGGCAGCTGATCGTTGTAGCGGGGATCGCCGACGAAGGTCGCAGTCAGCGGATTGAGTTTGAGCGAGGCTTGCCAGTACGACTCGAACAAGGCCTGCAGCGCCGCGCCTGGCTCGGCGGCCGGCTGGGCCGCGGGGGCGGGCAGCGGTGGCGCAGGGGGCATCGGCGCGTGCGCACAGGCACCGAGCAAGGTGATCAGCAGTGCGGCCATGGGCAGACGAAACATGCGGGCTCCCCCGAGTTGAAATGAGGCTCGGCTCCTGGCCGGCTCTCTGATTGTGCCCGGAGTTTCGCCGCGTGCGACGGTCTGGGGGTTTTTCCGGCGTCCGTCCGGGGCTTGTGAACGCGTCGAGGTGTCGCCATCTAGAATCGGGTTCGCGTTCATTCCGGAGTCCGTCCATGAAGTTCGGTAGCAGCTTGCGTGTCAGCCCTCAGGAAGTTCCGCTGCCGCGCCATGACATTCCGCTGACCGCAGCGCCCGGCCGCGCCTGGGCCGTGCTCGCCGGTGGCTGCTTCTGGTGCGTCGAGGCGGTGTATCGCGAACTCGATGGTGTGCTCAATGTCGTCAACGGTTACTCGGGCGGCACGCGCGAAACCGCTGACTACAAGGCGGTGTGCACCGGACGGACCGAGCACGCCGAAGTGGTGCAGATCGAGTACGACCCCTCTCGCCTGAGCCTGGGTCGGTTGCTGCAGGTGTTCTTCGCGGTTGCGCACGATCCGACACAACTCGATCGCCAGGGCAACGATGTCGGCACGCAGTACCGGTCGGCGATCTTCTATGCCGACGAGCAGCAGAAGCAGGTGGCAAAAGACTACATCGAG
>JBEIOK010000014.1:0-36552 GCA_040377605.1 Nevskiaceae bacterium | reverse complement strand
TACTTCCTGGTGGTCGCCGACTTCATTGAATGGGCCAAGAACAATGGCTGTCCGGTAGGGCCCGGCCGAGGCTCGGGCGCCGGCTCGCTGGTGGCCTACGCCACGGGCATCACCGACCTGGACCCGTTACCCTATAACCTGCTGTTCGAGCGCTTCCTGAACCCGGAGCGCGTGTCGATGCCGGACTTCGACGTCGATTTCTGCATGGACAATCGTGATCGCGTGATCGAGTACGTCACGCAGAAGTACGGCCGTCCGCACGTCGGCCAGATCATTACCTACGCGACGATGGCGGCGCGCGGCGTGGTGCGCGACGTGGCACGCGTGATGGGGCACGGCTATGGCTTTGGCGACTCGATTGCCAAGCTGGTGCCAGGCACGCCGGGCGCGACCCTGGTCGATGCCCTGGAGACGATGCCGGAGCTCAAGCAGCGCTACGAGACCGAGGAGGACACCCGCGCCGTGCTCGACATGGGACTGGCGCTCGAAGGCACCACCCGCGGCGTCGGCGTCCACGCCGGCGGGGTCGTGATCGCACCGGAGGCGCTGACCGACTACGCGCCGCTGTATTGCGAAGCCGGTGGCGGTGGCATGCGCACGCAGTTCGACATGAAGGATCTGGAGATGGTCGGGCTGGTGAAGTTCGACTTCCTCGGGCTCAAGACCCTGACCATCATCCAGGAGGCGGTCGATACCATCGTCAAGCAGCGCGGCACCCAGCTGGATGTGCTGAAGCTGCCGCTCGACGATGTCGACACCTACGCGCTCTACGCCAGCGGTCGCACGAGCGCGGTGTTCCAGATGGAATCGCCGGGGATGCAGCGCGCCTCCACCGATCTGAAACCGGACCGCTTCGAGGACATCATCGCGCTGGTCTCGCTGTACCGACCGGGTCCGATGGACCTGATCCCCGAGTACTGCGCCCGCAAGCGCGGGGACGCGAAGGTCGAGTATCTGCATCCGGACATGGAGCAGGTGCTGTCACCGACTTACGGCGTGTTCGTGTACCAGGAGCAGGTGATGCAGATGTCGCAGCGGCTGGCCGGCTACACGCTGGGCGGCGCCGATCTGCTGCGTCGCGCGATGGGCAAGAAGAAGGCCGAGGAGATGGCCGCACAGCGCGCGATCTTCGAACAGGGCGCCGCGGGCCGCGGCATCCCTGCCGACACCTCCCGCCAGGTGTTCGACCTGATGGAAAAGTTCGCCAGCTACGGCTTCAACAAGTCACATGCCGCGGCGTATGCACTGGTGTCCTACCAGACCGCCTGGTTGAAGACGCATTACCCGGCCGAGTTCATGGCAGCGGTGCTGTCCTGTGAAATGCAGCACACGGATGCGGTCGTGGCGATGCGCGAGGAGTGCCTGCGCATGGGTCTCACCCTGCATCCCCCGGACATCAACGCCAGCTTCTATCGTTTCACCGTGCCCGGGCCACGCGAGATCCGCTACGGCCTTGGCGCGATCAAGGGCGCGGGGGAATCCGCGCTCGAAGGCATCATTGCCGAGCGCCGCATGAACGGTCCCTTCCAGGACCTGTTCGACTTCTGTCGCCGCATCGACACCCGCAAGGCCAACAAGCGGGTACTGGAAGCGCTGATCTGCTGCGGCGCCCTCGACAGCCTCGGCCTGAACCGGCCCTCGCTGCTGAAGACGCTGCCCAAGGCGCTGCAGCTGGCGGAGGCCGCGGCAGCCAGCGCCAGCAGCGGGCAGGAGGATCTGTTCGGCCTCGGTGGTAGCAGCGCCGGGCCGCAGGTGGCGCAGCAGGTCGAGCCGGATCTGGAGCCGGACTGGTCGACACGCCAGCGGCTCGACAAGGAACGGGAAACCCTGGGGTTCTACCTGAGCGGGCATCCGATCCAGGCGTATCACGATGTCATTGCCCAGGTCTGCAGCGGACGGCTGCACGAGTTGATCCAGGCCCATGCGCAACCGACGCCCGCGGTGATGGGCGCCAACGGCAAGCCGATCTGGCAGCCGCGCACCAAGCTGATGTTCGCCGCGTGGGTGACGGACGTGCGCTTCTTCAAGGGCGACAAGAATGGCGATGGCCGCGCCGCGCGCGCCAGCTACAAGGTCACGCTTGACGACCAGACGGCGCAGATCTCGACCTGGATCGATGCCGATCTCTGGCAACGCCTGCAAGGCTTCGTGCGGCCCGACAGTCTGGTGTTCGTGATGGCTGAACTGGGGCTGTCGCCAGCCCGCGATGGCCGCGAGTCCGAACCGCGGCTGTACGCGCCGGAGTTCTATGACCTGGGCCGCATCTTTGCCGACTATGCCTATCGTGCGACGCTGGACTGGCGCCGGCCGGCGGCCGAGGTCACGGCGCTCAAGCGGCTGCTGCAGCCGCTGCGCAGCCCACAGGGGGCGAGCGTTGCGATCCAGTACCAGAACAGCCGCGCCGCCTGTGTGCTGGAGCTGCCGGGGGAGTGGCGTCTGGGTCTGACCGAGGCTGCCATGGAAAGTCTGGATCAGCTGTTGGGGCCGGACTGCGTTAAAGTCCATTACAAGCGCTATCAGGCGCCGGTCAATGAGCGCCGCTACAGCGGCGCGTCGGCCGGCGCCTACGACGATGAGTGACCATGAATCTGAATTATCTGGATTTTGAGCAGCCGATCGCCGAGCTGCAGCAGAAGATCGAGGAACTGCGGTTTGCCACGACCGGCAGTGGTGTCAACCTCACCGAGGAGATCGCGCGTCTCGAATCCAAGAGCCGCGAGCTGACCGAACAGATTTTCTCCAAGCTGTCGCCCTGGCAGGTCGCGCAACTGGCGCGCCATCCGCAGCGGCCTTACGCGCTGGACTATCTCAAGCATCTGTTCACCGAGTGGGAAGAGCTGCACGGCGACCGTCATTACGCGGACGACCCGGCGATCGTCTGCGGGGTCGCGCGTCTCGACGGCCGTGCCTGCGTCGTCATCGGCCAGCAGAAGGGCCGCGATGCCAAGGAGCGCGTCTACCGCAACTTCGGCATGCCGCGCCCCGAGGGCTATCGCAAGTCGCTGCGTCTGATGAAGATGGCGGAGAAGTTCAATCTGCCGGTCGTGACCTTCATCGATACGCCGGGCGCCTATCCAGGGATCGGCGCCGAGGAGCGCAACCAGTCCGAGGCCATTGCCCGCAACCTGCTGGAACTGTCCAAGCTGCGCACACCGGTGCTGGCCACGGTGGTCGGCGAGGGCGGCTCCGGTGGTGCGCTGGCCATCGGCGTGGCCGATCATGTGATGATGCTGCAATACAGTGTCTATTCGGTCATCTCGCCCGAGGGTTGTGCGTCGATTCTGTTCAAGAATGCCGGTCGCGCGCCCGAAGCCGCCGAGGCGATGCGCATCACCGCCAACGATCTGTATGAGCACAAGCTGGTCGACGAGATCGTGCCAGAACCGCTGGGCGGCGCGCATCGCGACCCGGCAGCCATGATGAACACGCTCAAGCAGAAGCTGACGGCCAATCTCGAGCGCCTGCGTCACACGCCGATGACGCAGCTGATGGGCACACGCTATCAGCGCCTGATGTCCTACGGCGCATTCGATACCGTGCACTGATCTTCGCCCGGCGACGACCATGCCGGGAGCCGCTACTGACCTGCCACTGGGGCCGCTGCCGCATCTGGCTGCGCATGCCCGTGTCTGGGTCGCGGTCAGTGGGGGCCTCGATTCGATGGCACTGCTGCACCGGCTGAGCCGGCTCCAGGTGCCCGGGCTGCGCGCCGTGCATGTCCATCACGGGCTGCAGCCTGTGGCGGACGAGTGGGTGCGGCGCGTTCGTCGACAGTGCCGCGCGCTGGGCGTGCCGTTGAGTCTGCGTCGGGTCGAGGTCATGGTCCGCGGTGAGGGCCCCGAGGCGGCTGCGCGCCTGGCACGCCAGGCCGCATTTGCCGCCCTGATGCGACCGGATGACGTGCTGGTGACGGCGCATCAGCACGATGACCAAGCGGAAACCGTGCTGCTGCGCGCCCTGCGGGGAACCGGGATCGAGGGGCTGGCGGCGATGCCGGGCCTTGCGCCTTACGGGCCCGGTCGGATCTGGCGACCGTTGCTGAAAACGCCACGCACCGCAATCGAGGCTTATGCGCAGCGGGCTGGACTGCAGTGGGTCGAGGACCCGCACAACCGGGATCCGCGTTTCGCGCGCTCCTACCTGCGCCATGCGATCCGGCCGTTGCTGCAGCGGCACTGGCCGCAGGCCGAAGCCAGCCTCGTGCGGCTGGCACAGCATGCACAGGATGCGACCGCATTGCTGCTGGACCTGGCCCGTGAGGACGCGGCGGCGCTGGGCGTGTCCCCGCAGGTCGGAACGTGGCTGACGCTGCCGCTGGCACCGCTGCTGGGCCTGTCGGCGGCGCGTCGACGCAATCTGCTGCGGGCACTGTGGAGTCGTCAGCAGTGGCGAGCGCCCAGTGCGGAGTGGTTGCAACGCCTGGAGGACGAGGTGTTGCGCGCGCGTGCCGATGCCCAGCCCTGCCTGCCCTTTGCGGAGGGTGAGGCCCGGCGCTATCGGGATCGGCTCTTCCTGATGCCCGCTCTGCCACCCGCGCCAGAACCGGCGCACGCGCTGTCGTGGCGCCGGCGTGTGTCTTTTGTGGTCCTGCCGGCCGGCTGTGGCGCGGTGCGGTCACCGATGGCACCGCCCCGGCCCCTGACCCTGCGCTTTGCCGAGGGTGGCGAGCGTCTGAAGCCGGCGGGCGCGCGGCATCACCGCACGCTCAAGCAGCTTTGCCAGCAGGCGGGAATTCCGGTCTGGGTGCGCGAACGGCTGCCGCTGATCTACGACGGCGAGCGGCTGATCTCGATCGCCGGCCGCTGGAATGCGTCGGAACTCGCGGAACTCAAAGGGTTTGCGCCGATCTGGGACTGCGCACTGCCGGGTTGGCCGTCAACGGCCGTTTGAGTGGGAGGGGAGCGATCCCGTAAAATCCCGCAAACCCAAAGCCTGTACCGCCCCATGCCTGACGCGCCGCATCAGACGCGATTCATTTTTGTTACCGGGGGGGTCGTGTCCTCTCTCGGTAAGGGTATTGCCGCCGCTTCGCTCGGCGCCATCCTGGAGTCCCGCGGACTCAAGGTGAGCATGATCAAGCTCGACCCGTATATCAATGTCGACGCCGGAACGATGAGCCCGTTCCAGCACGGCGAGGTGTTCGTGACCGAGGACGGCGCCGAAACCGACCTGGACCTGGGGCACTACGAACGCTTCCTGCGCGGCAAGACCACGCGCTACTCGAATCTGACGACCGGCCAGGTGTATCGCAACGTGCTCGAGAAGGAGCGCCGCGGCGATTATCTCGGCAAGACCGTGCAGGTCATCCCGCACATCACCGACGAGATCCAGAACAACATCCGCAAGGGTGCGGCCGGTGCCGACATCTGCATGGTCGAGATCGGGGGCACGGTCGGTGACATCGAGTCCCTGCCGTTCCTGGAGGCGATCCGCCAGTTCGGCGTCGAGCTCGGGCGCAAGCACGCGATGTACATGCACCTGACGCTGGTGCCGTTCGTGAAGGCCTCTGGAGAGCTGAAGACCAAGCCGACGCAGCACTCGGTCAAGGAGCTTCGCGGCATCGGCATTCAGCCGGACATCCTGCTGTGCCGCACCGAGCGACCGATCCCGGACGCCGAGCGTCGCAAGATCTCGCTGTTCACCAACGTGCCATATCCCGCAGTCATCGCCGCCATCGATCTCGACGATATCTACAAGATTCCGGGCTGGTTGCACCAGCAGAATCTCGACGAGCTGGTGATCGAGCACTTCGGACTGGAAGCGCGCAAGGCCGATCTGTCCGCCTGGGAGCGTGTGGTCGAGGCGCGCGGCAAGGCCGACATGGAAGTGCAGGTAGGCATGGTCGGCAAGTACGTCGATCTGGCCGACGCTTACAAGTCCTTGAACGAGGCGCTGGCCCATGCGGGCCTGCATTCGGGCACGCGCGTGAAGATTCGCTACATCGAATCGGAGGCGGTCGAGACCCAGGGTACGCGCATTCTTCAGGGCATGGACGCGATCCTGGTGCCCGGCGGTTTCGGTGAACGCGGAATCGAAGGCAAGATCGCCGCGGCCCGCTATGCGCGCGAAAGCAACATCCCATACCTGGGCATCTGTCTGGGCATGCAGGTGGCAGTGATCGAGTACGCCCGTAATGTCTGCGGGCTGTTGAATGCGCACAGCACCGAGTTCAATCCGGCGACGCCGGATCCGGTCATCGGCCTGATTACCGAGTGGCAGGACGCCACGGGTCGCGTACAGGTGCGCAACGAAGCCTCCGCCAAGGGCGGCACGATGCGCCTCGGCGTGCAGGCCTGTCGCCTCAAGGCCGGTTCGAAGTCGCGAGCGCTATACAACGCCGAGATCATCAGCGAGCGGCATCGCCATCGCTATGAGTTCAACAACAACTACAAGCAGGTGCTGTCCGAGGGCGGCCTTGCGCTGGTTGCCGAGTCCGCTGAGAACGAGCTGGTGGAAATGGTCGAACTGCCGAACCACCCGTTCTTCATCGGCTGCCAGTTCCATCCCGAGTTCACATCAACGCCGCGCGATGGCCATCCGCTGTTCGAGGGCTTCGTCAAGGCAGCGCGTGAACACCATCTGGCCAATCAGGCGGGGCAGGCCGCGCCGGCCAATCCTGCCGTGAGGGCCGCATGAAACTCTGTGGACGTGATATCGGACTCGATCAGCCGCTGTTCCTGATCGCCGGCCCCGATACGCTGGAATCCGAGCAGCTGGCGCTGGACGTTGCCGGCTACATCAAGCCGATTGCCGAGAAGCTCGGCATTCTCTACATCTTCAAGGGCTCCTTCGACAAGGCCAACCGCAGCTCCCACAAGAGCTATCGGGGTCCGGGTCTGGAAGGCGGCCTGAAGATCATGGAGAAGGTCAAGCAGCAGATCGGCGTGCCGGTGCTCACCGACGTCCATGAAGACACCCCGTTGGGCGAAGTTGCCGCCGTGATCGATGTGATCCAGACGCCGGCATTCCTGTGCCGCCAGACCAACTTCATGCAAAGCGTGGCGAAGACCGGCCGGCCGATCAACGTCAAGAAAGGCCAGTTCATGTCGCCTTGGGAGATGGGCAACGTGATCGAGAAGATGACGGCGGTGGCGCCGCATCAGTTCATGCTGTGCGAACGCGGGTTCTCGTTCGGTTACAACAATCTCGTTGCCGACATGCGAGGGCTGTCGATCATGCGCAAGTTCGCGCCGGTCGTGTTCGACGGCACGCATACGGTGCAGCTGCCGGGCGGGCAGGGAACCGCTTCTGGTGGCATGCGCGAGATGATCCCGGTGCTGGCGCGTGCCGCAGTCGGTGCCGGCATTTCCGGACTCTTCATGGAGACCCATCCGGATCCGGATTCGGCGCTCTGCGACGGTCCGAATTCGCTGCCACTGAAACATATCGCGTCGCTTCTGGAGACGCTGGTGGAACTGGACCGCGTCGTCAAGAAATCTGGTCTGCTCGAACAACAACTCGTCTGAATTCTCTTCCTACCTTCCTCATGTCCAAGATCGTCAGCGTCACTGCACTCGAAATCATCGATTCCCGCGGCAATCCCACGGTGGAGGCCGAAGTCGAACTGGAATCCGGCGCGACCGGCCGCGCCGCCGCGCCCTCCGGTGCCAGCACCGGCACGCGCGAGGCGGTTGAACTGCGCGATGGTGCGCCGAAGAAGGGCAAGCCCCGGTACCTGGGCAAGGGCGTGACCAAGGCGGTCGCGAACGCAGAAGGCCCGATCGCCAAGGCAGTGATCGGCCTCGACGCGCAGGATCAGGGCCTGGTGGATCGCACGATGATCGATCTCGACGGCACCGACAACAAATCGAAGCTGGGTGCCAACGCGATTCTTGCCGTGTCACTGGCCACCGCCAAGGCGGCTGCGGAAGAGAACTTCCTGCCCCTGTTCCGCCACCTGGGCGGCATTTCCAGCGTGACCCTGCCCGTGCCGATGATGAACGTTATCAACGGCGGTGCGCATGCCGACAACAACGTCGATATCCAGGAGTTCATGATTCTGCCGGTCGGCGCGTCCAGCTTCTCGGAGTCGCTGCGCTGGGGTGCGGAAGTGTTCCATACCCTCAAGGGGGTGCTGAAGGCGCGCAAGCTCAATACGGCGGTCGGTGACGAGGGCGGCTTTGCGCCGGACCTGCCGTCCAACGTGGCTGCGCTCGATGTGCTGCTGCAGGCGATCGAGAAGGCGGGATACAAGCCGGGCAAGGACATCTATCTGGGCCTGGACGTGGCCAGCAGCGAGTTCTACCAGAAGGGCAAATATCACCTTCATGGTGAAGGCAAGTCCTACACCAGCGAGGAGTTCGCGGATTTTCTGGCCGGCATCTGCAGCAAGTACCCGGTGATCTCGATCGAGGACGGCTGCGCGGAAGGCGACTGGAAGGGCTGGAAGTACCTCACCGAGAAGCTCGGCAACAAGGTGCAGCTGGTGGGTGACGATCTGTTCGTGACCAACACCCGGATCCTGGCCGAAGGCATCATCCGCGGCGTCGCCAACTCGATCCTGATCAAGCCGAACCAGATCGGTACGCTGACCGAGACGTTGGAAGCGATCCAGATGGCGACCGATGCCGGCTACACCAGCGTCGTCAGCCATCGTTCCGGCGAGACCGAGGATGCGACGATCGCCGATATCGCGGTCGGTACCACTGCGACGCAGATCAAGACCGGCTCGCTGTGCCGCTCCGACCGCATGGCCAAGTACAACCAGCTGCTGCGCATCGAGCGTGCACTCGGCAAGCGCGCGCGCTATCCGGGTGCCGGCGCGTTCCCGGTGGTCTTGTAGGCCGGCATGGCGAATCGCGCCGCGCTCATCGTTCTGGCTGTGCTGCTGCTGGTCCTGCAGTGGCGGTTGTGGATCGCTGACGGCGGGGTGTCCCACACCGCGCGGCTCAAGAGCGAGGCGCAGGCGCAACAGCAGGAGAATGAGCGCCTGAGTGCGCGCAACGCAGCGCTCGATGCCGAAGTGCGCGATCTCAACTCCGGCGTTGATGCCATCGAGGGGCGTGCCCGCACGACCCTCGGCATGGTCAAGCAAGGCGAGACGTTCTACCTCGTCGTGCAGCCCTGATCGATCCGTCCCGTGGCCCAGGAACGCAGCGCGACCCCGCGATACTGGGCGGTCATTCCGGCCGCCGGTGGCGGTACGCGCATGGGCGGCGCGCGGCCCAAGCAGTATCTGTCGCTGCGCCAGCGTGTGCTGCTGGAATGGAGCCTGGCGCCTTTTCTGCAGGCGGACTGGGTCGATGGTGTGGTGCTGGTGCTGGCGCGCAACGATCAGGACTATGCCCGCCTGCCCATCGCGCGACATCCGAAGATCGTGGTCACGGTGGGCGGCGCGGCACGAGCCGAATCGGTCAGCGCCGGCCTGGAGGTCGTCGCCGAACGCAGTCGCGGGTTTCGCGAGGTGTTCGTGCTGGTGCATGACGCCGCGCGACCCTGCCTTCAGCCCACCGATATCGAGCGTCTTTGCGAGGAGGCCGACGACCAGCATGGCGGCATCCTGGCCCTGCCGGTCACCGATACCCTCAAGCGAGGCAGGCAGAACAAGATCGCAGAGACCGTCGACCGTGCGTTCTACTGGCGGGCGCAGACGCCGCAACTGTTCCGGCTCGATCTGTTGCGCGACGCGCTACAGGCGTGCGCCGAACGCGGACTCGAGGTGACGGACGAGGCCAGCGCGATGGAGCGCGCCGGCTACAAGCCTCGCCTGGTGCGTGGTCGCGAGTCCAACATCAAGGTGACCTACCCGGAAGACCTGCGCCTGGCCGAGTTCTGGCTCGCGCAGCAGGACACCCAGCCCTGAGGGGCCGGTGCCTCAGAGCGCCTGGGCCGCTTCCAGGACTGCTTCAGCGTGCCCCTTGACCTTGACCGTGCGCCATTCCCGGCGCAAGACCCCCTTGCTGTCGAACAGGAACGTGCTGCGATCGACGCCGAGATACTGCTTGCCGTACAGACTCTTTTCGCGGATCACGTCGAAAGCCTGACAGGCGAGCTCGTCCGCATCTGACAGCAGATCGAATGGAAAATCGAACTTCTTGCAGAAGTTGTCGTGGGATTTCACGCTGTCGCGTGAAATCCCGAGGATTTCCACGCCTGCTTTCTTGAACTTGGGGTACAGCGCCGTGAAGTCCTGTCCCTCAAGGGTGCAGCCGGGGGTGTTGTCCTTCGGATAGAAATACACGACCAGGGCTTTGCCCTTGAAGTCCTTGCGCAGACTCAGGGTCTTGCCGCCGCTGGCCGGCAGGGTCAGATCAGGAAGCTTGTCGCCAATCGAGAGGCTCATGGGAAATTCCGTGCAGGGAGACGGACACACCTACGGCCGCGCGGCAAAAGCCGATGCGGCGATCAGGTCTTGATCGGGTCCAGCATGCCGTCGGCATTGAGGTCGTCGCACAGGTCCATGAACGACTCGCGCAGTGCCTGCGGATGCTGGTTGACGGGGACATGCAGCACCATCTGCACACTGGCCATGTCGGCGCCGGTATAGGTCGACTGATACTTCTGTGTCGAGATCTCGACGACCTCGACATCCTGATGCTGGAAGAACTCCAGGATGTTGACCAGCAGGTTCGGGTCCTGCGGTGCGATGACCTCGGCCGCATAGGGTCGATAGTCCGGCGTGATCGGCCGCGGCTCGCAGCGCTCGAAGCGCACTTGCAGGTCCAGCTTTTCGGCGATCCCGGGCATCGCGGTTTCGAGCCGGCCCAGCGTGCTCCAGTTGCCCGAGACCAGCAGGCTCGCCGTCAGCCGGTCTCCGATTTGCGCGATCCGGCAGTCCTCAACCTCCCCGCCACGCTCCCGAATGGCCTTGAACAGCTCCAGCGGCACATTGCCCTTCGGCTTGCCGATCACGGAGATCGTCAGGAGGTTATCGTTCTGGGCCATCGTGGAGGTCGTCATGAGGGGCGCTATTTTAGGTGTAAACGGGGGGGAAGTAACCCCGAGCGACCCCTCGGGACCGGCACCGGCTCCGACATTCGCCGGGTCTGCGGTCGGCGGCTATACTTGCCGCCCTCTTTTTTGGCCGGCTTTCCACGCATGATCAAGGGCAGCATCGTTGCCATCGTGACCCCCATGTTTCCCGACGGTGCGGTGGACTGGGACAGCTTGGCTGCACTCGTCGACTGGCATATCGCCGAGGGGACCGACGCGATCGTGGCCGTCGGCACCACGGGTGAATCCGCAACGCTGAACGTCGATGAGCACATCGAGGTCATCCGCCGTGTCGTCAAGCTGGCGAAAAAGCGCGTGCCGGTGATTGCCGGCACCGGCGCCAACTCGACGTCCGAGGCCATCGAGCTGACCCAGGCCGGCAAGGAAGCGGGTGCCGACGCCGCCCTGCTGGTGACGCCCTACTACAACAAGCCGCCGCAGGAAGGCCTGTACCGCCACTTCAAGGCGATTGCCGAAGCGGTTGAGCTGCCGATCATCCTGTACAACGTTCCGGGCCGCACCGGCGTGGACCTGCTGCCGGCCACGGTGGCGCGCCTGGCGCAGCTGAAGAATGTCGTCGGTCTCAAGGAGGCCAAGGGCGAGATCGCACGGATCCAGGAGTTGCTGGCACTGGGTTTGCCGCGTGACTTTGCGATCTATTCCGGCGACGACGCCACGGCCTGCGAGTCGATTCTGCTGGGTTGCCATGGCGACATTTCAGTGACCGCCAACGTGGTGCCGCGCAAGATGCATGAGATGTGCGCTGCCGCCCTCACGGGCAACGAAGCGCGTGCGCGCAAAGTGGACACGGAACTTCAGGGCCTGCATCAGCATCTGTTCTGCGAGCCCAATCCGATTCCGGTCAAGTGGGCACTCAACCAGATGAACAAGATTCCGGCCGGACTGCGCCTGCCCCTGGTGGCGTTGGACCCCGCCCACTACGAAACCGTGCGCACCGCGCTGCGCACTGCAGGAGCGATCTGATGCCGCTACGCCCGCTGTCCCTGTTGATCCTGGTCTCCGGCCTCGCAGCCTGCGGCTCCAATCGTCATTGCCAGGGTGAGTTTCCCTATCAGCAGGCCAGCACGCTACCGCCGCCCGCCGTGGTGGAGGGGCTGAAGTGGCCCGAGTCGCCGTCGGCGCTCAAGATTCCGCCGGCTCCGGCAACGACGATTCCCTACGCCAGCACCGTGCCGGATCCGGCAGCGCCAGGGAAGACGCAGGTGCAGTGTCTCGATACGCCGCCGCGCATGCCCCCGCCCGAGCCGGTCAAGGAGCCGGTCCAGGCTGCGGAGCCTGCCAAGTCCTGAGCGGTTGCGGCTATAATTCGCGCCCCGCGCCGGCTAGTGCGGGTCCTTCCGGAGAGATGTCCGAGCGGTTGAAGGAGCACGCCTGGAAAGCGTGTATACGGTCACAAGCCGTATCGAGGGTTCGAATCCCTCTCTCTCCGCCAATCCAGAAAACGGGGCCGCAAGGCCCCTTTTTCGTGTGCGCCGCCTCTTTCCGGCGCCTCGTTCTGTGACAATACCGTCACGCGCCCGTAGCTCAGTTGGATAGAGCATCGGCCTTCTAAGCCGAGGGTCGCAGGTTCGACTCCTGCCGGGCGCGCCACCTCTTCAAGTCCTTGGTTTGGTTAACACTCGCTGCTTGCCTGGCAGGAAATAACTGGGCACTCAGCGTATCCGCCGAATCGGCTTGCTGTAGGTCTTCCGCTACACGCCCTGCTGCCATTGATCATCGGCCGCTCTCGGAGCGCCGGGTCCCGTTTACGGCCCGCGAGAGTTCCGGCCTTGCTCCGCCAGCAGGGGACGCAGCTTCGGATCGCCAGCTTTCGACTTCAATGCAGCCCTAGGGGAGCTTCGCGGCTCATGGGCGCGCGCGGGCACTCGTCGAAGGCGACGCAGATGGTCAATGGCTGCGTCGCTTTGTGTTGCCGCTCAACGAAGACTGACCCTCTGGGGGTGCGGCAGAAAACTTGGACTGGTTATGCAGCGATGCCGAGACTCATACGGTGCTCGGCGGGACTGCGGAATCCCAGTGAACTCTTGATCCGCACGTCGTTATACCAGCGGATGTAGGCGTCCAGCGCCGCCACGAACTCCTCGATGGTCGTCGAGAGCCAGTCCCGGGCGAAGAACATCTCGGTCTTCAATCGGCCAAAGAAGCCCTCGCATGCTGCGTTGTCCGGCGAGCATCCCTTGCGTGACATCGAGCGGACCAGCTTTGCATCGGCGATGCGATTCAGCCAACCCGGCCACCGATAGTGACCGCCGCGATCCGAATGCACCACGGGCCGCTCGCCGCTGGCAGCGACCTTGTCGATTGCGGCGTCCAGCATCGTGTTGACCAATTCGGCATTCGGCCTCGTGCCGATGGACCAGCTCACGACCATGCCGTCGAAACAATCGATCATGGGCGATAGATACACCTTGCCAGCCGGGATCTGGAACTCCGTGATGTCGGTGAGCCACTTCTCGTTCGGTGCACCGGCGCTGAAGTCGCGGTTCAGCAGGTTGTCAGGCGCTGGACTGATCTCGCCCATGTACGAGCCGTAACGACGGCGCTTGCTCGTCGCGGCGACAAGGCACTCCTGCTTCATGAGCCGGCGCACGACCTTCTCCGAGATCTTCACGCACTGATCGCTCAGCGAGGCGTGGAGCCGCCGATAGCCGTAGCAGCGGTAGTTGCGCTCAAAAATATCGGTCATGGCCTGACGCACCTGGGCGTACTTGTCGCCCCCCTCAAGCCGGGTCCGATGGTAGAAGTAGGAGCTGCGTGGCAAGTGCAGTTCGCAAAGCAGTTCCGTCACCGTGTAGTTGGGCCTCAGGGCATCAACCAGCAGCGTCTTCTCCCGATTCGTCAGGGGTTGCCGATCGATGCCCAGTTCTTTTTTTAAGAGTTCGTTGGCCTTGTTCAGCAAGTCCTTCTCGAGCTGAAGTCGCCTGATGTCCCGTCGCAGCGTCTCAAGCTGCTGTTCCAGTTCGGCACGGTCAGAGTTTTCTGGGGCGTCCTGTTTGCGCTTCATGGGTGCGGGTGCGTCGTAACCGAGCAATTGGTTCTTCCACTTATACAGCGAGCCCCGAGACACACCAATGTCGTCTGCCACCGCCTGCGCGCTGGCCGGGCGCAGGCAGAAAGCGATGACGGCAGACTGCTTGGCTTCGGGCGCCAGCTCCTGCGATCGACCAACCACGCGCGCGCCCTGCTGTGGATGAAGCTCTTGAATCCACGCAGAGAGCAATGATCTCGAGGGATAGCCCAGCGCTCTGATCGTCGCCGCAATGCACCGACCGTCCACGAGGTAGTGCTCGACAGCCCGTTGCTTCTGGGCCTGCGAAAACTTCGGCCGTCGCGTGTAGCCGGCCGCCAGGTCGTGCCGCTGCTCGTGCTCTCGGTGCCAGGCCTTGATCGCGTTCTTCGTCGGATAGCCCAGCTGCCGGATGGTCAAACCAACGCGCTTGCCCAGCTTGATGTAGAGCCGCACGGCACGCAGCCGATCCTCGTATGAATACATGAACTACCCTCCAGGTAGTCCAAGAATTCGTCCGCACCCCCCTCTGGTCAGCATTCAACGGGCGACAATAGGTTGACGGCCGCGGCTGCGACGCACCTGGCCGGGAGACAGGTCCGACCAACGCCGATAAGCCCGCTGGAACGCACTCTGCTCTGAAAAGCCCAATCGGATGGCGATCTCAACGAGGCTCATATCGGTGGTACTGAGATAGACCTCGGCGAGTTCACGTCGCACGCTATCAACCAGCTGACGGAAACTTAGCCCTTGACCGGCCAAGCGCCTCTGCAGCTGACGTGCGTCGCAGCCCGCACGCGGCGCGACTGCGCCGAGTACCACAGGACCTTCCGGCAAGGCCTCTGCGATGGCGGAGCGCGCGGCGCGAAGCCATTCCGGATCTGCCTGGTCCTGAATGGCATCGAGTTGCCGCGCGCACAACGCTTCCAGCGCCCGCAACGAAGCCGCGTCGGCGGCCATATTGATTGGCCGGTCGAGTAATGCGGTGGGAAAAGTCAGGCTATCGACATCGGCTTGCCAGCTTACCGGACACTGAAACAAAGCTTCCACGGTTTCCCGGGCCGTGTCCGGCGCGTGCCGGAACTGCACATGCAGGGGGCGAACCTCACCGCCTATCAGCTGCGAGGCCAGGGTCACCGACATGGAGAAATTCAGTTCGGCCTGGTGTCGGCTGACCTGAATGTCCGCTGGCAGCTCGCTGCTCCACAAGAGCGTGGCACGCTCATTGTCCACTGCAAAGTCATCGCGAAAGGCCGTCATGGTCAGGCTGCTGTAGCGCATCAGCAGGGGCATCATCTCCCAGCCGTTTTTGCAGGCAGCCTGCAGCACGCCGCTAATGCCCAGGTGGCCGATTCGTGCCGACTGACCCAGATGCAGCCCCAGCAGTGCATCGTCCAGTTGATCCGCCGCAGCAGTCAGCATCCGGTCGAATGCCGAGAACGGCAGCCGCCCGTTGGGATCGTCAAGTGAATCCAATGCCAGTCCCTGGTTTGCCAGCAGGGTTCGAGAGGACAGCCGGCGCTGTTCGCAATAGTCGGTCAGCAGCCGGACGAAATGGACGGCTACGCAATGGCGGTTGGCAACATTGCCCGTGGCGCCGGATCGCCCGGCCAAAGATCTCTCAACCATGGTTGCCGCGGTACTTGGCGCGACGCGCGCTGCCCGCAGGGAGGCGGTGGGTCGAAACCGGCCTTGGATCGATGTTGTTCATCGGGTCAATTTTGCCATGTTCTGCTGTCAATACCGGCGTTGGAGGCCTCTCTAGCATGCGCCTTTGCCATGCGGGTCGCGTCGGCTTTCGATGCTTGAGGCGGACCCGCATCGCCATGCCAATACACATTGACAGCCAAGCGCGGGGACCGACCGAAAGCCATGCCGATCATTCGACTAATCATGCTCCTCTGTATGGCGACGCTGTTGTCCGCCTGCCAGCGCAGCCAGGCACCGACGCTGCCCGGCCCGCCGGCAGCCGGTGAGTCGGCCAAGCCCCTGGTCCACCGCATCTGCCCAGGTCCTGATGCCCAGAAGCATGCCCTGCGAGCCTTCTTCGAGGCCGAGGCCGGCGAGGTCATCCAGTTCTGCGAGGGACGCTTTTCGTTCTCCACCAGCTTGATCATGACCGGCAAGCGGGGCATCACCATTCGCGGCGCCGGCCCGGGCAAGACGGTCCTGTCATTCGCCGAAAGCCCCGCCCAGGACGGCATCTCCCTGAGTCAGGTCAATGGCATGACGCTGGAGGATCTCACCATTCTGGACGCACCTGGCAACGGCCTGCGCATCTTCCGTACCGAGGATGTGACGGTGCGCCGGGTGCACGTGGGCTGGTCGAATGCCGATCCGGATTCACCGCTGTACGACCCGAGCATGGAAAGCTGGAAACAGAACGGCGCCTATGCCTTCTACCCGGTTTTCTGCAATCGCCTCCTGATCGAGGACAGCGTGGCCTACGGCTCATCCGATTCAGGCTTCTACGTGGGGCAGACTCGGAACGCACTGGTGCGGCGCAACCTGGCCTATCACAACGTCATCGGCTTCGAGTTCGAGAACACCTACTTCTCCGAGTTCGTGGAAAACGAGGCTCGGGACAACACCGCCGGCATCTCGCTGTTCGACCTGCCCAGCCGCATCTACACCGGGGCGTTCAACTCCGCCCACCACAACAAAATCCACAACAACAACATCCCCAACTTCGCGCCCTTGGGCACCGTCGCCGCGTTCAACCCCCAGGGGACCGGCATGCTGGTATTCGCCTCGGACCTGATCCGGATCCACGACAACGAAATCACCAACAACGACACCATAGGCATTGCCCTGTTCAACTACGGGGTCGTTGACGCAAACGAAGCGGCGACCCAGCTCGACTTCTACCCGGAAGGCGTCGAGATCTACGACAACCTGATGCGCGACAACGGCCAGCGACCCGGTCTCCCCAACCCGGCACTCAGCAGCTGCATCGGCACCGCTGGCCTGCCGGAGGGCTTGCCCGGCCTGCGGGACAACCCGGACTGCGTGCTCGACAACCCTTCGCTCATTCCCCTGCTGATCCAGCTGAAGAACTACGGCAAGGGCGCCCAGATACTCTGGGATGGGGCTCGCGATCTCGGGCCGAATGACTGCAGCATCGTCCCCACGGATCGCCACGGGGTTCCGCTTGACCGGGCCAATCCCGCGGAAACCGATCGTGGAATGCCAAGGGTGGATTTCCGCGGCCGGCCCAACTTCTACCAGTTCGATCCCCGCCCGAGCTGCCGCTGGAACGCCTGGAAATTCGATGGCGACGGGAAGCTCCGCCTGCCAGAGAACGGCGTCTGCATACGAGGCAACCGATACGAGTCCACCAATCCCCTGGGCCTGCGGGTAGACGACTACGCGCAGTTGAACATGCGCACGGCCGATCTGACGCCGCAGGTGCTCCTCACGCCGACCACCTACGACCCTCCGCAGGATTGTCCGACGGTGCCGGAGCGGCATGTGAAGGCATTCAAACCCGAGTTGCCGCGACCGCTGAACGTGGCTACCGACGGTGAGCGAAAGAACCCCGCCGAGGTGGCCCGTCTGTGCGGCAACGGGCGGCCAGGCCAGCGCAACCAGCCGGCGATCGAGCAGGTGAATTGCCCCCGCCTGTCCGACTACGGTCTGTTCGAAAACCCGGCCGATCCGCGCACTCGACCGGTCGGCGCCGCCACGGGCTACCAGCTGAACACGCAGCTTTTCACCGACTACGCCGTCAAGGACCGCTTCATCTTTCTCCCCACAGGCCCGGGCGGTCGCGCCGAGACGATCCAGTACCAGGACCCTGAGCAGTGCAGCACGCTGACGAACTTCGACTGCCGCGGAGCGACCCTGCGGTTCCCCGTGGGGACCGTCCTGGCCAAGACCTTCAGCTTCCCGAATGGGGAATCGGTGAACATCGTCGAAACGCGCCTGCTGATCAAGCGCGCACGCGCCGACGGCCGCGTCTACTGGGTGGGCTTGCCCTATCGCTGGAGGACTGGCGCCGATGGCAAGCCGGAGGCCGTGCTCACCATCGAAGGGGATACCGTGCAGGTGTCCTGGAACTACAGCGACGAGCAGGGCGTGCCCCGCTCGGGATCGACGGACAGCTACGCCGTTCCGAACGCCGGTGCCTGCCTGCAGTGCCACGGCGGAGACGACCTGGAGGCGGGCGCAGCGCCGATCGGACCGAAGGTGCGCAACCTCAATCGCGACGCCGAGTATCCGGGCCTGGGGCAGGTCAACCAGCTCAGCTATCTCCAGATGCAGGGGTGGCTGTCGCTGCCGGACCTGCCTGACAAGCTGCGCCGACTGCCGCGCTGGGATGTGCCGGGAGACAGCGGTGAGCTGCCGGACTCACCCGCCGACAAGCATGCCCGCGCGCTGGCCTATCTGGAAGTGAACTGCATGCATTGCCACAAGCCGGGGGGCAACGCGGAAAACTCCGGCCTGCGTCTTGATGCCTTCGAACGCGTACTCGGGCAGCCGCAGGGCATCTGCAAGGTTCCCATCGCTGCCGGCAAGGCTGCCGAGTTCGGCCGCTACGACATCCAGCCCGGGGCTGCCGGAGCGTCCATCCTTCCGGGGCGCGTGGCTACGTCCCGGGCGGGCGCGATGATGCCGCCCGTGGGTCGAAGCCTGCCCCATGCCGAAGCCGTGGCCCTGCTGTACGACTGGATCGACACGGTCGTTCCGGACTACGCCGACCCCGATGCGAATTTCTGCGAACGGTAGGAGCTTGAACTCCTGCGGCGGCAGATCACCACACGTTCTTGAAACCAGGATATTTCCGTGAATCGTATTCTCCAGACACAGGGCCTCTGGGCCGGGCTTGGCGTCGCCAGCCTCGCCGGCCTGCTCGCCACCCTGGCCGCTTGCACAGGGCGTAGCAGCCCTGCGCAGACGCCATCCGCAGCACCGGAATCAGCGGAGAAATACCAGGTGCAGATCCGGCGCACCGACGAGGGCGTGGGTCATATCAAGGCCAACGACTACGGCAGCCTCGGATACGGCTACGCAAGGACGGTGGCGGAAGACAACCTCTGCAAGCTGGCCGAGCTCTATCTCACGCTGTCTGGCGAGCGTTCCCGCTACTTCGGCGCAGAGATCGAGTCCCAGTATCCCGGCAACTCCTTCGTGATGAAGAACCAGGATCTGGACTTCTTCTTCCAGCTGCTCAAGGCACGAGGTCAGGTTGACGCACTGGTCAATCAGCCCCTGCCGCAGGGGCCATCCCCCGAGATGCGGGAACTCATCCGGGGGTATGTCGCCGGATACAACGCCTATGTTCGCAAGCTCGACGTGGATGCCATCAAGGATCCGCGTTGTCGAGGAGCGGCCTGGGTTCGGGAGATTGCCGAGACTGATGTGTACCGGGCGGCATTTGTCCTCGCGACCTGGGCGGGCGTGGGGGCTTCTGCCATGGGAGTGGCGCAGGCGCAGCCATCGGCGATAGTAGTGCCTGGCGAGGAAGAAGCCCTGATTCGGCGATTCTCAGATCCCCAGGCATTGCCCTCGCTGAAGACCGGCCTGCCCCTCGGGATTGGCTCCAACGCCGTAGCTGTAGGGGGTGATGCGAGCGTAGACGGGCGCGGCGTCCTGCTGGGGAACCCCCATCTGGGCTGGAAGGACTACTCCTACCTGTATCCCGTGCATCTGACGATTCCCGGGACGATGGACATCGCCGGAGTGTCGTTCATGGGGCTGCCCTTCGTTGTCATCGGGACCACCGGGCGCATGGCCTGGACGCACACCGTTTCCAGTGCCTTCCGCTTCGTGCCGGTGCAGCTGGTTCTGGATGGTGGCACTCGATATCTGGTCGACGGAAAGCTGGAAGAAATGCAGGCCTGGCCGTTGAGCATTCAGGCCTTGCAAGCGGATGGCAGCCTGGCGCGGATGGATCGCACGCTCTACACCACCCGATACGGACCGATGATCACCAACATGGCGGGTGGCCTGGACCTGCCATGGTCGCCTGTTCTGGGCTTTGCGCTGATGGACCCCAACACCGAACACATGCGCTACCTGAATCACTTCCAGGATTTCGCGAAAGCGCAGTCGGTGCGCGACGCGAAAGCCGTCCTGGAGCGCTGGCAAGGCCTACCCTGGGCCAACACCATTGCCGCGGATGCCGCCGGTGAAGCACTTTACGCAGACATCACCGTTGCAGCGAATATCTCCGACGCCCATGGGATCAGCTGCGGCCTCGGTCTCGGGCAGGCGACCTTCGCTTTGCTGGGGCTGCCGGTTCTGGATGGCAGCCGCTCGGCATGCACGCCCCCCGCCGCGGACGATGCGATGCAGCCCGGCATCCTGGGGCTTTCAGATCTGCCGAGCATGATCAGGCGTGACTATGTGATGAACGCCAACGACAGCTACTGGCTCAGCAACCCCGATGCGCCGCTGACCGGTTACCCCCGCATGATCGGCGACGAGAACAGCGAGCGTGGCATGCGCACACGAATCGGGATCAAGCTGATCCGGTCCCGAATCGCCGGCACCGATGGCCTCCCTGGCCGGGGTTTCAGCAATCAGCTCATGCGGGACATGTGGATGAGCGGTCGCAGCTACCTGGGTGAGATGTGGGGACCGGATCTGGCGGCCCTATGCGCCGCCAGCCCCATCGGACTCGGCAGCAGCGGCCTGGTCAACATCTCCGAGGCCTGCCCGATCCTGGCGGACTGGGATCACAGCGTGGACCTGGATGCACCCGGGGCCCTGCTGTTCCGGCGGATTGCCCTGCGTCTGCTGGGCACCAGCCTACCCACGGGCACCACATCGACCATGCGGCTCTTTCCCACTTCGGGCTTCCTGCTTCCCTATGATCCAAGCAATCCGGTGGATACGCCGAGTGGATTGCGGGTTGTCGATCCCCAGGTCTGGCTGGCATTGGCCGATGGAGTGCAGGAGATGCGCGACCTGGGCATTCCCCTGGACGCGACCCTGCGCGACTATCAGTTGGTGGAAAGAGCCGGCGAGCGCTTCCCGATACACGGAGGCGTCGGGGCGCTGGGGGTGTTCAGTTCGGTGGAGATGGGTTGGGACGAAGCCACGGGAGCCTTCAGCGAGCCGGAATCGCACATGAACACCTACGTGCAGGTGGTCAGCTTCGAAGATGACCGCTGCCCGAATCTGCAGTTCATGCTTGGATACGGCATGTCACAGGATCCGACCTCTCCTCGCTACACGCAGCTCACGCGCCGCTATGCCGATGCAGAGTGGAGTGCCTTCCCGTATTGTGAAGGCGACATACAGGAGCGCACGGTCGAGACATTTACCTTCTCTGCGCCAAGACGCTAGACATATTTTGCGGATGCGCGCCGCTCATGCCTTGAGCAGTGAATGCCCGTCGCCGCATGCGGGGTCCCGTGAGCAGGGCTGCCCGCGAAAATCGGCAACAACAGGTGAGAACGGTCGGTTCTGGCTGATCGTTTTTTTCAGAACAGCCACCAGCGACCAGCGGTTCTGATTTTCATCCTGCCCGGCGCACCACCTCTTCAAGTCCTTGGTTTTGTTCAGACCCACTGCTCGCCGAGCAGGACAAAACTGGGCACTCCGAGGAGCTTCCGGCCTTCCGCTTCGTGCCAAGAGTGGCCGTTCGCGACTGGCCGCTTAGGGACGACGAGTTGTTGGCGAATAGCGGCGGCGGACTACTTCGTCTTCTTCGGGGCTACCGCGACAACGCCGACTGCGGCCAGCTGCGCCACTACAAATCCAATGATCCCATCAGGGCCAATGCCGCAGAAAGTATCCGTGAAGCTGCGGGAGAGCGTCACTGCAGGATTGGCGAATGAAGGTGACGAAGTAAACCAACACGCGG
Source organism: Nevskiaceae bacterium (assembly GCA_040377605.1). Classification (GTDB taxonomy): domain Bacteria; phylum Pseudomonadota; class Gammaproteobacteria; order Nevskiales; family Nevskiaceae; genus Solimonas. The sequence continues at coordinate 14,779 of JBEIOK010000014.1, read as the reverse complement.
CCGTGATGTAGGCAGCCACTGCGAATGCTCGCCAGCAACCGTACTGCAACTGCCGAGCATCTCTGCATCCCCGAACGAGGTGTCGTCAGCCCATATTTCGAGTCTCGCGACACGCACCACTGTTTTGCGGGGTAGCGCTTGCGCTTGCATCTGATATGGTTTTTCGCGAAACAATCCATTTGAGGTAAAGAAAATGCGAATCCTGTTAGCGCATGTCGCAGCCCTTTTGCTATTGAGCGTCAATCCGGTGCTCGCGCAGGAGAGCCAGCCGGCCCCTACCGGCAATCGCTGGCTGGACGAGTGCAACACAGGCCAGAAAGCAGGCTGCAACAATTACGCCATCTCACTTATGAGCAAGAAGGATTTTGCGGGCGCTCAGAAGTATTTCGAGAGGGCCTGCGAGCTGGGCAGTCAGAACGGCTGCACTAATGCCCAGAACTACGCGAGCCACAGGCAGACGCTCGCGTCGCGGGTCTCGTCAAGCTCCAGTGCATCCGAACTTCAAAGCGCGTGCGCCAAGGGCGACAGCTATGCCTGCTCACTGCACGCCTACAAGCTGGGGGCCGCGAAAAACTGGAATGAAGCCATTCCCTACGCCCAAAAGGGATGTCAATTAGGGGACCAGGCCGCCTGCGAGAACGCCGGGAAATTCACCCGGAACAAGGCGATCGATGATGAACATGCGCAACGCCAGGCGCAAAACCAGACCCAACAAAGACAGCAGGTCGAGCAGCGGCGGCCCACGGACTACACCATTCCCGAAAGCTCCTATTCCGACGCAAATGTCAGCGGCAGACGCAACAGCGGATCCGGGGGCTATGTTGGCTCAGGCAGCGGAAACAACAGCAGCTCGTACAAGCCTCGTCAGCAAGTCTGTACCGAACGCTATACCTCGGGCAGCGGAAGCAACTCGGGCCAGCGCATCGTGACCTGCCGCTGAGCGCGTCAGCCGGACGATCTGCGCTCTCCGAACGGCAAGTACAGCTCGGAGCGCGCAGACCCGATTTGTCCAGTGGTATAGGATCCGCAATCACCTCGCGCGCAGTTTCGATCGAGGTTGTTGTTCGTCTGACGGACGACATGACACCGGGGAATACGCAGAGCCCTATGCTTGGTGCCATTCAGGATGATCGCAGCGCGCCAATCGTGCGGGCGGGCCATGGTCCAACGAGCTTGCATCTCCGGAACCAGAGTACTTGGGGCCGCTTGTTGGGATAACCGTCCTCAGCAGCGTTCCGATCTAATTAGCCCCCTTAGTCACTTAGGCCGCTCGACGAGCGGCACGCTTTAGGTGCGCGAATCTACGCTTCCGATTGGCGGCTTCGGGCTGGTCTGCGACTGTCGCGGCTCCGCCGACAGCGGGTCGATCCCCGCTGCATGGACGATGCGCGACCGGGAGAGCCGCGTAAATCATTGTTTTACAAAGCAGCCATCAGCGACCAGCAGTTCCGATTTTCATCCTGCTCGGCGCGCCACTTCAAGTCCTTGTTTTGCTGATGCTCGCTGTCGGTCAGCAAGACAGAACGGGGCACTCAGAACGTCGACCGACGCTACTGACCACTTCCGCACAGACCGGCGGTCGGCGGAGCACGGCTTAGCACAATCGATTCGGCGTGCCGAACCTTCGGGAGCAGACAGTAGGCTAACGCAATGTCGGAAGCGATCCGACAGCGGCGTATAACTCATCGAACACCGCCCGAAGCCTGGCCGGCACAGGGCCGCGCTGGGGGCGATAAACGTACAAGCCCCAGGCCGCAGGCTCCTCATGCTGCAATACCCGCACGAGCTTTCCGCTGGCGATATAGGGGGCGGCCATGTAGTCCGCCAATTGCGCAAAGGCGATCCCGGCCAGCGCGGCTCCCATTTCCACGTCGGCATTGTCCGCGATGAAAGCCGGTGAGGTGGGCGTCCATTGGCGTCCCGCCTTGAAGTGCCAGGGCCAGGGACGGCCGGTGTTGACATCCAGGGCTGCGGTGACCGGCAACCCGGCCAGCGCATCGATTCCACTCGGCACACCTGTCTTCTTGATCAGGCGGGGCGCCGCAACGATCGGCAGGTGCATGTCGGCCGCCTTGCGTGCGACGAAACGACTGTCACGCATGAATCCGACCCTGATTCCGATATCGATCCCCTCATCGACCGTATTGCTGATGCGATCAGACAGACGCACGTCAAGGGTGATGTCGGGATGGCGTGCGGCAACACGCTCCAACGCGGGTAGTACCGCCCGGCTCCCCAAGCTGTGCGGCGCAGTGACCCGAACCGTGCCGGACACGGAAGCCTGCTGATCAATCCCCGGTATCCGCCATAAATCCTCGAACTGTTCCAGCACAGGGCGCACCTGTTCCAGCAGACCTTCACCAAAGGCAGTGATGCGTATTTGCCGGGTGCTTCGGTGGAATAGCACTTCGCCGTAGTGTTTTTCCAGACACTGGATGGCGCGAGTGACACCTTGGGGAGAAGTCCCTAGGCGGACGGCCGCATCGCGAAAGCTGTTGCTCTCGGCCGCCACCCGAAAGACACGGAGCAGTTCGAGTTCATTGTTCATGGCGCACACCGGCAGAAGGTTCTGATTATCTGGATATTATTCCAATAATTGTGATTATTAAATCACTATTATTCCATATACAAAGACTGCACGGCTTCCCACACTGGCGCCCATGCGGAATGACCCGCATCCCACCGCCGGAACACGGAAACCCGAATGAGCCCCTTCGATCTGATCACCGCTTACTACGACGCCTTCAACCGTGGCGACCGCGACGCCATGCTGTCGATGCTGACCGATGACGTTGCACACGACCTGAACCAGGGCGCGCGCGAAATTGGCCGCGATGCGTTCCGCGCCTTCCTGCAGCGCATGGATCGCTGCTACGCCGAGCAGCTGCGCGACATCGTGGTGATGGCCGGTGCCGATGGTGGTCTGCGCGCGGGTGCCGAGTACATGGTGCATGGTGAATACAAGCTGACCGACGAGGGACTGCCGGAAGCCGAAGGCCAACGCTACGTGCTGCCGGGCGGTGCGTTCTTCGACATCCGCGACGGCAAGATCGCGCGCGTCACCAACTACTACAACCTGTCCGACTGGCTCGCCCAGGTTGGCGGGAGGGCGTGAAATGGCGAGCGACGTGCGCGTGCTGACCCGCAGGGGCGCCGCCATGGCCGAGTGGTTTGATGCCGTGGCGCAGCTGCGCGCCGAGGTCTTTCGCGGCTTTCCGTATCTGTACGAAGGTGATGCCGCGTACGAGAAACGCTACCTCGCTACGTATGCCCACACGGAAGATAGCCTGCTAGTACTCGTTCTCGCCGACGACCAGGTCGTCGGCGCCTCCACGGGTCTGCCACTCCGCGAAGCGGACTCTGCCTTCCAGAAGGCGTTTGCCGACCGGGGAGTCTCGGCGGACGACGTGTTTTACTGCGGCGAGTCCGTTCTGCTTCCGGCCTTCCGCGGTCTGGGACTGGGGCATCGTTTCTTCGACGAGCGTGAAGCGCACGCCCGTTCGCTGGGCAGCATCCATTGGACGGCCTTCGCATCGGTGGATCGCGCCAAGGATGATCCACGGCGCCCACCCGACTACCGCAGCAACGATCCGTTCTGGACCCGTAGAGGCTACGTGCCGCAGCCGGACATGAAAGTCCGGCTGCCGTGGAAGCTGGTGGGAGAAACGCAGGAAGCCGAGCAGATACTGACGATGTGGCTGCGCTCCCTGGAGAGCGCCCGATGAAGCTTGCCGTGGCCAAGTACGCGGTGGGCAAGCCCGCGGACTTCGGAGCATTCGCCGCGCACCAGCGGCGGTTTCTCGAGAAAGCGCGCCGCGCCGACGCCGAGCTGGCGGTATTGCCCGAGTACCTGGCCCTCGAACTGGCGGCGACGTTTGCGCCCGCGATCAGTCGCGACTTGAACTCCTCGCTCGCCGCACTGCAGGCGCTGCAACCTGCGTGGCTGACGCTGTACGCCGACTTGGCGCGCGAACTGAACATGACCGTTCAGGCTGGCACGTTCCTGAGCGAAGTGGCGCCGCAACGCTATCGCAACCGCGCCTGGTGGTTTGCCCCGGACGGTACGCGTGCTTATCAGGACAAGTTGCAGCTGACAGGGTTCGAGAGAGCGGCCGGCATCATCGATGGCGGCGACGAACTCAAGGTGTTCGATCTCAACGGTGCGCGCGCCGGCATCGCCATCTGCTACGACAGTGAATTCCCCTTGCCCGTACGCGCCCAGCGCGAGGCCGGCGCCCGCCTGCTGCTGGTGCCGAGCTGCACGGACACCCCGGCGGGCGCGACCCGGGTCCGCGTGGGCTGCATGGCACGTGCCCTGGAGAACCGAATGTTCGTTGCGCAGGCGGTGACGACCGGAACCGCCGACTGGAGCCCTGCCCTGGACACGAACACAGGCGAGGCCGCGATTTACGCACCGATGGATCACGGCTTTCCGGAGGACGGCATCCTCGCGATGACCCGTGGCGAGCAGACCTGGGCGATCGCCGATCTGGACTTCGAGGCGCTCGAACGGCACCGGGCACAGGCCCAGGTTGCGGTAGACCGCGATTGGGATGGCCAGAAGGTACCGGCGTTCCAAAAGGCCCGGTGCGCCAATCCGTAGTGGGCCGGTAGTTCGTTTTTCTCATCCACCCCCCGAACCCGATTACCCGCCATCAGGTTCATCTCAACACAGAGGTCTTAACCATGAAAAAGCTCCCGATTCTCACCCTGCTATGCTCCTCCCTCGTTCTGCCCCTTACCGCCCACGCGGGCGCGTGCGACGGCCTGCCCGGCTGGCAGCAACTCAAGGAAACGCTCACGGCCGCCCGCAAGGAAGCCAACGGCGGTTTCAACCTCGACATGTGGGGCACGGTCGTCAGCACCGACGGCACCGTGTGCGCCGTGGCCTTCACCGGTGTGCAGTACGGCGACCAGTGGCTCGGCAGCCGCGTGATCTCCGCGCAGAAGGCAAACACCGCAAACGCCTTCAGCCTGCCCGGCCTTGCGCTTTCCACCGCCAATCTCTACTCGGCCACGCAGCCGGGCGGCAGCCTCTACGGTCTGCAACACTCCAACCCGGTGGACACCGGCGTGGCCTACGCTGGCAAGGCCGCGGACTTCGGCACCGCGAAAGACCCCATGACGGGCAAGCGGATCGGCGGCGTGAACGTGTTCGGCGGAGGGCTCGCGCTATACAACGCGAAAGGCGATCGCGTGGGCGCACTGGGCGTCAGCGGCGACTCCTCGTGCGCAGACCACAACATCGCCTGGAAGACGCGCCAGGCGCTCGCGCTTGACTACGTGCCGGGCGGCGTCAGCCCCGCGCAGGACGACAACATCATCTTCCTTGGCAAGACCGAGCAAGCAAACGGATTCAAGCACCCGCTCTGCAGCGGGACCGAGGAGAAGGTGAAGCTGTCGGCGGTACGGAAGAAGTAATCGGCTCGGACAGGCGGCCCGCACAGGGCGGGTACGACCCGCCCTGTGCATCGCACCCCAGAGATGTTGCATCACGACCTTCAGGAAAAAATGCCAAACACTCCTTCCGGCAGTTCATCCCGTACCGCAGAGGCCAGTGGCTTGCTGGAAGTGCGTGGCGCGCGCGAGAACAACCTCAAGGACGTGGACGTCGCCATTCCGCGCAATGCGCTGGTCGTGTTCTCCGGCGTCTCCGGCTCCGGCAAGTCCTCGCTCGCCTTCGGCACCATTTATGCCGAAGCGCAGCGGCGCTACTTCGAGTCGGTGGCGCCGTATGCACGGCGACTGATCGACCAGGCAGGCGTGCCGGACGTGGATGCCATCGACGGCCTGCCCCCGGCGGTGGCCTTGCAGCAGCAGCGCGGCGCCAGCAACGCGCGTTCCTCCGTCGGCAGCGTGACCACCTTGTCGAGCCTGGTGCGGATGATGTACTCGCGCGTCGGTGCTTACCCGACCGGCCAGCCGATGCTGTATGCCGAGGATTTCTCGCCGAACACGCCCCAGGGCGCGTGCCCGAACTGCCATGGTCTCGGCCACGTGTACGAAGCGACCGAAGACATCATGGTGCCCGATCCCTCCCTGAGCATTCGCGAACGGGCGATCGCCTCGTGGCCGCCCGCCTGGCAAGGGCAGAATCTGCGCGACATCCTGGTCAGCATGGGCTACGACGTCGATCGGCCGTGGAAGGATCTGCCGGAAAAGGATCGCGACTGGATTCTGTTCACCGAGGAAACGCCCACAGTGCCGGTGTACGCCGGCTTCACGCCCGCCGAAACCCGCGCGGCGCTCAAGCGCAAGCTGGCGCCCAGCTACATGGGCACCTTCACCGGTGCACGGCGCTACGTGCTGTACACCTTCGCCAACACGCAGAGCGCGCTGATGAGAAAGCGCGTATCCCGCTTCATGGAAGGCCGGCCGTGTCCCACCTGCCATGGCAAGCGGCTCAAGCCCGAGGCGCTTTCAGTGACGTTCTCTGGTGTAGACATTGGCGAGTTCATGCAAATGCCACTTGATCAGTTGGCGGCCTTGATCGAACCCATCGCCAACGGCGATTTCAGTGCGCACACCTCTGGTGCGGTCACTGACAAGGAGGTTACGCGCCGTGACCGTGCGGCGCGTGCGTCCTCAGGCCGGGCCGTCCATGCGGTATCGCCAGACGTGCGTCGCACCTCCGCGTTGTCAGAGGAAAAGCGCCTGGCCGCGCAGCGCCTTGCTGATGGGGTAGTGGCGCGCTTGCACCAATTGCGCGGCTTGGGCCTGGGCTACCTGACGCTGGACCGTGCCACGCCAACCCTCTCGGCCGGTGAGTTGCAGCGGCTACGGTTGGCGACACAGCTGAGTTCCATGCTGTTCGGCGTGGTCTATGTGCTCGACGAACCCTCGGCGGGTCTGCACCCTTCAGACAGCCAGGCGCTGTACGACGCACTCGACAAGCTGCGTGACGCGGGCAACTCGGTGTTCGTGGTGGAACACGACCTGGAGTTGATGCGCCGTGCGCAATGGCTGGTGGACGTGGGGCCGGACGCCGGAGAACGCGGTGGCCGCGTGCTCTACAGCGGAGCCCCTGTCGGCTTGCGTGATATCGCTGAATCGCGCACCGCACGTTACTTGTTCGATGAGATTCCCGCGCCGATCAGCCATGGTCGCACACCCGCCGGTTGGCTGGAGTTGCAGGGTATCCGCCGCCATAACTTGCACGGAGTGGATGCGCGTATTCCATTGGGCCTTTTGACGGCGGTCACCGGCATGTCTGGCTCCGGCAAATCCAGCCTCGTGGCGCAGGCCCTGCCCGAGTTGGTGCTGTTGCACTTGGGTCACGAACCCGAGGACGATTCGGTCGAAGAAGGCGCGGGTGAGGGCGCGGTGGTGATTGAAACCACCGGCGGCCGTCTGGCGGGTGACGTGGATGCCGTGCAGCGCCTGGTGCAGGTGGACCAGAAGCCGATCGGCCGCACGCCGCGTTCCAACCTGGCCACCTATACCGGCCTGTTCGATCACGTGCGCAAACTATTCGCCGCCACGCCCGATGCGCGCCGCCGCCGCTTCGACTCGGGCCGCTTTTCGTTCAACGTGCCCAAGGGCCGCTGCGAAACCTGCGAGGGCGAGGGGGTCGTCAGCGTAGAATTGCTGTTCATGCCCAGCGTGTACGCGCCCTGCTCGATCTGCCACGGCGCGCGTTACAACGAGGACACGCTGAAGGTACTTTGGAATGGGCGCAACATTGCCGAGGTGCTGCAGATGACAGTGGAAGAAGCGCGCGACTTCTTCGCCCACGAGGATGCGGTGGCGCGCCCGCTGCAATTGCTGCTCGATATCGGACTCGGCTACCTGCGTCTGGGACAGTCGGCCACCGAGCTGTCCGGCGGCGAAGCACAGCGCATCAAGCTGGCTACCGAGATACAGCGCAGTCAGCGCGGCCGCAACCTGTACGTGCTCGACGAGCCGACCACCGGGCTGCATGCATCGGATGCCGATCGGCTGCTGGTTCAATTGCAGCGAATGGTCGATGCGGGCAACACGGTGGTGATGATCGAGCATGACATGCGCGCCGTAGCGCAAGCCGATTGGGTGATCGACATCGGGCCAGGCGCGGGAGATGCCGGTGGCCACTTGGTGGCGACCGGAGCACCGCATCAAGTCGCGCAGGCGCGGGGCAGCCGAACTGCGCCCTTTCTCGCGCAGGAGCTGACTCGGGCCAGACCCTAACTGATTAGCGACGTCTCATCTCCGCGACCATGGATCGGGGAGGCGCTTTCGGGAGAGGCAGAAACGCTGTTCGATCTACATCTGCTCTGGGCTGGCCAGCGACTGTTGCGATTCTGCCACCTCTTCAAGTCCTTGGTTTTGTTCAGGTCCACTGCTCGCCGAGCAGGACAAAACTGGGCACTCCGAGGAGCTTCCGGCCTTCCGCTTCGTGCCAGAAGCGGTCCTTCAAGTCGAGTTGCTCTGGCTGATCAGCCGCACTAAACCGCTAGTCGGCATTTAGGGTTTGACCTTCTGGAGCTGCAGGCCCGAGACCTGGCTACTTTCTCCAATAGTTGTTTACGGCTGCGATCGTGGCGAACTCGATGGCGACCGTTTGGCCGACCTGCAGTAAAGCCATCGCGTCGTTCGCATAGACATCGCGCAGCCTGGATCGCACCGCGTCATCCGGTTGCGTGGTTTTGATGACCAGCCTGGATATCGTCATGGCAAGCTGGCGACCCTCCTCTGGCGTGGCGGTGATCAACGAATTGCCAGGGATCAGCATGATGATTCTCGAGAGGATGATGGTTGAGCCTCAGATTTGTCCGACCGATTGCAAAGGGACAAGCGATGGCCAGTCACTGCGGACCAAGGCCCCAGTGGCCTTGTACTGATCCACTGGGGCCGAGCAACGACAATCTGAGAAATTTGAGAAGCGATCAGCGGGTTCCGGTGCGGTGTTTCAGGTGAGGGGATTCAGAGACCCTTGGCGGCAACGAGCCGCATGGGGGCTATGTCGAGAGGCGCTGCGAGATGCGGTGGCACGGTGGCGATGATCTGGGCGGCAGTGGTGTCGCGCAGGTGGTTGTCGCGTCCGGCGGCGTCCACGAACACATCGACGATATGGACGACGTCCGGGTTGGCCTCGGAGTGCAGCACCAACCACAGCGGCATGGGGGTTTCCTTGAGGGCTTCCGGCAGGGCGGCACCGACCAGGCGGGCGACTTCCGCGCCCTTTCCGGGCTGGGCTTTGAAGGTGACGACGGCAGCGACGTGGCTCATGGGGTGCTCCGGCTAACGGTTTGGGAATACAGCGACTGCGGGGCGCAGTATGGACGTGTCCAACCTCCACCTGGCTGTGGCGGGTCGGACAATGAACCGGCAAAATCCGCCATCACTCCAAACCGCCGGAATCCGCCATGCATGTCGTGCTGCTCGCCCTCGACGGTAACCTGCCCTCCGGTTTGGTCGGTCTCGCGGATGTGTTCTGGCTGGCCGGCAAGGCGAGCGAGAGCCAACCCAAGGCGCGGCGCTGGCCGCTATGCGAGGTGATCTTCGCCAGTCCCGATGGCCGCGCCGTAACCGATGGCCGGGGCCGCCGGCTCGCCGTGGATGCCGCGCTCAAGGACATCCCCCGCGCCGACGCTGTACTCATTCCCGGCCTCATGCCCGCCAGTGATGGCCTGCCGCCTCAAAACGCGCAGACCGCCAAGGCCGCCGCCTGGCTGCGCCAGCAGCACGCACACGGTGCTTACATCTGCAGCAGCTGCGCGGGCGTGTTCGTGGTGGGCGAGGCCGGCCTGCTCAATGGCCGTCGCTGCACCACCACCTGGTGGCTGCACGACGAACTCAAGCGTCGCTTTCCGAAAGCCGACCCGGCCTGGGGAAGCGCCCTGATCGAGGATGGCCGGGTGGTGACGGCAGGCGGCCCCTTGTCGTGGATTGATCTCGCCCTGCACACCATCCGCGTGCTGGCCGGGCCGGAGGCGGCGCGCACTGCCGCCGATTTCGCCGTGGTCGATACCGCGCCGTTGGCGCAGAGCGTGTACGTGCCGCCCAGCCACATGCAAGCGCATGATCCTTTTCTGCTGGCAGCCGAGAAAGCCGTGCGCAGTCACCGGGGCGACGCAGGACTGACACCGAGTGCGCTGGCCGCACAGCTTTCCACCAGCGAGCGCACCCTGCACCGGCGTCTGAAGAATCTTGGACTGGAGTCGCCTAAGGGTTTTATTGCCCGCGTGCAATTGGAGACCGCCCGCACCCTGCTGGAAACCAGCCGCACCGCGGTCAAGGCCGTAGCGCAGCATTGCGGCTGGCGTGATGAGGGCAGCTTCCGCCGCGCCTTCGTGCGGCATACGGGCATGACACCCACGGCCTATCGTGCATGGATAGGGAGACGAGGCGGAATGGACGGGTAGAGACGTACGCTAAACGTCTGCTTTGGGCTGGTCTGCGACTGTCGCGGCTCCGCCGAAAGCGGGTCGATCCCCGCTGCATGGACGATGCGCGACCGGGAGATCCGCGTAAATCATTGTTTTACAAAGCAGCCACCAGCGACCAGCAGTTCTGTTTTTCATCCTGCTCGGCGCGCCATTTCGGGCTGGGGGCTGTGCGCTGTGCGCCCGCGGCGGCGCCGGGGACGCACCGCGCGATGACGGATCCGGCGCGCAATCAGGCGGTCAGCAGACGCATTGGCTTTCGGCAGTCTTTCAGCCGATGACCACATCGTCGTCAGATGATTCAGGGGAAAGGGGCTCGCAGATGTCCTCAACAACAGGCTGTGCTGCCATCTATCGCCGGCTTCTGTCGCCATGATGGCGTGAAGCGCCCAGCGCTCCTGCACGTCCGATCCCATGCGCTTCCAACATGAGTTGCTGAGACGGCTCCGCGACCCTCGTGGCCCCGGGGCCGACCAGGGTTGGGCCCGGCGCAGTCTGGAGGTCTCGATCGCCAGACCGCTGCTGATCGGCATGGCGATCCTGCAGGCGGTCATGGTGCTCGCGGTGCTGGCCTCCCTGGGCCGCGACCTCGTCGGACTCCTCGTGGCCATCAGCCATCTGGCCGCCGCTGCGCTGGCGCTGGCGGTGCTCCGTTTCGATCGCGGCCACGTCGCGTCGATCCTGGGATCGTGGATGCTCTTCCTGCTGGACTGGAGTGTCTCGCCAACGCCGGAGAGCACGCTGTTGTTCACGGCATGCTGGCTTTGCAATCTGAACGGTGCCTTGCCCGCTTTTCTGCTGCGCGGGAAAGTATCGTGGCTGGCCCCACTGGGAGCGGCTGCAGCGATCCCGGTCCTGATGATCCTGCTGCGTCCGGATCAGTCCGCTCACCCGTTGGTGCCCGGTGTATTCGTGACGACGATCGCCATCACCCTGGCGACCCGCATCGGCTTGTCCTATCTAATCGACTACACCGACCGGGTCGATGCCGAGGCGCGCGAACTGGAGGAGACGACGGCGGCGTTGACCGCCCGAACGTCCGCTACGTATCAAGCGGCGGAGGACGCGCGCGTTCTCCATGACACGGCCATCAACACCCTTGGCGCCATTGCCAACGGGGGCGCTGCGGTGGCCGATGTGGACGCCGTGCGCCAGCGGTGCCTGGCTGATATCGCCGTCATCGAGACCCTGCGATCCGTGACCGGCGATGATGTCTCGACGGGCCCTGGATTTCGTGACGCCATTCGTCCAACCGGTATCCGGGTGCGGTATGCCGGCATGCCCGACGAGGAGATCGCAAACATCGAGGCCCTGCTGCCGCCGCGCGTGATGCGTGCGTTCAGTCGGGCAGCTGCGGAGGCGGTACAGAACGCCGCCAAGCACTCCGGTGCTGACGAGGTGGTCGTGTCCATCACGCGGACTGCCGACGCAGTGCGGGTCGCGGTTGTGGATCGCGGGGTTGGCATGGAGGAGCAGGGGAGGGCTCAGGGCAGCGGGATTGAGCGCTCGATCCTAGAGCGCGCCCGCAGCGCCGGCATTCGGGCGACGATCGACAGCGGACCGGGTGCGGGAACCATCGTGACGCTTGAATATCCGCTGGATGCCGCCGCTGACTCATCGCGCGCCCTGGAGACCGGGGAAAGCGGCGTCGAGGAGGTGGTGCGTCAGCTTCGGTCGCGATCTGCCTTCGCGCTGTCGGCCGGGCTCGTCGGAGTCGGTGTGACGCTTGCGGCTTTGAACCATCCGGGCAAGGCCACGCCCGAGTGGCTGATGGTGGCCGTGGTGGCAATGACATGCTGGCTGGCATGGCGCGAGCGGGATCGCCCCCGTCTCTCGGTGTGGACGACGATCGCCTTGATCGCAGCCGGGCCGGTTGCCTTCTTCCTGTCGGCGTGGTCGGTCGGATTCGGTCGCGTCAATCCCATTCTGTGGCAGGCCATCGCTCCGACCGGTCCCTTGCTCGCGTTGATGATGGTCGTGCTGCCGCGCGCAACAAAACGGCTGGGCTTTGCCATCTACCTGCTGACCGTGCTGGCGATTGCCATCCACGTGGCCTCGACTTCCCTGGAGGCGGCTTACATCACGGGCATCGCCGGACTGCTGGGCTTCGGCCTGATCGCGGGGGTGTCGAGCTTCGTTCGCAAGCTGGCGGCCATTGCGGCTCGGGCCCATCGCGAGCAGCGGGAGACCTTCACGGCGGGCTTGCAGCTAGCGACCGTGGGAGCTGCTGCCGAGTCCCGGCGCCGCTGGCGCGACGCGGGACTGGAGCACTCCGTCAGCCTGCTGCGGGCCATCGGAGAGGGGCGGGTAGACCCGTGCGATCCCGCGATCCAGAATCGTTGTGCCGAGGAGGAGGCCTACTTGCGCCAGCTTTCGCTGTTGAGCCCGGAACTGATCCACATGGGCACCTGGTTCGCTCGGGCGCTGAATGCTTCGCGTTTGAAAGGCGTGAGGCTGACGGTACGGTCCGGCGCCGCCGATGCGAAGGCCGATGATGCACAACGGCTGGGCGGAACCCTGATGGCGGTTGTGGAGGCAATGCCCTCGGGGACGAAACTGACGGCTGCCCTGTTTGCCACGGCGCAGGGCCTGACGATGATCCTGGTCGCCCCCACGCCTCGCTTGATGGCGGCCTTCAACCCAGAGGGGCTTTGGGGACGAGGCCTCAGGGTGCAGACCCTTGATCAGCAGGACTTTGCAGAACTCGTTGTGGCAGGAGGTGAATCATGAGTGTCCCCGCCGATGAACTGGGGCAGGCGCCGCGTCCCCACCGATGGAATGTTGCCGTCGTCGAGGACCACCTGCTCCAGCGCAAGCGCACCGAGGAACTGGTGGCCGCCCAGCCGGGGCTTCGCGCGGTCTGGTCGGGGGAAACCCTGACCGAGTTCCTTGCATGGCTCGACGGTGTGCGCGAGGAGGATCGCCCCCGTCTGTTGCTGCTGGATCTCATGGTGGAGCGGGGTCCCAATGCCACCCCGGAGCAGATCGAAACGGTGGTCGGCGCGGGGATCGATGTGCTGGTCATCTCGGCTCTGGCTTCGCCTGCGCTGATCCGTCGCGTGATCCGCGCCGGGGTGCGCGGTATCGTCGGCAAGCGCGACTCCGAGGCCGATATCGTGGCGGCTATCTGGACGGCTCTGGGACACGGTCACTGGATGACCCCGGAGCTCGCAGGCGTCATCGCCGGTGACGAGCACCGCCCCGAACTCAGTGATCAGGAAGAGCGGGTGTTGGTGCTGTACGCCTCTGGTCTGACCCTCGAAGGGGTCGCCGAGTCGCTGGGCATCAAAGCCGACACTGCCAAGAAGTATCTGAGCCGGGTCAAGGTGAAGTACGCCGCGGCCGGACGCCCCGCAACGACCAAGCTCGAACTCAATCAGGTTGCGCGGCAGGATGGACTGCTCGAATCCCGAGATGATTCTTGACGAAGCCCAGCGTTTTGTCGTGCGCCCGATTTCAGGCGGGTTCGCCGCGGGACCGCAGCTCGACCCTGTAGGCTGAAGGACTCTTGCCGGTCCATCGACAGAAGGCATGAGAGAACGCCGGCAGATCCGAGTAGCCCAGGCGATCCGCGATCTGGGACAGCGACAGCGCAGGATTCTGAAGCAGCGCGCTGGCGTACTCGATACGACAATCCCTGATGATGGCCTGATAACTGGTGCACAGCCGTCTCAGGCTGACACGCAGTTGTCTGGGGGTCAGATCCAGCAGCTTCGCCAGGCGCTGTTGAGAGGGGGGCGCGCCGATGCCTGACATCACCGCTTCCCGCGCCCGACCTTGAAGCGGAGTTCCACAGGCCTGACGCTCGACCAGCTCCGCACAGGCATCGATAACGCTGCTAAAGGTTTCGACGTCTCCATGAACGTTCGAGAGGTCGAGTACGGCACGCTTGAATACCAGCGTATTGGCGCTCGCATCCGGGCTCGGGGTCAGGGACAGACACTTGCGATAGCTCGCCTCGGCTCCCTTCGAGCTCGAAGTCAGTTCCAGTCGGGAGAGGTTGCCCAGTCGTCCGCTGCGGCGGGCCAGCTCGGTTTCGACGGCGGCCGTGCAGGCCGCGATGATCACGGCCTCGCCGGCGCTATCGATCGGGTGGCGGAAACCCAAGGTCAGACGACCCTCTGTTGCGGATTCCTCATACCGGCAGTCGATGAGCGGGATCATCAGCAGATGCGCATTCGCGATGAACTTCAGTGCGTCGCCGACGGTCGGCGCTGTCAATGCACCCAAAGAGAGGATGCCGTACGCGGTGACTGGCACCCGCTCGCCGATCTGAAAGCCCAGCTCCACTGCCTCTGGCAGCCGTCCCAGTGCTGTGAACAGAGTGGCTGTCCGCTGATGCTTCTCCTTGCCGGAGGCCATCTGTGCGCTGCTGATCAACTTGTCGAGTTGAGACCGGAGCGGCTCCTCCAGGT
>JBEIOK010000116.1:0-9026 GCA_040377605.1 Nevskiaceae bacterium | reverse complement strand
TAAAAAAGGCGGCCCAAGGGCCGCCTTTTTCGTTCAACTCCCGAGTCTCACTTCACAGCACCGCCCTCCTGCTGCAGGCGTGCGATGCGAACTTCCAGCGGCGGGTGCGTGGAAAACAGCTTCGCGACCCCGCCGCTGATGCCGAAGGCCGACATCTGCTCCGGCAGCGAGGACTGACCATGGGCCGCCTTGAGCCGCTCCAGCGCGGCGACCATCTTGCGACGACCCGCCAGATGCGCACCCGCGGCATCGGCTCGGAACTCCCGATGCCGCGAGAACCAGGCCGCGATCGCCTGGGCCAGGAAGCCGAGCACGATCTGCAGCACGATCACCGTCATGAAGTAGCCGGGGCCCGAACCCGAGCCGCCATCGCGCTTGAACAGCGCCTGATCGACCACGGTGCCGATCACGCGCGACAGGTAGATGACGAACGTGTTCAACACACCCTGAATCAGCGCCATCGACACCATATCGCCGTTGGCGACGTGTCCGACTTCATGGCCCAGCACCGCCTCCACCTCGTCCTGCTTCATGTGCCGCAACAAGCCAGTGGAGACCGCCACCAGCGCATTGTTCTTGCTCATGCCGGTGGCAAAGGCATTCGGTTCCGGCGCATCGAAGATGGCCACTTCCGGCATGCCGATCCCGGCCGCGCGCGCCTGGCGCTCGACCGTCTGCAGCAGCCACATCTCGACCGAATTCTTCGGCTGCGTGATCACTTGCGCGCCGGTCATGCGCTTGGCCGACCACTTCGACATGGCCAGCGAAATGAAGGACCCTGCAAAGCCCATGATCGCGGCCATCAGGATCAGCGGGACCTGCTGCCCCCCGCCAATGCCGAGCAGGCTGGTAATCAGGGTCAGTACCGCGATCACCGCGATATTGGTCAGGGCCAGATAGAAAAACGCGCGCATGCGAGTCCTCGGGGTTCAGATTCTGATCACTTGATCTGGGGGCTTGGACCGCAAACTCAAGCCGTCGGTTTCCCACCTTCAGCTGCCATGCTATCGACGCGCTGGAACCCCCGCGGCAGATGGCTGCCGCGGCTGGCACGGGCCCCGACATACCCTTCAAGATCTGACGGCTTCAGCGTCAGGCTGCGCTTGCCGCAGGCCAGGGTCAGGCTGGACCCGGCCGGCAGCACTGTCGCCGCCAGGATGCGATCCTCGCCCTTGAGCGCGATTAGCTTGTTACCTTTGCCCTTGGCCAGTTCCGGCAGTTCCGAGAGCGGGAACACCAGCAATCGGCCCTCAGCCGTCGCCAAGGCATACCGATCCTGTGCCGGATTCGAGGTGCGCGCCGGCAACAGGACCGTCGCCGACTCACCGACGCTGACCACGGCCTTGCCGTTGCGGCGGTTGGATTCCAGTTCGCCGAGCTTGGCAATGAAGCCGTAGCCCTCGTCGCTGCTCAAGACCAGCTTCTCGGCGGCGTCGCCGAACATCATGCCGACGACGCGGCCACCGTCCTGCAGATCCAGCTTGGTGGTCACCGGCTCGCCCTGCGAGCGCGCCGAGGGCAGCTCGCGTGGATTGAGCGTGTAGCAGCGGCCGTGATGGTCGATCAGCACCAGCAGTTGGTTGGTCTTTCCCTGTGCGGCGGCCATGAACTCGTCGCCCGCCTTGTAGCTCAGCGATGTCGGATCCAGGTCATGTCCCTTGCCGGCGCGAATCCAGCCCGCCTTCGACAGCACGACAGTCACCGGCTCGGCGGGCACGATTTCAGTGGCCTCCAGCGCCGAGGCCGGCGGGCGCGCGATGATCGGGCAACGGCGTTCGTCGCCGTACTTCTTAGCATCCTCGCGCAACTCGTCGCCGATCAGTTTCTTGAGCTTGTCGTCATCGCCGAGCAGGGCTTCGAGCGTAGTGCGCTCGGCCGCGAGCTCAGCCTGCTCGCCGGTGATCTTGATCTCCTCGATCTTCTGCAGGTGACGCAGCTTTAGATCCAGGATGTAGTCGGCCTGGATCTCGGTCAGCGCAAAGGCGCTGATCAGCTTTGCCTTGGGATCATCCGCAGTCCGGATGATATGAATCACCTCATCAATGTTCAGGTAGGCAATCAACAGGCCTTCGAGCAGGTGCAACCGCTCGTTGACCTTCGACAGACGGTGATTGAGGCGCTTGGTGACCGTTTCGAAACGGTAGGTGAGCCATTCGCTGAGGATGTCCTTGAGGTTCTTCACCTTCGGACGCCCATCCAGGCCAATCATGTTCAGATTGACGCGATAACTGCGCTCCAGATCGGTCGTCGCGAACAGATGTGCCATCAGCGCATCGGTATCGACGCGATTGGAGCGCGGCACGATCACCAGGCGCGTCGGATTCTCATGATCGGACTCGTCGCGCAGATCTTCCACCAGGGGCAGCTTCTTGGCGCGCATCTGGTCGGCGATCTGCTCCAACACCTTGGCTGGCGAGACCTGAAACGGCAGGTGGGTGACGATGACATTGCCGTCTTCGTCCCGCTCCCAGCGCGCGCGGGCGCGGACCTGACCGTTGCCGGTCTGGTAGATCTTCAGCAGGTCGTGCGGCTCAGAGACGATTTCGCAGGAAGTCGGAAAGTCCGGGGCCGGCACGAACTCGCAGAGCTTCTCGACATGGGCGTTGGGATGCTTCAGCAGGTGCAGGCAGGCCTGGACCAGCTCGCGGATGTTGTGCGGCGGAATGTCCGTGGCCATGCCGACGGCAATACCGGTCGTGCCATTGACCAGGATGTTCGGCAGGCGCGCCGGCAGCAGGCGCGGCTCCTGCAGGGTGCCATCGAAGTTGGGCGCCCACTCAACCGTTCCCTGCTCGAGCTCGGCCAGCAAGGTGGCGGCATACGGCGTCAGGCGCGATTCCGTATAGCGCATTGCCGCAAAGGACTTGGGATCGTCGGAAGATCCCCAGTTGCCCTGGCCGTCGATCAACGGATAGCGATAGTTGAAGGGCTGCGCCATGGTGACCATGGCCTCATAACAGGCCGAGTCCCCATGCGGATGGAACTTGCCGATCACATCACCCACGGTGCGCGCCGACTTCTTGTGCTTCTGCCCCGCAGACAACCCCAGCTCGGACATCGCATAGATGATGCGACGCTGTACCGGCTTCAATCCGTCGGCGATATTCGGCAGCGCGCGATCGAGCACCACGTACATCGAGTAATCGAGATAGGCCTTCTCTGCGAAGACCCGCAGCGGCAGGCGTTCGGTTTCAGTGATTTCGTTGGTCATGGGAATCTCGTTGCTCGTGCCGGGGCTCGCCTTTCCTGCTCGCGTTACCGGCGCGGGCGAAAACTGTTAAACCTCGGCCCGGTTGCCTTCCCGCTCCAGCCAATCCTTGCGGTCGCCTGCCCGCTTCTTGGCCAGCAACATGTCCATCACCTGCTCGGCGGGCGTCTCGTCGAGACCGAGCTGCACCAACCGGCGCGTGTCGCGCGCCATCGTGGTCTCGCGCAGCTGCAGTGGATTCATCTCGCCCAGACCCTTGAAGCGCGTGACCTGGATCTTGGCCTTGTTGCCCTCGGCCGCCAGACGATCCATCACGCCCTGCTTCTCGGCCTCGTCCAGCGCGTAATAGACCTGCTTGCCGGCATCAATCCGGAACAGCGGTGGCATCGCGATGTAGATGTTGCCGGCTTCGACCAGCGGACGGTAATGCTTCAGGAACAGCGCGCACAACAGCGTGGCGATATGCAGGCCGTCCGAATCAGCGTCGGCAAGTACGCAGACCTTGCCGTAGCGCAGGCCGGAAATGTCGGCACTGCCGGGGTCCACCCCGATCGCGACGCTAATGTTGTGGATCTCGTCCGAGCCCAATGCCTCATTGGCATCGACCTCCCAGGTATTGAGGATCTTGCCGCGCAGCGGCATGACCGCCTGATACTCGCGATCCCTGGCCTGCTTGGCGCTGCCACCGGCCGAATCCCCCTCCACCAGAAACAGTTCGGTGATGGCCGGATCGGACGATACGCAATCGGCCAGCTTGCCCGGCAGCGCAGGGCCGCTGGTCACCTTCTTGCGCACCACCTGCTTGGCAAGCTTGAGTCGCGCATTGGCATTGGCAATCACCAACTGCGCAATCTGCTCGCCGGCCTCGGTGTGCTGGTTCAGCCACAGGCTGAACGAGTCGTGCACCACTCCCTGGACAAAGGCCGCGCTTTCGCGCGACGACAGGCGCTCCTTGGTCTGACCGGCGAACTGCGGGTCCTGCATCTTCACGCTCAGCACGTACGCACAGTGCTGCCAGACGTCTTCCGGGGTCAGCTTGAGTCCGCGCGGCAGCAGATTGCGGAACTCGCAGAACTCGCGGATTGCCTCGGTCAGGCCGGTGCGCAGCCCGTTCACGTGCGTGCCGCCTTGCGCCGTCGGGATCAGATTGACGTAGCTCTCGGCGACAGGCTCGACGCGACCGCCCTCCTGGTTGAGCCAGACCAGCGCCCACTCGGCCTCTTCGCGCGCCGCCTTGAACTGGCCGATGAAGGGCTCTGCGGGCAGGGTCTCGGCGCCCGCCAGTGCATCCTTCAGATAATCCGGTAGGCCGTTTTCGTACTGCCAGACCAACTCTTCCTGGTTGATCAGATCCTTCAAGGTCACGCGCAGGTTCGGGCACAGCACGGCCTTGGCGCGCAGTACCTGCCTGAGGCGCGGAATCGAGAACTTGGGGCTGTCGAAGTACTTCGGATCTGCCCAGAAACGCACGGTTGTACCACTGCGTTGCTTGGGCACCGAGCCGATCTCGGTCAGCGGCTTGGCGCGTTCGCCATCCCGGAATTCGATCTGGTACTCGGTGCCGCCGCGACAGACGCGCACCTCCAGCTTGCTTGATAGCGCATTGACCACCGACACGCCAACACCGTGAAGGCCCCCGGAGAACTGGTACTGCTTGTTGGAAAACTTGGCGCCGGAGTGCAGCTTGGTCAGGATCAGTTCGACGCCGGTGACCTTGTGGATGGGATGCACGTCCACCGGCATGCCACGGCCATTGTCCGAGACCTCCAGGGAACCATCCTCGTGCACGGTGACGGTCAGTGCATCACAGTGTCCCGCCAGGGCCTCGTCGACGGCGTTGTCGATGACTTCCTGGGCGAGATGGTTGGGGCGCGTGGTGTCGGTGTACATCCCCGGGCGCTTGCGCACCGGGTCCAGGCCCTGCAGAACTTCGATTGCTTCGGCGCTGTAATTGCTTGCGGCTGCCATGGGAGGGGTCGATTAAGAGCGCGGGGACGTTAACGGAAAGCCTCCGGCGTGGGCAACCGGGCTACACTCCGCATCCGCAGGTATCCAGTATGTGCTGTTTGCTTGCTGGCGTAAATATTATTCGATAAACCGTCACTACAGGAGCTGGGCCGATGGCACGCAAGCCAGACGCCGCGCCCGAGGCCGATCCGGTCGGCCAGTTCGAGGCCGCGATGAAGGAACTGGAGGACATCGTCCAGCGCCTGGAGCAAGGCGAGTTGCGACTCGACGAATCGTTGGCGCTGTTCGAGCGCGGCGTGGCCCTGACCCGCCACTGCCGCAGTTCGCTGGACCAGGCTGAACTCAAGGTCCGCAACCTGCTGGAAGCCCCCTCCGCCGAGGACACCGGCGAGTGACGGACGGCTTCGAGGGTCGCATCCCGCAGTATCACGAGCGCTTGCGCGCCAGCTTCGAGCGCTGGCTGCCGTCGGCGGATCACTATCCGGCGCGCCTGCACGGGGCCATGCGGTATGCCACCGAGGGCGGCAAGCGGCTGCGTCCGCTGCTGATCTACGCCGCGGGCGAAGTCCTGCGGTTGCCGCCGAATCTGCTCGATGCGCCCGCCTGCGCCGTCGAGTTGATCCACGTGTATTCCCTGGTTCACGACGACCTGCCAGCCATGGACGACGACGACCTGCGCCGCGGCCGGCCGACGGTCCACAAAGCCTATGACGAAGCCAGTGCGATTCTGGTCGGCGACGGTCTGCAGGCGCTGGCCTTCCAGGTGCTGGCGCAGGATGACGAATCCGGTCTGGAGCCGCGGCAGCGCCTGAAGATGATCGAGGTGCTCGCCGAGGCGGCGGGCTCGCGGGGCATGGTGGGTGGCCAGGCCATGGATCTGGCCTCGGAGCAGCAGCAGCTGACGCTGGCCGAGCTCGAGGCGCTGCACATCCACAAGACCGGCGCCCTGATTCGTGCCTGCCTGCGGGTGGCCGCCTACGCCAAGACGCCGCTGGATGCACGGGCACTGGACGCCCTGGACCGCTATGGAAAATGCGTGGGGCTGGCCTTCCAGATCCAGGACGACATCCTCGACATCGAATCCAACAGTGCCACCCTGGGCAAGACCGCCGGCAAGGACGAGGCCAGTCGCAAATCGACCTATCCATCGGTGCTCGGGCTGCCCGCCGCCAAGACGCGCGCTGCCGAGCTATTTGACGGTGCCGAGCGCGCGCTGGACGCGGCGTTCGGCTCGACCGCCGAGCCCTTGCGCTGGCTGGCTCGCCATATCCGGGGCCGGCAGCACTGACGATCAATTGCTGCACCGCAACAATCCACCCATAATGCCGGGGCGCCTGCGGCTGTCGGCGCACCAATTCAGAGCAGCAAGTCCGTCATAATTCCGTCATGAGCGAAATTCCTGGGTATTCCCTGCTGGGACGCGTGAACACGCCGGACGATCTGCGTCAGCTCCCGCAAGCCGATCTCCCTCACCTCGCTGTTGAACTGCGCCGTTATTTGATCGAGACACTGGGGCGCATCGGCGGCCACTTCGCCGCCAATCTGGGTACGGTCGAACTGTCCATTGCGCTGCATCGCTGCTTCGACACGCCGCATGACCGCCTGGTCTGGGACGTTGGTCACCAGGCCTATCCGCACAAGATGCTGACGGGTCGCCGCGCGCGGCTGGAGACGATCCGGCGCCTCGGCGGGCTCGCGCCCTTCTGCCTGCGCACCGAGAGCGACTACGACACGTTCGGCGTCGGTCATTCGTCAACGTCGATCTCTGCGGCGGCCGGCATGGCCGCGGCCGCGCGCATCAAGCAGGAAAAGCGTCGCGCAGTGGCCATCATTGGTGACGGCGGCATGACCGCCGGCATGGCCTTCGAGGCACTGAACCACGCCGGACACCTGAAACCCGACATGCTGGTCGTCTATAACGACAACGACATGTCGATCTCCGAAAACGTCGGCGCGCTGCGCAATCACTCGGCACGCCTCGTGCAAAAGCTCGGCCTGATGGCCCCGCATGGCTTGCGTGCACTGCAGGACAGCGAGCACAACGAAGCCCATCTGAACAATCCGGGCGCCCTGTTCGAGACCCTCGGCTTCCAGTACCACGGCCCCATCGACGGCCACGATCTCGACGCGCTGACCCTCGCGCTGGAAAAACTGAAAGACGCGCGCGGCCCGCAGCTGCTGCATGTGCTGACGGTCAAGGGCAAGGGATTCGAGCCGGCCGAAGCGGACCCGATCAAGTATCACGGCGTGACCCAGTTCGATCCGGTCACGGGGGCATTTCCAGCCAAGAAGCCCAGCCTGGTCCCCAGCTATACGCAGGTTTTCGGCGACTGGCTATGCGAAGCCGCCGCACGCGATCCGCTGGTCGTGGGCATCACCCCGGCCATGCGCGAGGGCTCGGGCCTGGTGGAATTCTCCAAACGCTTCCCGGACCGCTATTTCGATGTGGGCATCGCCGAACAGCATGCCGTGACGCTGGCTGCGGGCCTCGCCTGCGAGGGTCTGAAACCGGTCTGCGCGATCTACTCGACGTTCCTGCAGCGCGGCTACGACCAGCTGATTCACGACGTTGCCATCCAGAACCTGCCAGTCGTGTTCGCAATCGATCGCGGCGGGCTGGTCGGCGCGGACGGCGCCACCCATCACGGCGCGTTCGACCTGTCCTACCTGCGCTGCATTCCCGGACTGGTGGTCATGGCGCCCAGTGACGAGAACGAATGTCGTCGCATGCTGGCCACCGGCGTGTCGCTGAAACAGCCCAGTGCCGTGCGCTATCCCCGCGGCAATGGGTTGGGTATTGCCTGCGAGGCGGACCCGCGCCCGCTGAGCGTGGGCAAAGGCCGCATCGTGCGAGAAGCACATGGCCGACGCCGCCCACGGGTCGCGATTCTCGCTTTTGGCGCCATGGTGCAGACTGCACTGGAATCGGCCGAGATTCTCGATGCCGTCGTGGCCGACATGCGTTTCGTCAAACCGCTGGACACGGATCTGATTCTGGAACTGGCCAACGAGAACGATCTGCTGGTCACGCTGGAGGACAATGCCCGTCTCGGCGGCGCCGGCTCGGGCGTCAACGAGGTGCTGGTCGCCCAGCACCACACGGTGCCGGTTCTCAACCTCGGCCTGCCCGACCAATTCATCGAGCACGGGACGCGCGAGGAGTTGCTTGCGCAGTGCGGACTCGACGCCGCCGGCATCCTGCGCGCCGTGCAGAAACGCCTGCGCGCCAAGGATCTCGACGAACGCGTGGCAGGACACCGGCAATCGGGCTGAGCCGGCTCAGCGCGCCTCGCCGAACCAGCGCAGCCGCGCCCGCAGACGCACCACCTCTCCCACAATCACCAGGCTCGGGCCTTCTCCCGTCAACCCCGCCGCCTGCGCCGGCAGGCTGCCGAGTGTGCCGTCGATCACCCGCTGCTGTGCACGCGTGCCATTCTGGACGACGGCGGCCGGCCACTCCGGCGGCAGGCCACTGCTGATGAGTTGCGTACAGAGTTGGGACAGCGCGGTCAGCCCCATGTAGATGACCACGGTCTGCCCCCGGCGCGCCAGCACATCCCAGTTCAGCTCCAGCGTGCCGTCGGCGCGCGGATGGCCGGTCACGAACAGGCAGGCCTGCGCGTAGTCGCGGTGCGTCAGCGGGATGCCGGCATAGGCCGCACAGCCGTTGGCTGCCGTGATGCCCGGCACGACCTGGAATGCGACGCCCGCCTCCGCCAGACGTTCGATCTCCTCGCCACCGCGGCCAAAGACAAAGGGATCTCCACCCTTGAGCCGCAGCACGCGCTGGCCGGCACGTGCGCGCCGCACCAGCTCCTCATTGATCTGTTCCTGCGGCAGCGTGTGCTTG
>JBEIOK010000120.1:0-8641 GCA_040377605.1 Nevskiaceae bacterium | reverse complement strand
CCAACAATCTCGAAGCCATTGACGGCCGTCACGTCGACTCCCAGCGGACCACGATCCTTGAGCACCCCATCGTTCGGCGGGTTCTGCAGGAACAGGCGATCCGTCACCGCATCGACCACGAACAACTGCGTCGACACCGTTCCGGCAAAGCTGTTGGTGTAGGCCGCTGCCGAAGCGCCGGCAGCGCCATAGCTGAGGCTACCATCCGTAATCGTGGCGCCGGAGCCGACATTGATGCGCAGGCTCTGTCCGAGATTTGAGACCACGCGCAGGCGATCCGGCACCGGATTGAAATCCACACCGAAGGCCGTTCCCGACAGGGCCGAATACGGCATCGTCAGATCCGCAGGATCCGCTGCCAGCGTCGACAGCAACGTGGCCTGTGCCGTCCCCGGATCGATGCGATACAGACTCGGGCCGTCCGTGAACGCCACCAGATCCCCGGTGGCCGGACGCACATCCAGCCCCAGGATGGTCTGGCTGGCACCGAGGCCCGTGATCGCACCGATGGGGGTCACCGTCGCCGGCGCTGCCGGCGAGAAACTCACCAGCATGCCGGTACCGGTCACGCCGAATGCCGTCGCCGTCGCCGGCGGAGCCGCCAACGTGAGGCCACGCAACCGCTCGCCACCGCCCACCGTGCCCAGTGATGCACTGGCGACGCCAGTCGAGAGGTCGAGGGTGTGCAATGAGGTCCCCGCTCCGCCCGCCAACGCCACGGCGATCAGCGCCGAATTGTTGCGACCGTCGATGTCGAACCCGTTCAGCGCACCGATATCGATGCCCATGCCCAGTGCGCCGACCGCGGTCAGTGCGCCGGCATTCGGGTTGGTCGATGTCAGCAGCACATCGGCATTGCTATCGATGTAGTACGTGGTCGTGGTCAGTGTCGCGGCATTGCCGCCCTTCAGGCTGTTGGTGTAAGCCGCCGCGGTGACACCCATCCGCGTCGTGCCCCCGACGTTGAGGCTGCCGTCATTGAGCGTCGCGCCGTCATCGACGTTCACCCGTAGGTTCTGACCCGTGTCACTGACCACGCGCAGACGGTCCGGAACCGGATTGAAGTCGACACCGAAGTCGGTGCCGCTGAGCGGAACCGACAGGGTTGATGCCAGCGTGGCAGCACCGGTGGCCTTGTCGAGCGTGTACAGACGACTGTTCGCCGACAGGGCGTAGAGCTGGCCGTTGGCCGGGCGTGTATCGATTCCCACCAGCGATTCGCCCGTCTGCAGACCGGTCACCGCGGCACTCGTGCACAGCTTGGCCGGTGCCGCGCGATTGAAACTGACCAGCCGATTGCTTTCGGTCAGACCGTAGAGATCACCCGCCGCCTGGGCCGGTGCCGCGGCCGGGCGCGTCAGCGCCAGTCCAGTCAGTGCTTCTCCGGCGTTCAGGCCGGTCACGGCACCCGCGGCACTGGCCGAACCCGTGCTCAGATTGATCGTGTACATCCCCACGACACCCCCCACCCGCAACGCTGCGATCGCCGTCTGGCTGCCGTCAGCACCGGTGCGGATATCAAAGGCATCGACCGCCTCGGCATCCACGGTCAGCGGGCCGACCACGGTCGCGATACCGTCGTTGGGCGCGGTGGTCGTCAGCAGACGATCCGCAGTGGTGTCCAGGTAGTACAGGGTCGTGCGGCAGGTTTCGCCGAAATTGTTGGTGTAGGCCGCAGCACTGACGCCGCTGAGTGCAGCCCCCCCGAGCGTCAGCGCGCCGTCGGTGATCGTCGCACCGGTCTCGACATTGATGCGCAGATTCTGGCCGCTATCGCTGACCACCCGCAGGCGGTCCGGTACCGGGTTGAAGTCGACACCGAACCGCGTCCCGGCCAGCGTCGTGAACGGCAGCGTGGCATCCGCGGCATCGGCGGACAGCGCGGCCTTCACCGTGGCGACACCACTGTCGGGGTTGATCTGATAGAGGCGGCCGGAATCGCCCAGCGCGATCAGCGTGCCGTCGGCAGGCCGGCGATCCAGGCCCAGCACCGTCTCCGAGGCCTGCAACCCGCTGATGGCCACTGCCGTGCGCACCGAGCGTTCGGCCAGGTTGAAACTCACCAGACGATTGGCGCTGGTCAATGCATAGGTGTCGCCCGCTGCGACGGGCGGCGGTGTCACGATGAGGTCACGGTCGTTGTTGCTGCATGCCGCCATCCAGGCGACAGTGGGGCCCATCAGCGCGATTGCGCTGATTCTTTTGAGGTCAGACATCCTGTGCTCCCTTGGCTGTGGCCGACAGGCGGCCGTCATCGGAACAGCGGAAGGTTCCGCTGTGCGCACAGGAGGTACGCAGGGTTCCGGCCAATGGATGCAGGCCGGGATTGAGACCGTGGCGGACTATCCGCGCAGCCGCGAGAGCAGACGCTCGTGAATGTCGCCGAAATCACCATTGGACATCACCAGCACGCGATCACCCTCGCGCGCCTCGGCGATGATCGCCTCGATCAGCGGCTCCAGCGCCGCCTGGACCCGCAAGCGCGGACCGACGCCGCCGAGCGCCGCCTCCGCGTCCCATTTCAGATCGGGCCGTGCGAACACGAAACACCGATCGGCATCGTGCAGGCTGTGCGCGAGCTCATCAGCATGTGTCCCCAAGCGCATCGTGTTGGAGCGCGGCTCCAGCACCGCCAGGATGCGGCCGGGACCCTGGCGACGCAGCGCATCGATGGTGACTGCAATGGCCGTGGGGTGATGCGCAAAATCATCATAAACGATGATGCCTCGTACTTCGCCGCGCTTCTCGAGGCGGCGCTTCACGCCACTGAACTGTCGCAGGCCCTCGATCAATGTCGGCACCGCGATCCCGAGATGCTCGGCTGCCGCAAATGCGGCCAGGGTGTTGGCGCGGTTGTGCAGGCCGGCCAGCGGCGATTCGACCGTGCCGAGCTCGACGCCGGTACGGCTGAGTCGATAGCGCTCCGCTGTGCCTTCGGCCTGCCAGCCTAGGGCATCGTCGAAGCGCACGACCTCGCTCCAGCAGCCCTGCGCCAGCACGCGCGCAAGAGCGGTATCGCCACCGTTGATCACGATGCGCCCGCTGCGCGGCACGGTACGCACGAGGTGGTGGAACTGACGCTCGATCGCCGCGAGATCCGGAAAGATGTCGGCGTGGTCATACTCGAGATTGTTGAGGATGCAGGTGCGTGGCCGGTAGTGCACGAACTTGCTGCGCTTGTCGAAGAACGCCGTGTCGTACTCGTCGGCCTCGATGACGAAGTACCGGCTTTTGCCCAGGCGCGCGGAGATGCCGAAGTTGCCGGGCACGCCGCCGACCAGAAAGCCGGGCTCAAGGCCCGCGTGTTCCAGCAACCAGGCCAGGATCGACGTCGTCGTGGTCTTGCCGTGTGTGCCAGCGACCGCGAGCACATGGCGCGAATGGAGCACGTTCTCGGCCAGCCACTGCGGGCCCGAGGTGTAGGGCAGGTTCTGATCGAGTACGTATTCCATCGCGGCGTTACCGCGCGTGACGACGTTGCCGACGACCACCCTGTCCGGTGCCGGCTGCAGGTGCGCCGGCTCGTAGCCCTGCATCACCGCGATCCCCAGCTGTTCGAGTTGCGTCGACATTGGCGGCCAGGCGTTGGCGTCGGAGCCGGTGACGCGGTGCCCCGCCTCGCGCGCGATCGCGGCGATGCCCGCCATGAAGGTCCCGCAGATGCCGAGGATGTGGATGTGCATGGTGAGCCCTACTGAAGCTGCGACGTCGGCGCGGCCTGTGGTCCTGGATCAAGGCCGAACAGCCCCCCGAGCAGCGCAGTCCCGAACATCACCGTGAAGAACATGAACAGCATCAGCACCAGGGTCAGCAGCACGCCACCGGCAAAGCGCATCTCACCCGCCTGCCGGTAGATGTGTGCGGTCACTGCGAAATTCCAGAAGAACAGCAGATCCAGCAGCAGATTCACGAAGACCGGCGGACGCAGTTTCATCAGCGCATCCGGATTCTGGATCAACTCGGGATTGGCGGTGATCGCCTTGAGCATCGGCACCGCATACGTGAACAGCGGCGCCATCAGCAGCAACAGCACGCCCCCGCTCAGCAGCAGCGCATTAAACGTCTGGTTCTGACGGTTGGCGAAATTGCGCGCGCGCAGGAAGGCGCGTGTCACCAGCCCGATCGCCAGCACCCCCAGCAGCGCCATCAGCACCACCAGCGGCAGCGGCAGCAACTGGCCTGTCACCGTAAGGTTGGCAAACACCACGAACGCGATCAGCGCGGGCGTCAGTTGTGTTGAATACGGCAGGTCCTGCGGACCGGCACGGAAGAGCAGTAGACGCGGAACGAGAGCGGCGAGGGTCGCGAACATGAAGGTCGTCCGGAGGATTAGCCGGTATTCTACCCGGCCCATGAGTACTCTCCTGATTGCCACCGCCGATGCGCTGGCCGAGGCGGTCGAGCGCTGGCGCCCTGCGCCGTGGCTCACCGTCGATACCGAATTCGTCCGCGTCGATACCTACCATGCGCGCCTGTGCCTTGTGCAGATCGGCGACGGCAGCAGCGCGGCCTGTATCGACGTCCTGGCGCTGCCCGACCTGACGCCGCTGCTGGACCTGCTGTACGGGCCGCAGTCGGTCGCCGTCTTCCACGCCGCAGGCCAGGACCTCGAAATCCTGGTGCGCTTGCGCGGCCGCTGCCCGCAGCCCCTGTTCGATACACAGGTCGCGGCCACCTTGCTGGGGATCGGCGATCAGATCGGGTATGCCGGCCTGATCGAGAAGCGGCTGGGCATTCCGGTCGACAAGAGCCTGTCGCGCACGGACTGGGCACGCCGACCACTCCGCGAGGCCGAGCTGGCCTATGCCGCCGCTGACGTCTCTCACCTGGCGACGATCTATCCGACGCTGCAGGACGAACTCGCGCGCGCCGGCCGCCTGGGATGGCTGGCCGAGGACTGTGCGCGCATGTGCGATCCGGCCCAGTATGTGACCGCGCCGGAGGCGGCGTGGCAGCGACTCAAGGGGCTGGCCCGCATGAGCCCGCGGGAACAGACCGTCGCGGCTGCGCTCTGCGCCTGGCGCGAGCGGGAAGCCCAGGATCGCGACCGGCCACGCAAATGGATCGTCGAGGATGACGCGATCTATCGCCTGGCCGAACGTCGCCCCCAGACTTCGGCGGAACTGGCGACGCTGGGAGCGCTGCCCCCGAAGACCCTGGAACGTCACGGCGAACGCCTGCTTGCGGTCATCGCCGAGGCCGCCGCTGCGCCGGAGCAACGACTGGCGCAGGAGGAGGAACTCGATGCGGCGCAGAAAGGCCTGCTGAAAAAACTGCAGACCCTGGTGCAGGCACGCGGGACGCAACTCAATGTGCCGGCCAGCTTCCTGGCTCCGCGCGCGGACCTGATGAGCCTGGTGCGTCACGGCCCGGAGGCACGGGCACAGGTCCTGCGCGGCTGGCGCCGCGAAGTCTGCGGAGGGGATTTGCTCGCCGCGCTGTAAAGCGCGGCGCCTGCGTCAGCGCAGCGCCTGCAGGATGCGGTTGAAGATCTCGTCGAGACTGC
Organism: Nevskiaceae bacterium; assembly: GCA_040377605.1. Classification (GTDB taxonomy): domain Bacteria; phylum Pseudomonadota; class Gammaproteobacteria; order Nevskiales; family Nevskiaceae; genus Solimonas. Next base: position 3,135 of record JBEIOK010000120.1, on the reverse strand, counting down.
CGACGCCCGGCACCGTCACGACCTTGCCCTGGCGGCTGTAGTAGTCCAGCAACGGGCGTGTCTCGGCGTTGTAGACCTCGATGCGCTTGCGGATCACGTCTTCCTTGTCGTCAGCACGTCCTTCCTTCTGGGCGCGGTCGAGCAGGCGCTTGATGATCTCTTCGTCGTTGACCTGCAGGTGAACGGCCTTGTCGACCGCCGGCTGCTGCAGGCGCAGCAGCATCGCATCGAGCACTTCGGCCTGCGCGGTATTGCGCGGAAAACCGTCGAGAATGAAGCCTTTGCGCGCATCGGCTTGGCCGAGACGCTCCTCGACGATACCGATCACGATGTCGTTGGCCACGAGCTGGCCGGCGTCCATGGTCGCCTTCGCCTTCCTGCCAAGCTCGGTGCCGGCCGCGACTGCGGCGCGCAAGGCGTCGCCCGTCGAAATCTTGGGGATCCCGAAATGCGCAACCAGCTTCTCACCCTGGGTGCCCTTTCCAGAGCCGGGCGCACCCAGCAGAACCATTCTCATCGTGGATCAACCTCAATACGGATTGGCGCGATCAGCCCTAGAACCAGCTCCCCCTGGGCCGCGCGGCCGGTGAAAGTAACCGCTACCTGCGCGCCGCGTCAATGCGAGTGCTGCGCCGCGGCGAGGACTTCCCTTACACTACGCGCCCTGCAAGAAGCCAGCCAAGTTCAGCGGCTTAGCGCGTTCCCGGTCGGCCATCCAGCCACCGCCACTTCATCCATCGCAAGAGGCAGCCGAAAGAATCATGGGTATCGAAGCACTGGGTCCGGGCGAGAAGGCCCCCAACGAGTTCTACGTCGTCATCGAAATCCCGGCCTATGGCCCGCCCGTGAAATACGAGGTGGACAAGGACACGGGACTGCTGATGGTCGACCGCTTCATGAATGTGGCGATGAGCTACCCCGCCAACTACGGTTATGTGCCGAAGACCCTGGCCGGCGACGGCGATCCGGTCGACGTGCTGGTGATGACCCCGCACCCGGTGGTCGCCGGCTCGGTGATCAAGTGCCGCGCCCTGTGCGTCCTCGACACCGAAGACGAGAAGGGTACCGACGCCAAGCTGCTCGCGGTGCCGGTCGACAAGGTCAGCAACAACGCCTATGACCATCTCAAGGATCTGGCCGACGTGCCGGAGCGTGTCAAGAACGAGATTCACCACTTCTACAGCTCCTACAAGGCGCTCGAGAAGGGCAAGTGGGTCAAGATCGCCGGCTGGCGCGACGCCGCCGCCGCGCGTGAAGAGATTGCCAACGGCATCAAGGCCTACAAGGGCTGAGATTTCACGGTTGCGATTTCCTGAAGACGGCAGGCGCGAGCCTGCCGTTTTTCGTGGCGCGGCCGGCGTGGCAAGCTGCGCGGGTCACTCGCTGCGGAGTCTCCGATGAACGAGCTTCAGACGTCCGATGCCGCGCTGGCCGAAACCGGCGAGCGCAACACCCTGATGATCGCCTACGTGCTGGACGCCCTGGCGCCGATGACCGGGTTTCTCGCAGCCCTGGTCAGCGTCGTCATCAGCCACATCAAAGTCGGCGAGACCCGTAACGCGTTCATCCGCAGTCACCACCGCTGGTTGATCCGCACCTTCTGGTGGGGCTTGCTGTGGGGCGTGATCTTCGGCGCGCTGACCGTGATCTTCATCGGCTTCATCGGCCTGTTCGGCCTGCTGATCTGGTGGATCTACCGCATCGTCAAAGGTCTGATCGACTACTCCAACAACCGGTCCATGCCGGCCTGAAGTTCCGCTTCCAGTTGCGCCAGTGGCCGCATCGCGTCCAGCCGCAGTGCCTCGGGCCCCGGCGCATCAAAGCGGGCGGCCACCTCGCGCACTCGATCGGCATTGCGTTCGCTCGCCGCAGGATGGCCAGCATTGCTGCGCGCGACTCGGCGGATCGCCTCGTCGACCGGACAATCGACCCAGACAATGACAAAGCGCGCGCCTGCTTCGGCAGCGGCGCGGGCGAATCGATCGCGCAGCGCCGGCGTAGCGAAGGTCATGCCATCCACGACCACTGACTCGCCGTGCGCCAATGCGGCGCGGGCCTGACTCTCCGCGGTTGCATTGGCCGGGGCCTTCCAGACCTCTGGCCCCAGATCCGCATAGCGCGCGGCACGGATTTCATCGCGATTGACATAGCGCCAGCCACGCGCGGCCGCGAAGGGCTGCGCCACTGTGGTCTTGCCCGAGCCGGGCAGCCCCGCGAAGATCACCAGCGCGAGACCGGTCACGGCGACGGCCACAGCCAGGCCGCACCGCGGACCCCGCTGCTGTCGCCATGCCGTGCGGGCAGCAGCCGCGTATCGACGCGGTCAGAGAACACATGCGCCCGCCAGTGGCGCGGCACCTGCTCGTACAGCCGCTCGATGCGCGACACGCCGCCACCCAGCACGATCACGTCCGGATCCAGCACATTGATGACCGTCGCCAGCGCGCGGCCCAGCCGCTCCTCGTAGCGCTGCAAACTGGCCAGGCTCGCGGCCTCACGGGCCTGTGCACGTCGCGCGATCTCGTCCGCGCTCAGCTCCACGCCCGCGTAGCGGGCGTGGTCTGCCGACAGACCCGGTCCCGACAACCAGGTTTCGACGCAGCCCTGACGGCCGCAGTAACACCGAGGGCCCGGCCGCTCGGCCTCGCGCGGGGCCGGGAGCGGGTTATGCCCCCATTCGCCTGCGATCGCGTTGGGGCCCGCCAGCAGCTGGCCGCGCACCACGATACCGCCCCCCACCCCTGTGCCCAGAATCACGCCGAACACCGTCGCGGCACCGGCCGCGGCGCCATCCTGCGCTTCGGACAGCGCCAGGCAGTCGGCATCATTGGCCAGTCGAATCTCGCGCTGGAGCCGCGACTCCAGATCCTGCCGGAACGGACGCCCGTTCAGACAGGTGGAATTGCAGTTCTTCATCAGGCCGCTGACCCGCGAAACCGCACCAGGGGTCCCGATCCCGACCGGCAGCGCGCGCACATCGACCGCCTGCTCCAAGCGCTGCACCAGCACGACAAGGGCGCTCAGGGTTGCGCCGTAATCTCCCGCCGGCGTGGGTACGCGCTCGCGCGCCAGAATGCGCGCGCCCTCGCCCATGACAATGCCTTCAATCTTGGTACCGCCGAGGTCGATGCCGAT
>JBEIOK010000110.1:0-9257 GCA_040377605.1 Nevskiaceae bacterium | reverse complement strand
CTCCCATTCGTACTGGTAGTAGGCCTCGACGCTGACGCCGCCGGCGATCTCGGTGCTCGCGCGCACCATGCCGACCGGCACGAACAGTTCCTCGAGGAGGCCGAAGCCGAGGCGGTAGAGGCTGTTGGCGTTGACCGGCTGCGCCTGATTGACGCTGTTGATGACGGCGACGGTGCTCTGACCCCAGTTCACGGTCTGGCGACCGATGCGGAAGATCAGCTCGCGTTCGCCATCGAGATACGGAACCAGTCCATAGAAGTTGGCATCCAGCAGGTCATAGCGCAGACCGATCTGCTTGGCCTCGCGGGTGTCACGGTCGCTGCGCACGACGGCGCCGGGGCCGTAACTGCGGGCGAAGTAGCGATTGGCAACCCGGTTGTCTCCGGTGATGCCGACATCCTGGAAATTTTCTGCCGTGATCTTGTTACGGTAGGTTTCTTCGAAATCCCGGTAGTTGAGATCGTCGTAGATGCCGATCCCGCGGAAGAAGAAGCCGAACTCGCCGAACTTGATGTTCAGGTCCTGCGAGAGCTTGAAGGGCGCCTGGGTAATGTCGCCCTTGTCGTAATTGATGTTGCCATCGTCGAAGTTCATCGACGCCATGCCGGGAGCATCAGCGAGTCGCTGCGCCGGATAGCTCTGCGCGCGGTGCACCCCCTGGCAGGATTGGAAAGCCCCGGAGCACACGTCCGGATTCAGGCTGGACTTGCCGACCAGATCCGAAGAACGGTTCTCGACGCGCCAGGAGGCACCGAGCGTAACCGTGTTGTTGAGCACCGCGGTGAAATCAGTATCCGCGAACGAAAAATTGAACTCGGCGGCCTGCAGCGTGCCGGCCGGTGCTGCGCAGGCGATCAGTGTCGCCAGCGAAAGTCGGGTCAAGCGTGTCATCGCATTCTCCCCATGCGTCCATGATGGAAGGCGTGGCGTCCCCACCGCCGGTGTCGTCACCGGCGGTGGGAGCACGCTTGCCTTACTTGGAGGTCCGCTTCTGGACCGTTTCTGCCTCGAAGGTCGAATCCGTGTACGTCACGGTCGAGTCATACGGCTGGTCTTCGTTGATCATCGCCGTCACGAAGTAGCGGCCGGAGTTGAGGTGATAGATCACCTCCGGCAGCGTCGAGGCCGCGAGAATGTTGAAGTACGGCACCAGATGGCCTTCCTGGAACTGCGTCAGCTTGCCTTCCTGGTCGTAGTTGTCGATCGCAACGATGTTCCAGCTGTCCTCGTCGAGATAGATGCGACGCTTCTTGAAGGTGTGGCGCTGGTCCGGCTTGTTGTCGGCCTCGACGACCCAGACGCGGTGCAGTTCATAGCGCGGCAGTTCCGGATTGACGTGGTTCGGGCGCGCGATGTCGGCGTACTTGGTCTTGTTGCCGGCGATGCGATAGGAGTTGTACGGGATGTACATCTCCCGCTTGCCCACCAGCTTCCAGGTGAAGCGCTCGAGCACGCCGTTGTACATGTCGACCTGATCGTAGAACTGATGCCCGTCGGTACCTTCATACGGGTTGTCGCAGCAGACCGCCGGTGCGCGGCGAATGCGCTTCAGGGCCGGCGCATACAGCCAGGCCGCACGCCCCTCCGAACCGAAGCCCGCCTTCTCGTGCACCAGGATGAAGGTGCCAGCGATACGGGGCGGCGAGATCGTCTCCGACAGGTACTTCAGGAAGTCCACCCCCGGCTTGAGCTCCGGCGCACTCGCATTGGACGTGTTCGAGTAGTAGAACTTCACATCCTCGACAATCTTGGTCAACGAGAACTTGCCCGACTGCTGCACGATCATCTGGTTGTTGTAGCGGCGCACCGTGTCGCCGCGCCACTTCACGCGATGATTCCAGATCGGCTCGGCACCGGACTTCGGAATCGGGAACGGAAAGCCGACAAAAGCGCCGCGCGGATTGTCGACACCTTCAAGCTCGGCACGCGTCGCGTTCTTGACCGTCTCCTGCAGGATCTTGTCCGGGAAGTTGACCTTGCGATGCGACTTGTAGACGTTCATCTTGTAGGAAGCCGGGAAGCGCTTCAGCAGTTCCTTGTGCCCCTCGGTCAGCTTGCTGCCGTACTGCGCCATGTTCTTGCTGTCGATCGTGAACAGCGGCTTCTCGGCCTCGACCGCCGCATCCGTCGGGAAGTGACCCTTCAGCGCACCACTCTGCTTGGCCGGCGTCCATTCGGGGATCGTGCCCTCCTTGTTGCCAGCGCGTTCGGCGCCCACCGGCGTCAGCTCCTTGCCGAGCTTGGCCGCCTCATCGGGCGACACCTTGGCATTCGCCAGGGCGGGCAGCAGCGCAGCGGCTGCAAGGACTGCTATCAGGCTCTTTTTCATCTCATCCTCCACTCACAGTAAACGGGGGTAACGATCACTCAGCTCACACGGGGTCCGGCCAGCCCGGCGTCGGCCTCGACCATTGGCGCGGCGTCCTTCGGCACTTTCAACAGGAAGGCTGCGAATGCCGGCAACAGCACGACCGCAGCGACGGCATTGGCGATGAACATCATGGTCAGCAGGATGCCCATGTCGACCTGGAACTGCAGATCCGAGAACAACCAGGTGCAGACGGTTGCCGCCAGCGTCAGGGCGGTGAAGATCACCGCCTTGCCGGTCTGATGCAGCGTGTTCTCGTAGGCCTCGCGCAGCTTCATGCGCTTCTGCAAGACATTCTCCTCCAGCACCGAATAGATATAGATGCCGTAATCGACGCCAATGCCGGCCGCAAACGCCGCCACCGCCAGATTGGAAATCTTGATGCCGATTTCCAGGTACACCATGACGGCATAGGACACGACATGCACCAGTGCCAGCGGCACCAGTACGCACACCAGGCCTGCGAAGCTGCGGAACGACACCAGCACGCAGACACCAATGCCGAGGAACAGCCACAGCAGCACTGACAGCTCGGTTTCCTTGATGACGTCGTTGGCCGCAGCCATCACGCCGACGTTGCCGGTGGCGAGCCGGAAGGTCACGGGCGCATCCGCCGGCAGCTCGGAGACGAACTGGTCGATCGCGGCCACGATGGTGTCGATGGTCTCAGCCTTGTGGTCCTTGGTGAACAGCAGCACCGGCATCGCGCTGCAGTCCTCGTTGAGCAGGCCGGTCGAACTCGGGAAGGGCTGTACCGTGATCACCAGCGCACCGCTCTCGCGCGGCAAGGTGTTGAATTTCGGGTTGGACTCGCTATAGCTGTTGTAGACCTTCTGCTGCAGCTTCGGCAGCGACAGCGTCGACTGCACACCTGCCGTGTTCTCCATGCGCCAGGCGAAGCGGTCCATCAGCTCGATCACCGAGTGGTCAATGCACCCATCGGTCTTGCCCTCCGCCACCACCTTCAGGACATCCACGCCGATCGAGAAGTCGCGCACGATCGCAGCGGAGTCCAGGTTGTAGCGCGAATCCGGACGCAGCTCCGGCACGCCGGCATGCAGCTCGCCGATCTTCAGGTCCTGCGCCACCCACTCGCCCCAGGCCCACAGCGCGGCAGCGGCGACCAGCACAAACGCCGCAACCGGCTTCAGGGTCAGCGTCGAGAGCAAGTGCCAGACCGGGCCGAAAGCCTGATCACGCTTGCGCTGGTAGGCGCGGAACTTCACCGGATCCTTCACCGTGGCGAAGGTCAGCAGGCACGGCAGCATCATCTTCTTGCACAGCACAATCGCCAGCAGGCCCAGCATGGCGTTGATCGCCATCTCGCGGATGATGTCGATCGGGATCAGCAGGATCGTGCCGAAGCCGATGAAGTTGGTGGCCAGCGCCGACAGCCCGGGAATCACCAGACGACGGTAGGTCGCGATCGCGGCTTCCAGCGGGGGATGGCCATGATCCGCCACTTCGTTCAGCCAGAAACTGGTGATCTGGATGCCGTGCGAAGTACTGATTGCCAGCACGATAAAGGGCATCAGCACCGCGAACGGATCCAGCGCCAGCCCCACCATGTGCAGCAGGCCCAGCTCCCAGATCACGGCCAGAATGCCGCAGGCCAGTGGCAGCAGCGCGACCTTGGGCGAGCCGCAATACCGCCACAGCAGCAGCCAGACCAGCACCACGGTCAGCCCGAAGAAGCTGAAGACCTCGATGGCGCTGTCGGCGATATCACCGACGGCCTTGGCAAAGCCGATGATGTGAATGTCGATATCCGGGTTGTAATCCGGATTGGCAACAGCGACGACCTCCAGCTGGTGGCCGCGCACGCTCGGCATCTCTCCACCGGCCGCCGCGTCGCCGGTGTCGACCGTCACGCGCTCGACGGCAAAGCGCAGGCCCGTGGGGTCACGGTATCGCTTGCCGATCACCGTCCCGGCCTTGAGCGCACCCAGATCGGACTTCAGGCGCAGCTCATAGAGCTGCTGGCTCAGAAACCGCTGGCGCACCTCCTCGAGACGCGCGGCCGTCTGCAGGTAGTCGAGTTTCTGCAGCGAAACCGGATCGCTCTCCAGCAACTCCGAGAACACCATGGCCGCACTGTGGTCGTTGGCCACGAGACGGCCGACGATCCCGGCTTTCTCGACGTTCTCGCGGACTTTCTTCAGTGATTCCGGCGTGGGCTTGAAATCTGCCGGCACGACGTTGCCGCCGGCGAAACCGCCCTCGACGACCTCCAGATAGCGCACGTCCGGCGTGAAGATCGAACTGACGCGCGCGCGGTCCATGCCCGGCGTGAAGTACACCGCATCGGTCAGGGCACGCAGCGTGCGCATGAACGACTCGTTGTAGATGTCACCCGACTTCTGCTTCAGCGCGACCAGCGTCACGTTGGCGCCGCCAAACTCCTTCTGATACTGCTTGTAGACCCCGATGTACGGGTGCCCCAGCGGCAACTGCTTGTCGAAGCCGGTGTCCAGGCGCAGATGCGTGGCCTGCCAGCCCAGGAAGACGGTGATGACGGCCAACACGGTCAGCGTCAGCTTGCGGCGGCTGAAGATCAGCGGCTCGGTGAGGCGGACGAACGCCTGCGCAAACGCGCTACGTGAATCGTGCATGAGGGCTCCCTGGGGGCGTTGTCGTGAAGGGTTATCGGATCAGCAACGGACTCATCGCGCCGGCACGACAGCGGCAAAATCCGCCTTGTCGCGCACCGCGCAATGAGGACACGACCAGTCGGCCGGAAGCGCCGCCCAGCGTGTACCGCGGGGGTACCCTTCCTCGGGACACCCGACCGCCTCGTCGTAGCAGTAGCTGCAGTTCGGGCACTGGTACAGCGCGTGCGCCGGCTCCGCCGGGATCCCGGCACGCACCGGATTGGCGGCAGCCAAGGAGGACGCCGTCGCCACGGCTGCGGCATCCACTCCCATCCAGCGCCGCAGCAGGGCCTGGCGCCGCGAGGGGTGCAGGCTGGCACGCGTCAGATCGCCGTTGTAGTGGGCGACGACCAGCGGATCCATCACCCGAAACCACAGCGGCGGCAGATAGGCGATCAGCAGCATCGACGCATACCCGGAAGGCAGCTGCGGGCTGTCGTCAAAGCTGCGCAGCCCCTGGTAGCGGCGTGTCGGATGCGCGTGGTGATCGGAATGCCGCTGCAGCTGGTACAGCAGCAGATTGGTGACCACATGGTTGCTGTTCCAGGAATGCCGGGGCTGGCAGCGCTCGTAACGACCGCTCGCGTCCTTGAGCCGCAGCAGCCCGTAGTGCTCCAGATAGTTGACGACCTCCAGCAGCGAGGCGCCATAGGCCGCCTGTGCCACCAGAAACACCAGCGCCCACGGTCCGAGCCACAGGCTGATCGCGCCGAACAGCAGCACGGTCATCCCCCAGGCCTGCAGGATTTCGTTATGTCGCGAGAACACTGGCTTGCCATCGCGGATCAGCCGGGCGCGCTCGATGCCCCAGGCCGACCGTACGCTGCCGATCACGGTGCGCGGCAGGAAGGCCCAGAACGTCTCGCCCATGCGCGAGCTAGCCGGATCCTCCGGCGTCGCCACGTGCTTGTGGTGACCCTTGTTGTGCTCGATGAAGAAGTGACCGTAGGCCACCGGCGCCAGCGTGATCTTGGCGAGCCAGCGCTCCAGCGGGTTGGTCTTGTGCCCCAGTTCGTGTGCCGTGTTGATGCCGACGCCGTTGATGATGCCGACGACGACCGTCAGTCCCAGCAACTCCCATCCGGCAAATCCACCCTGCACCGCCAGCCAGGCACCGAACAGCGTGACCCCGTACTGGGCCGGGATATAGGCGAACACGATCCCGCGATAGTAGCGATCCGACTCCAGATCCGGGACCGCACTTTCAGGTGCATTGACGGGATCCGTGCCGATCAGCCGGTCCAGCAACGGCACGATGCCGTAGAACACGAACGGCAGCAGCCAGAACCACAGCCCATTCCCCGTGGTGGAGGCCATCGCGAGCACGGCCAGTCCCATGGCCGGCAGACCGGGACTCAGCAGCCACCAATAGCGCTTTCCATCTACCCACGACGGCGCCGTTGGCCCCATTTTGGAAATGGTGCTTTCCATTTGTTGTGATCTCTCCATGAACGCCGTAAGGATGCTGCGGGCTCTGGAGGGCTGATTCTTGTCATTTTCAGCCAGCGTATTGTCATAATGCGCCACCTTGTTTGAGAGTGCGCCATGCCCCATCGGCAGTTGCTGGTCCCGGCTCGCTACTACGTCCGGCTTGCGGACATCCTCCAGCGCCGTGGCGTTGATGTCGGCGCCTTGTTGCGCGACCTCGGCCTGCCCGAGGCCGAGTTGCATCAGGTCGATGCACAGATGGCGTTCACCGATGTCGATCGACTGGTGACGCGCGCCGTGGAGATCAGCCGCTACAGCGAACTGGGCTTCGAACTCGGCAAGCTGCTGTCAGTCAGCACCCACAGCGTCGTCGGCTTTGGCATGCTGAGCAGCGCCACGCTCGACGATGCCCTGCGCTTTGTCGCGCGCTATTTCCGCCTGGTCATGCCCAGTTTCAAGCTGCGCTACACCGGCAGTGCCGACGGGGGGGAAATGCTGTTCACCCCGGTCGCGGCGATGAGCCGCACCTGCCTGGAGTTTCACCTGGAAGTCATCGCCGTCGCCGCGCTGCGCGACATCGAGGACCTCACCAGCGGACTGCGTCCTCCGTGCAGACTGACCCTGTCTATTCCGCAGCCGCCCCACTTCCGGCGCTACGCCGAACTGCGCGGGGTCACCTGCCGGTTCGATGCCGAGACCGGGCCCGGCCCCTTCGTCCGTCTGGAGTTTTCGCAGAATCTGCGAGCGCTGCCGCTGCTGCTGTCCGATCCCAATGCCCTGCAGGTCGCCGAGCAGCGCTGTCGTGCCCTGGTACGGCAGGTCACCGAGGTCCGCCAGCTTTCCGAATGGATCGTGATGACCATCCGCGACATGGGTGACGGCATGCCGGCGCTGGAGGAAATGGCCACGATGCTGAATCTGTCGACGCGCACGCTCAATCGTTATCTCGAACGCGAGGGCACCTGCTATCGGAAGCTGGCCGGCAACGTGCAGTTCGAGCTGGCCTGCGAGCGGCTGTCCTCGCGCACCCAGAGCATCACCGACATCGGTTACTCGCTGGGCTTTCGTGACTCGGCCAACTTCACGCGCGCCTTTCGCAGCAAGGCAGGCTGCAGTCCCAGCGAGTACCGGCGCCGGCTCGGTCTCTGAGACCGCAACCCGGGGCACGCCGCGGCAGTATTGGGGCTGCAACCGCGGCGCCTGTGGCTGCGCTGCATAACTTGTACGATGGAGACCGTTCCATTGACCGGAGTTCGAGATGGACGACCCCTTCCTGTTGGCCCGCATCCAGTTCGCCGCCAACATCAGCTTCCACATCCTGTTTCCAACACTGTCGATCGCGCTGGGATGGCTACTGCTGTTCCTCAAGCTGCGCTGGCGCAGCAGCGGCAATCCGGCCTGGATGTCGCTCTACCGCTTCTGGGTCAAGATCTTCGCGCTGTGCTTTGCCCTGGGCGTCGTCAGTGGCATCACGATGAGCTTCCAGTTCGGCACCAACTGGCCCGGCTTCATGGAAAAAGTCGGCAATATCGCGGGGCCGCTGCTGGCCTACGAGGTGCTGACCGCGTTTTTCATGGAGGCCACCTTCCTGGCGATCATGCTGTTCGGCATGAACCGCGTCAGCGACCGGGTACACACGCTGGCCACGGCACTGGTCTGCATCGGCACCACGCTGTCCGCGTTCTGGATCCTCGCACTCAACAGCTGGATGCACACGCCGACGGGATTCGAGATGCGCAACGGTGTCGCGCACGCGCTGGACTGGTGGGCCATCGTCTTCAACCCATCCCTGCCGTACCGGCTCACGCACATGCTGATTGCCAGCGGCCTGACCGCCGCCTTCCTGGTCGCGGGCCTGTCGGCGTATCGCAGTTTGCGCGGCGACCACACGGCGGATGTCGCCCTGGGGCTGCGCGTCGGCCTCGTCCTCGGTGCCCTGCTGATCCCGCTACAGATCCTGGTCGGCGACCTCCACGGCCTCAATACCTTGCAACACCAACCGGCCAAGGTCGCGGCGATGGAGGGCATCTGGGAGACGCAGGCAGGAGCGCCCGCAGTGCTGTTTGCGCTGCCGGACGAAGCCAACCGGCGCAACCACTACGAACTCGCCATTCCCAAGTTGGCATCCCTCTATCTAACGCATGACGCCAATGGCGTCGTACGTGGCCTGAACGACTTCGTGGGTGAGCATCCGCGGGTGGCGCCGGTGTTCTGGGCGTTCCGCATCATGGTCGGCGTGGGCCTGCTCATGCTGGCCGCTTCCTGGCTAGGCGTCTGGCAGCTATGGCGCCACGGCACGCTTGCGCCCCTGCTGCTGCGGGGCCTGGTGGCAATGAGTTTCTCGGGGTGGGTGGCCGTGATCGCCGGCTGGTATGTCACCGAAATCGGGCGGCAACCCTGGCTGGTCAGCGGCGTGCTGCGCACTGCGGACGCGGCTTCCAAGGTGCCAGCTCCGATGATCTGGGCCTCGCTGCTGATGTATCTGGCCCTGTATGCGGTGTTGATCGTCGCCTTCGTTTCGGTCGTGTTCCATCTCGCCCGCAAGGGCACACCGCCACCACCGACCGTGGCGGCCCCGCTGATCGGAGTCCGCGCATGAACATCGTTCCCGCAGGTCTTGAGGGCGCAGCGTTCTGGCTACCGCTGATCTTCGCAGGTCTCATGGGCCTGTCGATGCTGCTGTATGTCGTGCTGGATGGCTACGACCTCGGCGTCGGCATCTGGCTGCGGCGTGCGACGCCCGAGCAACGCGACGTGATGATCTCGTCAATCGGCCCGTTCTGGGACGCCAACGAAACCTGGCTGGTACT
>JBEIOK010000166.1:0-5654 GCA_040377605.1 Nevskiaceae bacterium | reverse complement strand
GGCTGTCGCATGCGGTATTCCCTCTCCCCATGACCATGGGGAGAGGGTCAGGGTGAGGGGCGCTTGCCAGGCGCACCGCTCGATCGGACAACCCCTCACCCCAGCCCGCTCCCCCCCTTCGCGGGGAGAGGGAGTCAGCAGCCGCCGCCGATAGTTACGGCGTCCGCCACGCGCGACACCGCCGCCTTCAGCGGCAGGTCGCGCGAGTGTGCACCCGCTTCGACGGTGTAGCAGCCGTCGGCGATCTGCCAGCCATTGCGGTTCACATCCCAGTACGAGAACGCGCGCGGCGGGAGCGTGAAGGACACGCGCATTGCAGCGCCGGCGTTCAGCCAGCGCTTGGCGAAGCCTTTCAGTACCCGTGGCGGTTGCGGCACGTCCTCCGACGGCGCGGGCAGGCCGAGGTAGAGCTGCGGCGTGGTCCAGCCGGCGCGCGCGCCGGTGTTGCGCACGGTCAGGCTGGCGATCACGTCGGCACCCTGCACGCTGAGCTGCAGATCGCTGAACGCGAACTGCGTATACGACAGGCCATAGCCAAACGGGAACGCCGGTTCGATCTGGTTGCGGTCGTACCAGCGATAGCCGGTGAACACGCCTTCCGTGTACAGCACCTGATTGGCGACGCCCGGATACTGCAATGGATTGCCGGCGGTCGGTGTGTCGGCTTCGGCGTCTGGAAAACTGAGCGGCAGACGCCCCCCCGGATCGGTGTCGCCGAACAGAACGCGGGCGATGGCATCGCCGGCTTCCTGCCCGGGGTACCAGGCTTCGAGCAGCGCGGCTACCTGATCGCGCCACGGGGTCAGCACCGGGCCGGCGGTCTGCAGCACCACGATGGTGTTCGGGTTCGCGCCCGCCACCGCAGCGATCAGCGCGTCCTGCGGCTTGGCGCCGAGCTCGGGCACGACGGGCACCAGTACGGACAGCGGCAGCGCCGGGCAGTCGAGCGACAGGCAGGTCTTGTCGACCCCTTCGCTGGCCTGGTCGGCGACGAAGACGATCGCGACATCGGCGTCCGCCGCCAGCGTTGCCGCAGCCGCGGCATCGGTGCCGGCATCATGGATCACCTGTGCGTGGGGCAGGCGCGCGGTGATGCCGTCCAGCGGCGAGACGAAGCGCCGCGGGATCACGGCCGAGGAGCCGCCGCCGCTCGGACGCTCGACGGCAGAGGTGCCGAATACGGCGACCCGCGACAGTGCGGCAGTCGACAGCGGCAGCGCGCCGTTGTTGCGCAGCAGCACGGTGCCCTGCTCCACCGTTTCGCGGGCAACGGCTTGATGCGCGAGCACGTCCACGGCGTCGTCATTGCGCACGAAGTTGGCGCGATCGAAGAAGCCGAAGCGGAACAGCGTGCGCAGGATGTTGCCGACGCGCACGTCCACCGTCTCCTGCGACACCAGTCCGCTCAGCACCGCGACCTGCAGCAGCACCGGCGTGTAGAACATGCCCAGCGGCATCTCGATCTCGGTGCCGTTGTTGAGGGACATCACCGTGTCCTTGACCGCGAGCACGTAGTCGGAGACAACGAAGCCGTCGAAGCCCCATTCGTCGCGCAGCACCTGCTGCAGCAGGAAGTGGCTGCCGCAGGCGGCCGGACCGTTGACGAAACCGTAGGCGCACATGAACGAGGCGACGTCCGCCTCGCGCACCGCGGCCTCGAAGGGATACAGGTGCATCTCGCGCAGCGTGCGTTCATCGATCAGGTGGTTGATCAGCTGACGCCCGCCGACCAGCGAGGTGATCGGTGGCAGGCCGATCTGGCCCTCCTGCGTGTTCATCGCGTAGTGCTTGACGTTGGCCATCACGCCTTCGGTCTGCGCCCCGCGGATCCAGTCGACGCCGAGACGTTCGGCGAGGTACGGATCTTCGCCGTAGGTCTCGAAGGTGCGGCCGGCGAGCGGGTTGCGCATCAGGTCCAGGACCGGCGCGTGCAGCAGGTCGTTGCCCTTGAGGCGCACCTCGTTGGCCACGGCCTTGCCGGTGCGGTACGCCAGCGCCGGGTCGAAGGTGGAGGCCAGCGACAGCGGCGTCGGAAAGGCCGTCGCCGCACTGCCGCGCACGCCCACCGGGCCATCCGACATGCGCAGGTCCGGTAGGCCGAGTTCGGGGATGCCTTCGCTGATGCCGACAAAAGGATCGCCGGTGGCCGGCGCGATGATGCTGTCGCCGGCGAGCAGTCCGAGCTTCTGCATCAGCGTCATCTCGCCGAGCAGCAGGTCGGCGCGCGCGCCCGGGGTCAGGGCCGGATCACACCAAGGCCGCTCGGAGATGTTGCCGCACCGGCTGGGGCCGAGGCCGGCGATCGGGCTGAGGGGTGCGTCACCGGGCGCGGACGAGCCACAACCGGTCACCAGCACGGCAGACAGCAGCAGCGACGCGCAGGCGAAGGCCTGCCGCGACGCAAGGCGGCACGGGATCACGGCAACCTCCGGAATCAGGGGGTCGGTGCGGGCGCTGCTGGGGCCGCCGCCGCAGGCGCGGCCGCTGCGGCACCACGGACGTAGACGATGCGGTTGGCGCCGGCATCGCAGCTGCCGACGACGGTGCGCTCGCCCACATCAGCGGCCGGCACGATGGTCAGCGTGTACTGCGGCACGCCCTTGGCATCGATCTTGGCCGCGATCTCGCCCTTGAGCGCTTCGCAGGGCTTGGCGGCGAAGGCCGGCATCGACAGGACTGCAATACCCGCCGCCAGAATCATGGATTTCATCTGTGCATCTCCCCTTGCTGCGGACTCGAATGCCGCTTGTGCCCAACGCTAGCACGATCTCCCGCCCCTCTTCTCCATCATCTGCAGGAGAAATGACCCGTCCCGCATATGGATGAGGCGCCGCCTCCTGGGGCTCGGGAGTATTTCGGCCCAGATCATCCAAACGAGGAGAACACCCGATGCCGATCAGTCCAGAGCAGGTCGCCGCCAAGGCCGCCGACATGCAGGCGGCGTTCGTGGAGGCAGCGCGACGCAATGAATGGGCCTGGATCGCGGACCGCTTCTATGCGCAGGACTGCACCTATCTGTGCGAGTACGGCGGCACGATGCGGGTGTTTGCGAAGAATCGCGATGAGATCCGCGCCACCCACTACGGTCGCGACATGATGGTGGGCTGGGAGGGCTGGAGCTTCCCGATCGAGCGCTACACCTCGCATGGCAACCAGATCATCACGCACTGGTGGAATCGCGGCCCGGGGACGCGGGCCGATGGCAGCTACTTCCAGACGCCGGGGGTTTCGTTCATCACGGTGGGCGACGACGGTCTGTTCACGGATCAGCTCGATCTGTTCGATCTCGCGCACCAGATGCATCTGTGCGACGAACTCGAAGACGCCGGCCTGCTGTCACCGACGCTGAAGTCGAACTGGGTGATCCCGATGAAGGGCAAGCTGATCCAGATGCTGCAGCGGCACCTGCCGGCCTAACTGGCCTCGGCGCGGTGCCATCGCGCGATGCCGATCGGCCCGGACGATGACGGACGCGGGGGCGCCTCGACGACGCGATCCCGTCCGTCCGTCTTGGCCTGATACAGCGCCTGATCGGCACGCTCCAGCGCGGCTTCCAGCTTCTCGCCCGCCCGGATGCGGGCCAGGCCGAGGGATGCCGTCACCGCAATCGGGCGGCCATCCAGCGCGGAAATCTCTGCCGCGGCGATGCTCTCGCGCAGCCGCTCGGCGATGAATCGGGCGTACTGCGGTGAGGTGTTGGGCAGCAGGACGGCAAACTCTTCACCGCCCAGCCGGGCGAACAGGTCGCCGACCCGCAGCCGTGGCGTGACCAGGTCCTTGACTGCACGCAGCACCCGATCGCCCGAGGCATGGCCGCAGGTGTCGTTGATCTGCTTGAAGTGATCGAGGTCGATCATCAGCAGCGTGACGTCCTCGCCCTGGCGGTCGGCGCGCGCCAACAGGCGCCGGCCTTCATCAAAGAACGCGCGGCGATTGGGCAGTGCCGTCAGATCATCGGTGTGGGCCTGCTGCTCCAGGATGCGTTCTTCCTGAACACGCTGCGTGATGTCCTGGATCTGTGCAATGAAATGCAGAGGCTGGCCCTCGGCATCGCGCAGCAAGGAGACGTCCAGCTGGATGTCCACATGGTGGCCGGCGCGATGGATGTAGCGCTTGGTGATGCGATAGCCGGAGCGCTCGCCGTTGATCGTGGCCTGCAGATGTTCGAGATCGTGCCCGAGGTCTTCCGGGTGGGTGATGTCCTGAAAGCGCATTGCCAGCAACTGCGATTCGCTATAGCCAACGATCTCGCACAGCGAGCGGTTGACGTCCCGAAAGCGCCCGTCAAGGCCGACGATGGCCAGGCCGATCGGGGCGCGCTGCAGGGTCAGACGAAACATTTCCTCGCTCTGTGCCAGCGCGGCATTGGTCTGGGTCAGCTCCTGATTCAGGCTTTCCATGCGCTCGCGCGCGCGCCAGTGAAACTCCAGCTCCGCTGACAGCCGTGGCGCCATCAGCCACAGCGCAGCGGCGGTGGTCACCGAGATCAGCGCGGTGGCGACCTTGATCCAGGCCTGCAGCTCGTAGCCGGGCCACCAGATGTTGAGAATCTCGACGAAGTGGCCGGTGCCGCAGGCAAAGATGAAGGCGGCGAACAGCGCGATCATCCAGTTGATCTTGAGTTCGGGGTGGCGGCGCGTGAAGTAGATCAGCGCCATCGGGATCGAGTAGTAGGCCAGGCCGATCAGCGCATCCGACATCACGTAGCGCGCCAGCAGCCAGGTGTCCCAGCGCAGGCAGAAGCCATGCGGGACGAACCCCTGCGACCCCAATACGGACTCGAACATCGGCACTCCCCGGCGTCGCGACCATCCCTTCAGTCGCAAGGCCAGTATCCGGCGCAGCCGAACCGCCAGGGCGTAGACAAAAGCTACTGCCGACACCGGTCATCGGCGGCAACCGACCGTCTGGCGCCGAGCCCCTTCGGAACGGCGTCGAAGCCGCGGATCTCAGCGCGTTGGCGTGAAGCTCGCCGGCACGTGGGTGAACCCCCGCACGTTGGGGTTGTGCGCCCGCGCCAGTCCCGATTCGTGGATCTCGTAGTCCGGCAGCGCCTTGAGAATTTCCTCGAAGACCACGCGCGCTTCCAGGCGTGCGAGTGCCGAGCCCAGGCAGGCATGAATGCCCAGGCCGAAGGCCATGTGATCGCGCGCGCCACGGGTGACGTCGTAGCGGTCCGGGTCCGGGTATTTGTCGGCGTCGCGGTTGGCCGAGATGATGCACAGCCCGATGCGCGCGCCCTGCGGGATGGTCTTGCCCCGCATCGTGATGTCCTTGCCGGCGCGGCGGACGATGATCTGCGAGGAGCCGTCGAAGCGCAGCGTCTCTTCCACCGCCTGGGCGATCAGCGTCGGGTCCTTGACCAGCAGTGCCCGCTGGTCGGGGTGTTGCCACAGCCGATAGGCCATGTTGCCGATCAGCTTGGTCGTCGTCTCATTGCCGGCAATCGCCAGCAGGATCAGGCTGCCGACCACCTGCGGATGTGTCATCACGCCGTCCTTCTCGGCGCGCAGCATGATGCCGAGCAGGTCGTTGCCCAGCGGCAACTGTGCGTACTTCGCGGTGTGCCCCTCGAAGTAGGTCGCCATGTTGATGAAGCCCTGGATGTTGCGCTCGGACAGCTCGTGCTGCTTGTCCTCGCGGGCAATCAGGTC
>JBEIOK010000199.1:0-4712 GCA_040377605.1 Nevskiaceae bacterium | reverse complement strand
AGCGTGATGATCCAGAAGCGCACGATGATCTTCGGCTCGGGCCAGCCCTTGAGCTCGTAGTGATGGTGCAGTGGCGCCATACGGAAGATGCGCTTGCCGCCGCTGTACTTGAAGTACAGCACCTGGATGGCCACCGACAGTGTCTCGGCGACAAACACGCCGCCCATGATCGCGAGCACGATTTCCTGACGGACCAGCACCGCCACGACACCGAGCGCCGCACCCAGCGCCAGCGCGCCGACATCGCCCATGAACACCTGCGCCGGATAGGCGTTGAACCACAGGAAGCCAAGACCCGCCCCGGCAATCGCGGTACAGAAGATCGCCAGCTCGCCGACGCCCGGGATATAGGGAATGCCCAGATACTTGGAGATGACGATGTTGCCGCTGGCATAGGCGAAGACCGCGAGTGCGGAGGCCACCAGCACGGTGGGCAGAATCGCCAGGCCATCGAGTCCATCGGTCAGATTGACGGCATTGCTGGACCCGACGATGACCAGATAGGCCCAGGGAATGAAGAAGATGCCGAGGCTGATCGAGACGTCCTTGAGGAACGGAAAGATCAGCGTCGTCTCCACGGGCGCTTTGGACATCGTGAAGATCAACGTCGCCACACCGAAACCAGCGAGCGAGAGCCAGAAGTATTTCTTGCGGGCCGGCAGGCCGCGCGGGTTCTTGTGCTTGATCTTGATGTAGTCGTCGGCGAATCCGACGGCGCCGAAGGCCAGCGTCACCAGCAGCGCGAACCAGACGAAGCGGTTGGTCAGGTTGGCCCACAGCAAGGTCGAGACCGTGATCGCACACAGGATCAGCACGCCTCCCATGGTCGGCGTGCCGGTCTTCTTCAGATGCGTAGCCGGCCCGTCCTCTCGCACCGGCTGACCGAACTTGAAGCGGTACAGGCGCTCGATCATCCACGGCCCGAAGGCGAAGCAGAACACCAGTGCGGTGAGAATGCCCAGCACGCCGCGCAGCGTCAGGTAGGAGAAGACGTTGAAACCGCTGACGTAGTCGCGCAGGTAGTCGGCAAGGTGGTAGAGCATCAGTGGCTCTCCGGAAGGGAAATGCCGGTCAGCAGCGCGACGGCACGCTCCATGCGCGCCGACCTCGAGCCCTTGACCAGTACGGTGGTATGGGAGTCCAGCTGTGGCTTCAGCGCGTCGACCAGCGCCGCGATATCGTCAAAGGCCCGGGCACCGGCGCCGAAGCCGCGTGCGGCTTCTGCTGCCATCGATCCGAGGGCGTAGAGACCATCAATGCCCAGCGAGCGGGCGGCGACGCCCGCTTCGTAATGCAGGCGCGCGGCGTCCGCGCCGAGCTCGGCCATGCCGCCCAGCACCAGCCAGCGACGGCCGGCGTTGGCAGCCAGCAGTTCCATGCCGGCTTGCAGCGAGCTGGGATTGGCGTTGTAGCTATCGTCAATCACGCGCGCACCTTCGGCCGTCGCGATCCACGACACACGACCCTGCGCCGGCTCGACCCGCTCCAGGCCCGCGGCGATCTCCTGCACATCCAGTCCCAGCGCGATCGCGCAGCCGGCAGCGGCCAACGCATTCATCACGTTGTGCGCGCCCGGCACCGGCAGGCGCACGGTGACATCGCCGGACGGCGTGTGCAGCCGGAAGCGGCTCCCAGGACCCTGTACAAACGGCTCCGGCGTCACCGCGCTGGCGGCGATATCCGCCGGCTGCTTCAGACCGAAGCGGATCTTCGAGGCGCGCGAGGCCATCTGCATCCACAGCCCAGCGTAGGCATCATCGGCATTGATCACCGCGATGCCGCCGTCGAGCGCGGTAAACAACTCGCCCTTGGCGTGTGCAACCCCCTCGCGTGACCCGAATCCTTCGAGGTGCGCGTCGCCTGCCTGGGTCACCACGCCGATGTCCGGCCGGGCCATTGCCGCCAGCTGCGCGATCTCGCCGGCATGGTTGGCGCCCATTTCAATGACTGCCGTACGGTGCTCGGCACGCAGGCTCAGCAGCGTCAGCGGTACGCCAATGTGATTGTTGAGATTGCCGCGTGTGGCCAGCACCGGACCGCGTGCGCTGAAGATCGCGGCCAGCATCTGCTTGGTCGTGGTCTTGCCATTGCTGCCGGTGACCGCAACCACCGGCATCGAGAGCTGGCGACGCCAACTCGCGCCGAGGGTCTGAAGCCCGGTCAGCGTGTCTTCGACGCGCAGTTGCGGCAACGCCGTGTCGTCGACCCAGTGGGAGACCAGCGTCGCCGCAGCGCCCGCCTGGGCAGCCTGCGCGACAAAGGCATGACCGTCGAAGCGATCGCCACGCAGGGCAACGTACAGATCCCCCGGTCGCACCGCGCGGCTATCGTGCACGACACGATCGATCATCACGTCGGCACCCCGCATCTCGGCGCCGAGATCGTGGGCGAAGGCCGCGAGCGTCTGCATGCTCATGCCGGCGCTCCCACCAGCTCCGCGACGTAGCGGCGATCGCTGAATGCGCGTACTTCGCTGCCGTAGAGCTGATAGTCCTCGTGCCCCTTGCCGGCGACCACGACGACATCGCCCGCCGCCGCCGAACCCACCGCCTCACGGATGGCCTGCGCGCGATCATACTGTACGGTCACACGCGCACGATCCGCCGCCGCGATGCCGGCAAGGATGTCGGCGACGATGGCCTGCGGGGTTTCGCTGCGAGGATTGTCGTCGGTGACGACGACGCGGTCGGCCAGCTCGGCCGCTGCCGCGCCCATCAGCGGACGCTTGCCGCGATCCCGATCGCCGCCACATCCGAAGACGCAGATCAACGCACCCGGTGTATGCGCACGCACCGCTCCGAGGATCTGGCGCAGCGCATCCGGCGTGTGGGCATAGTCAACGACGACCAGCGGCAGCGCGCGCGGCCCGCGATAGCCCTCGATACGCCCCGGCACCGTCTGCACGACGGACAGGGCCTCGACCGCGTCATCGAGCGCGACCTCCCTGGCGAGGAGGCTGGCGAGAACGGCGAGCAGGTTGTAGACGTTGAAGCGTCCGAGCAGCTGGCTCTGCAGCCGCGCGGAGCCCCAGGCGCTGTCGATATCGAAGGCCAGGCCCTGCGGGCTCAACTGGACGTTGCGGGCGATGACATGACGGCCCCGCGGCGTCTCACCGTCGATGCCGTACACGATGACGTCCTGCGTGCCGCTGAGCTCCTGCGCCCAGCGTGCACCATGCGCATCGTCACGATTCAGCACGGCCGTGGCACGCTCAGCGCGCTCGAACAGCCGGCGTTTGGCGGCGGCATAGTGTTCGACCGTGCCGTGGTAGTCGAGATGATCGCGGGTGATATTGGTCAGCACCGCAACATCGAAGTGCATGCCGGCGACGCGATCCTGATGCAGCGCATGCGACGAGACCTCCATCGCGCAGGCGCGAGCACCTTCAGCGCGCAGTCGCGCCAGCAGATGCTGCAGGCTGACCGGATCCGGTGTGGTGTGCGTCGCCGTTGCCAGCTGACCCAGAAACCCGACACCGATCGTGCCGATATAGGCGCATCGCGATCCCAGACGCTCCAGGGCTTGCGCCAGCAGATAGGCCGTTGAAGTCTTGCCGTCGGTGCCGGTGATGCCAACGCAATAGAGCTGTTCGGACGGGCGGCCATGCAGGCGGGCGGCGATCTCGCCAGCGCGTGCCGCCAGCCGCTCGACCGGCACGCTCGGAATGCGGACGTCCGGCTCGGCCCACCCGGCGGCAGGCTCCCAGGCCACGGCCGCGGCCCCCTGCATCAGCGCCTGATCCAGATGCGCGAGCCCGTGCGAGCGGTGGTCGACGCCCTTGCAGGCGAGAAACAGATCGCCGGGGGTGACCCGGCGCGAATCCATTTCCACACCGCTGACCTGTACGTCCGGAACCGGTGCGTCAAAGCCGGCGAGCAGGGCCTGCAGCGAAGCGTGGGCCTTCTTCATGGGCGTGGACGCTCCACCCGAACCTTCTTCAGCGGTTCGGGCAGCGATACGGTCGTGCGACGCGGCGGCGCGGGCGCCAGCTCCGGGGATACGGTCCCGTCCGGCGAAATCTGCAGCAATCGCGCCGCGCCCTGCAGCACCCGCGAAAACACGGGCGCGGCCACCAGGCCACCGTAGTAGCCCTCGGCACCTGGCTCGTCGATCATCACCAGGCCGACGAGGCGGGGATGCTGCGCTGGCATCATGCCGATGAACAGGGACTGGTGCCGGTTTCCGTCATAGCCGCCCGACTCGGAAACCTTGCGGACGGTGCCCGTCTTTCCGGCCACACTGTATTGAGCGATCGCCGCGCGCGTTGCCGTGCCGGCGGGGGCGACGACCTGCTCCAGCATGCGCCGCACCTCGCGCGCCGTCGTGGCTGACACCGCGCGCTGCGGCGGCACCGGACGGCTGCCACGCACCAACTTCAGCGGCGCCATCAGGCCATCATTGGCCAGCGCGCCGTAGGCACGCACCAGATGCATGGCATTGACCGAGAAGCCATAGCCGTACGAGGCAGTCGCCGTGGCAATCTGGCCCCACTCGGTGAAGTGGCGCAGCATCGGATTCACTTCGCCGGGGAATCCGGTGTAGACCGGCTCGCCGAGGCCGAAGCGCTGGTAGCCCGCCCATACCGACTCCGGGCCCAGCGCCATACCCATTTTCGCGGCGCCGACATTGCTCGACTTGCTGAGCATCTTCGCCAGATCGACCACGCCCTGCGGATGCACGTCGCGCACCGTGAGTGCACCGACCTTGTAGGT
>JBEIOK010000173.1:0-5453 GCA_040377605.1 Nevskiaceae bacterium | reverse complement strand
TCCACCGAGGCGAACAGGTAGTCATGCTCGCTGAAGTTGTAGTCCAGCTTGTTGGCGACGGTGTAGCGCTCGGCGGTCGAGCTTTCCGAATCCGAACTGCCCAGGGCCGTGCCCAGCAGCGTGTTCTTCCACGGGGCCTGCGCGTAGATCAACGCGGCCTTGCCATTCACAGAGCGGGTTTCACTGTTGCCCGAGGTCGCCAGGAAGCCGGCGGCGATCTCGCCGGACCAGGGTTCGGCGCTGGCCAGTGTCGGGGCCAGCAGCAACACAGCGGAAAGGGTTGAAAGGCGCATCATTTCTCCTGGTAAGAAGCCCTACGGTGGGGCCGGTCGATGACAGCCCGTATTATAGGCAGCATGTCTCGACCCGCCGCCGCCCCCCTATTTCCACTGGACAAGGCGGATCTGTGCGTCAAATGCGGCCTGTGTCTGCCCCACTGTCCGACCTACGGCGAGACTGAACACGAGGGCGACTCGCCGCGCGGACGCATCGCGCTGATGCAGGGGCTTGCGACCGGCACGCTGGCGGCGAGCGTTTCGCTGCAGGCGCATCTGGACGGCTGCCTGGGGTGCCGCGCCTGCGAGAAGGTCTGCCCCGCGCAGGTGCCGTATGGCGAACTGATCGACGCCGGCCGCGCGATGCTCGTGCACCAGGATCCACAGCGCACCCGACTGACGTGGTGGGTGCGCGGCGTGCTGACGCGCGCACCGCTGCGGCGCCTGGCGCGCTTCAAGCTCTGGCTCTACCAGCGCAGCGGCCTGCAAGCGCTGATCCGTGGTCTGCACCTGCTCGGTCGCGGCCCGCTGGCGCGCCTGGAGTCATTGCTGCCCGCTTACCTGGAGCGGCGCGAGGCGACGCCGCAAGCGGGCGCGGCACGCAGCAGCGTGCAACTGTTTGCCGGCTGCGTCAGCGATGTGGCCGATCAGGCCACGCTGAACGCCACGCGACGACTGTGCGCGCGCATCGGGCTCGATGTAGACGAACCCGAAACCCAGACCTGCTGTGGCGCGATCGACCAGCACGCGGGGCGACCTGATGCGGCGCAGGCGCTGGTGACACGCAACCTCGACGCCTTTCCGGGCACGGCGCCGATTGCGTACTGCGCCAGCGGCTGCGGCGCGAGCCTGCGGGAATACGACCGCCTGAGTGTGGACCCGCGTGCCGCCTCGTTTGCGCGGCGCGCCACCGACCTCCACGCGCTGCTCGCGCATCACTGGCCGCTCACCCTCAAGCTCCAACCCCTGCCGGCACTCGCGCTGGTGCACCTGCCCTGCACGCAACGCAATGTCGTCGGCGGCAGCGACACGATTCTGGGCCTGCTGAACAAGATCCCCAAGTTGCAGGTCGAGGTGCTGGACCCCGGTCGTGGCTGTTGCGGTGCAGCGGGCACCTACTTCCTGTCGCAGCCCGCCATGGCGGACCGGTTACTGGACGCCCAGCTCGACCGCATCGTGGCCCGCGCGCCCGACTATCTGCTGAGCAGCAACATCGGCTGCGCCTTGCACCTGGCCGCCGGGCTGCGCCGGCGCGGCCTCACGGTACCGGTGCTGCACCCGGTTCAGCTGCTGGAACGACAGTCGGCGGCTGCGGCGTAGCGCCTGCGGGCGGCGCACGCGAGAGCTGCGCTTCCAGCCGCAGCATCAGCAACTCCGCCAGCTCGGTCTGGATGAACCCGCGCAGGCGCGCTTCCTCCGCCTCCTTGGCGAGCACCTGTGCCGGCTCGAAGCTGTAGTCGCGCGTGGCGATCAGCACATCCGGCTGTACCAGCACCACGTTGTCGCGCCGCACCTGATAGTGCACGCGCGTCACCAACCGGAACTCGATGGCCTTGCCATCCGCGCCGATCGACAACACCTGGCGCGACTCGTCGAGCTCGCTGAGCAGAATCTGCGTGATGCCCGGCTTCGCCTCTTCGGCTATCGCCGCGCCGCGCCGCTGCAGCACCGCGCGCAGCGCCGTCTCCACCGGCGGCTCCGAGACGCGATACGGCGTGATCACATCGATCGACACGCGTTGCAGCGCCTCGGGCAGCGGGCGCGCGCCCGCCAGCCGGAACCCGCAGGCCGTCAGGCCCACCATCAAGGCAACGATCAGCGGCAGGCGCATGCGCACGGTCCTCACACCACCAGATTGACCAGCTTGCCCGGCACCACGATCTTCTTCTTGATCGCCGCACCGGCCAGAAACTTGGCGACATTGGCATCCGCCTCCGCCACCGCCAGGATCTCCTCCTGCGTCGCGCCAGCCGGCATGCTGATGTTGCCGCGCAGCTTGCCGTTGACCTGCACCACCAGCGTGATCTGATCCTTGACGCGTGCCGACTCGTCCACCGACGGCCAGCGCTGATCCAGCAGATCCTCGCGGCCGCGCAGCGCCTGCCACAGCGCGTGCCCCACGTGCGGGATGATCGGCTGCAGCATCAGCGTGACCGCCTCCCAGATCTCCTGCTGCACGGCGCGGCCCTGCGGCGAGACATCCGTCTCCCCGCGCGTGGCTTCGTTCATCAACTCCATCACCGCCGCAATGGCGGTATTGAACGTGCGGCGACGGCCGAAATCATCCGTCACCTTGGCGATGGTGTCGTGCAGCTTGCGACGCAACGCCTTCTGCGCATCAGTCAGGGCACCTGCGTCCAGCGCAGGCGCCGGGCCGGCGCTGACATGCTGCTGCACCGCGCGCCACAGGCGCTTGATGAAGCGATGCGAGCCCTCCACGCCGTCGTCGCGCCACTCCAGGCTCTGATCCGGCGGCGCGGCAAACATCGCGAACAGGCGCATCGTGTCCGCGCCGTAGGCATCGATCAGCGACTGCGGGTCGACACCGTTGTTCTTCGACTTCGACATCTTCTCGACGCCACCGATCACTACCGGCTGGCCGTCGCTGCGCAACGTCGCCTTGACCGGCTGCGCCTTGGCGTCGAACTCGATATCGACATCGGCAGGGCTGATCCACTGCTTCTTGCCACCCTCGCCTTCTCGGTAATACGTCTCCTTGATGACCATGCCCTGCGTCAGCAGCTGGGTGAACGGCTCATCCGAGTTCACCATGCCTTCGTCGCGCATCAGCTTGTGGAAGAAGCGCGCGTACAGCAGATGCAGGATCGCGTGCTCGATACCGCCGATGTACTGATCCACCGGCAGCCAGTAATTGGCGCGGTCATCCAGCATCTGCTGATGGTTGTCGGCGCTGGCGTAGCGCGCGAAGTACCAGCTCGACTCCATGAAGGTGTCGAAGGTGTCCGTCTCGCGTTCCGCCGGGCCGCCGCAGCTCGGGCAGGTGGTCTTGCGCCAGGCCGCATCGGCCTTGATCGGCGACTGCACGCCCGTAAATGCGACGTCTTCCGGCAGCACCACTGGCAGCTGGTCTTCCGGCACCGGCACGGCATCGCACTTCGGGCAATAGATGACCGGAATCGGGCAGCCCCAGTACCGCTGGCGCGAGACGCCCCAGTCCCGCAGGCGGAAGTTCACGCGACGCGTGCCGGTGCCGGCGGCCTGGAAGTGCGCCACCATCGCCTCGAAGGCCTGCGCATAGTTCAGCCCGTCGAAAGCACCGGAGTTGATCACGCGCATCTGCGGATGCGTCTTGTCGGCGTACCAGTCCTGCCACTGCGTGGGATCGTAGGCGGCATCGCCCACGGCGATGACCTGCTTGATCGGCAGACCGTACTTCAGCGCAAACGCGAAATCGCGCTCGTCATGACCCGGCACGGCCATCACCGCGCCGGTGCCGTAGCCCATCAGCACGAAGTTGGCGACCCAGACCGGCACGGACTCGCCGGTGATCGGATGGACCGCAGAGATGCCCAGCGGCATGCCCAGCTTCTCCATCGTCTCCATGTCGGCTTCGGCCACGCCGCTGCGACCGGCGTCCTTCAGGAAGGCTGCGAGCTGCGGGTTGCCGGCGGCAGCCTTCAGCGCCAGCGGATGCTCCGCCGCCACCGCCACATAGGTCACGCCCATCAGCGTATCCGGGCGCGTGGTGTAGACGGTCAGCGGCTCGGATTCGCCCGGCACCGCAAACTGCAGCTCCAGACCTTCCGAGCGACCGATCCAGTTGCGCTGCATGGTCTTGACCGCCTCCGGCCAGCCGGTGAGCTGATCCAGATCATCCAGCAGCTCCTGCGCATAGGCCGTGATCTTCAGGAACCACTGCGGGATCTCCTTGCGCTCGACCACCGCGCCCGAACGCCAGCCCCGACCATCCACGACCTGCTCGTTGGCGAGCACGGTCTGGTCCACCGGATCCCAGTTGACCACCGCGTTCTTGCGATAGACCAGGCCCTTCTTCAGCAACCGCGTGAACAGCAACTGCTCCCAGCGGTAGTACTCCGGGCGGCAGGTGTCGACGCGCCGCGTCCAGTCATAGGCAAAGCCGAGCCGCTTGAGCTGCCCGACCATGTAATCCATGTTGGCGTAGGTCCACTTCGCCGGCTGCGTGTTGTTGGCGATGGCCGCGTTCTCGGCCGGCAGGCCAAAGGCGTCAAAGCCCATCGGCTGCAGCACGTTCTTGCCGAGCATGCGCTGATAGCGGCTGATGACGTCGCCGATCGTGTAATTGCGCACGTGCCCCATGTGCAGCTTGCCGCTGGGGTACGGGAACATCGACAGGCAGTAGAACTTCTCCCGCGAGGGGTCTTCCTTGACGTCAAAGGAATGGTGCTGATCCCAATACTGCTGGGCGGCGCGCTCGATGGCGCTGGAATCGTACTGCTCTTGCATTGAGGGCTGCGGCGGACGGAAGCGGGGAAGACCGGCATTTTATCAGCCGCCGCCCTGCCCCACGTCGCCCGCCTACAGCGCCCAGGCGACGACCAGGCCCACCAGTGCGAGGTGCAGCGCCCACTTGCCGATCTTGTAGCCGACCGGGCGCTGCTTCTTGAGCACCTTCATCCGCGCCTTGTAGTTCACGACCGAGGCGCTGAAGCGGTTGCCGACGCCCGAGATGCTGGGGTCGAGGTTGTCGATGTAGAACAGGCTGTTGAAGAAGCGCGCAAAGTAGAAATACAGCTTCTGCAGCCAGCCGATGTACAGCGGCCGGTCGATGTCCGTCATCAGAATGATGCGGGGCGTCTCGGTGTCGTTGTACGCGGCGTGGAGGTAGGTCTCATCGAAGATGATGCCCTCGCCATCGCGCCAGACGTAATCCTCGCCGTTGACCATCAGACCGCAGCCCGGATCATTGGGCGTGGACAGCCCCAGCGAATAGCGCAGCGTGAACGCAAACGGATCGTGGTGGCGGGTCAGCTTCTTGCCGGGCATCAGCACCGCAAACAGCGCCAGATTCATGCCGGGGATCTGATCCACCAGCGCACGGGTCTTGGGCGCCAGCGCGCGCACCGAGGGCAGATCGTTGTCGTAGATCTTGAGGTAGAAGCTCTTCCAGCGATTGTCGCGATAGAAGTTGCTGCCGGGCAGATCGTTCTTCACCGCGATATGGCCCTGGCCGTACAG
>JBEIOK010000225.1:0-4023 GCA_040377605.1 Nevskiaceae bacterium | reverse complement strand
GCGGTCGCAGTCACTTCGATGGTGCTGGACGGCACGTCGGTGACGGGACGGCGAACGTCGGAGGCGGCGACGGGTTGAACTTGCATGGTGCTCCCCCTGCAAAAATGGATGGATGCTTCAGAACGGTTGCCCTCTGGACCTCGACGCGCGAAAAGCGGCTAGGGGGACTTGGGGCAGTGTGGCAACACTATCTTGTGGTTTTAGACCCAGTCAACCCCAATAGCTTGTGTTCAAAGTGGTGCATGAGGGGTGCGAAAACTGTGCATAAACGGGGGGTAAGTCGGAACCCTCCTGCGCTTCAATCACTTAGCCGTCCGGCTCGCCGCAAACCCGCACGGCTGCGGGGTTTTGCCTGCAGATTGCAGTGATTCCGCGGTCTGCGGGAGGCCCTGAGTTGTGATGATTTATAGATTTATATGGCTTTATAAATTTTATAATCTCTTTCGGGTGCGACTGGAGGGGCCCGCCACCGGCGCAGCGGGGGTGTCGCAGGCCGGTCACCGCGCAGAGTGATGTGAGTAAATATTGTATTTAAGAATTTCATTCGACGTTTGATGTGAGAACGGCCGTTCCACCTAGGGTGGCCGTGGTCGGGCAGCCTACAATCGCCACCCGGCCGCCCAGTGGTTGCGGCGCGCCGTCGCCTCGTCCTGTTTCCATCTCCTGCTCCGATGCCTCTCCCTCGTCTGCGCGTTGTTGTCCGGCCGGGTTGCCGTCGCCCATGCCGTCGCTGAGCCGGCTGCGGTGGACGGTGCGTGCGCGCAGTGCGATCGAGCGGCGCCAACACCAGCTGCAGGTTGCGGTGGATCAGCTGCTGGCCGCCACTGGCGAGCAGCGGCTGCCCGCGCTGACGCAGGTGGTCGAGGCCGTGCGTCCTCCGGATCTGACCGTGCCGGCGCCGGCCCTGCAGAGCCTGCGCGAGTTGACCGAGCGTCTGCGCGAGGATGCGAGCGTGCGCGCGGCGCTGCGCGATGCCCTGCTCTGGCTGCTGCTGGAAAAGCAGCCGCTGCGCCTGTTGTGCGAATCCGGTGTGCTGCGCGACGAGGGCTTTTTCTCCGGCATGTGGCGCCGGCTGTCGCATCGGCTGCTGCCGGACGAGTTCGATCCTGGTCAGTTGCAGGATGCGCTGCATCAGCTGTTCCCGCGGCGGGACGACCATGTCTGGATCGAGGCGATTCCCGATGCGGAGTGGGTGGCTTTGCTCGACGCGCTGGATTTCGGCGCTCTCGGGCGCGGGGGCGCCGGTGTGCAGCGCATGCCGATGCAATTGCTGGAGGCGCTGCAGGTCGTGTCGTATCGCATTGCCGCGATCGGCCTGGAACCGGAACTGGTACGCAATCATCCGGCGATCGAGCGTCACGAGTCGCCGTTCCTGACGCAGAACGTGGAGCTGCGCCAGTTCATCGACGAGCGCAAGCAGGCGGCGCAGGACAAGCGTGCGCCAGCGCTGGATGACAAGCATCTGCTGGTGCTGCTGGACCAGTGCGAGCTGATTGTCGGCCGCGTGCACAAGCAGGCGATGCAATCCGGTGCCAGCGTCAGTCTGACCCTGCTGCTGGCACGGCTGTCGCAGAATCTTGATCGCCTGAAGCTGCTGCTGCGTCTGATCGAGGACCGGCCAGCGCATGATCTCAACGTGCTGCGCGTGCAATTGTTCAAGCGTCTGGTGCGTGCGGAGAACCTGCGCAACAGCGTGTCGGAGCTGTGGCGTCAGAACGTGGAGTTGCTGGCCGTGCGCATCACCGAAAACGCGAGCAAGACCGGCGAGCGCTACGTCACCAGTTCGCGCAGCGAGTATTTCCTGATGCTGCGCTCGGCGCTGGGCGCCGGGTTCATCGTGTCGTTCATGGCGATGCTGAAGGTCGCCCTGTCGGCCGAGCCGCATGCGCCGATCGTCGCGGCGCTGCTCTACAGCCTGAATTACGGGCTGGGCTTCGTGCTGATCTACCTGCTGCATTTCACGATTGCCACCAAGCAGCCGGCGATGACGGCCTCGTTTCTCGCGGCCAGCCTCGCCAACACCGAGCCGGGCCGCGACCGGCTCGACAATCTGGTGGAGCAGATCGTGCGCACACTGCGGTCGCAGTTCATCGCCATCGTCGGCAATGTCACGCTGGCGTTCGCGGTGCCGGTGATGCTGGCCTATATGATCCTGCGCTACGGCGGTCATCACTACCTGACCCCGACGGAAGCACAACATCTGCTGATGCAGCAGCATCCGTTGCAGAGTCTGGCGCTGTTCCACGCGGCGATCGCGGGCGTCTGTCTGTTTCTGGCTGGGCTGATCTCCGGCTACTTCGACAACAAGTCGGTCTATAACCGCATCCCGCAGCGCCTGCAGCAACTGCGCGGGCTGCGCCGGGTGCTGGGGGCCGCGCGTCTGCAGCGCTTTGCCGGCTACATCGAAAACAACCTCGGCGCACTGGCCGGCAATTTCTTCTTCGGCTGCATGCTGGGATCGATGGGGGTGCTCGGATTCATTCTCGGCTTGCCGCTGGATATCCGGCACATCACGTTCTCGACCGCCTACTTCGGCTACGCGATGGTGGCGCTGGAGTGGCAGGTGGGACTGAACCTCGGCGTAACGGTGGCGCTGGGGGTGCTGGCCATCGGCCTGATCAATCTGGCGGTGAGCTTCGGGTTGGCGCTGTCGGTGGCGCTCCGCGCGCAGCGGGTCCGTTTCGAGGGACGGCGCGAGTTGCTGGTGCGACTGCGACGGCGCTTCCTGCGCAGGCCGCAGGATTTCTTCTGGCCACCGCGCGATCCGCCATCGACGCCGTCGGCGGCCGCGACTGCCACCTCGTCGAATCCGCCGCCGGCGGCGTAAGGCAGCGTCTCCGCGGCGTCAGCGAGGGCTCAGCGGTCGCGTGTCGTCGCTCGCGCCGACCGCGTCGGCCATGCCGAGTTTCTGCGACTGCGTGCTGTAGCGCAGGACTTCGCCCTTCTGCTCGGCAATCGGAGCGCCGGGGCTGATGGCGCCGCTTCCGGCGAGGACCAGCTTGTCCTTGGCGACACGCAGTTCCTCGCCGCCGCCGGTCAATACGTAACTACCGTTGCGACTGTCATCGGCGTAGTAGTAGCGACCCTGCTGGTATTCGATGCGCCCATGCACGCGCGAGGCCGTGGGGCCGGTGATGCGTAGCGGGCAGCTGGCATCGCGACCGATCAGTACCGGGCAGTCGGCCGGTGCGATGGTGCGCACCTCGCCGCGCAGGCGCACGACCAAGCTGGTGAAGACGCCGCGGCCGGCGTCCGACAGACGGGAGGCGAGCTGGGTCTCGACTCCGGTGGGATCGGTCATCTGCAGTAGCATCAGGCCCGGTCGCAGTGCGCGCGGTGCCGAGGGCAATGCAGTCGCCGGCAGGCGCTCCGAGTAGTTGGACAGCGCGGCAATCGCATGCGGCGGCACCTGCGAGATCAACCCGCTGAGCAGGTGGGTCCACTCGCCCCATGCGCGCTGGCCGTCGATACGCACCTCCCCAAAGCCCAACAGCGCGCGCACGGTCAGTGAGTGCCGCTCGGGATCTTTAGCGCGGATGCGGCCACAGCGTTCTAGCATCTCGCGTGCCAGTTGCAGCAGTGGTTCGGCCTGGGGGTGAAAGACCACAAGCTTGCGGGACAGATGTTCGACCACCTGGCCGCCGGCAGCCTGGGCATGATCGACCAACTCGCGCAGCTCGAAGGGCGTCAGTGCCTCGTCGTAGCGGTGTTCGCGGACCGGATCACTGAAATCGGCGAGCAGCAGGCTGCCGCGATGCAGGGGGGCGTTCATGTCCCGCCTCGCCGGAGGGCGGCAAGGTCGGAGGCAAAGGCGACGGACGTAGCGGATTGCACGATCACGCTCCAGGCGAGGTCCCGGTGCAGTTTATACAATGCGGTGGCTCGCGCGGATGCGAAGGAGCCGTCTGTGATCTACCAAAAGCATTGCCCCGGCTGTTTTGCCAACAAGAGTGGCCTGGCAGTCTGTCCCCGCTGTGGCTACGACGAGTCGGCAGAGCGGTCGCCGCTGTATCTGCCGCATGG
>JBEIOK010000103.1:0-9583 GCA_040377605.1 Nevskiaceae bacterium | reverse complement strand
TTTTGTGCTGCCGCTACCGCCTGGATTCGGGCCCTGCTCGTGAGAGCTGCCGTACTCGCCGGCACAGCTTCCGAGCATCAGCGCCGACACCGCCAGCACAGCGGCGCGATACAGCAAAAAGGAAATCGGCTCTGGGCGCATGGGGCTCTCCTCCGGCGCCGCCTGCGGCCGTCGATCGGTCGCGACGACGCGGATGCGCACTCCGGAGTAAGCTAACCCGAGCGAGCGCTCGGTAACTACTCGGATTGCGGTCTCTGCCGCAGGAGCGCGAAGCCAGCGAGGATGGAATGGCTCAAGCGTCTGATTTACTGCCCAAAAAGCAGCCGGTGCAGGCCCGCGCCCGCGCTACCGTGGATGCCATCCTCGACGCCACCGCTCAGCTTCTCGCTCGCGAAGGCTACGAGGCCGTTTCGACCAACCGTGTTGCCGATCTTGCCGGCGTCAGCATCGGCTCGCTGTACGAGTACTTCCCCAACAAGCAGTCCATCGTCGCCGCGACCCTGGGCCGCACGATGCGCGACATCACCGTGGAAGTGAAAGCCAGCCTGCGCGAGGCCCTCGCCCTGGAAGACCAGCCCCGCGGCGGCATCGACTACTGGATGCGCGCCATGACCCGCGCGCTGGAGAAGCGCAGCGACCTGCTGCGCGTGGCGCTACGCGAGATCCCATTCCTGTGGTCGATCCCGGAGGCGCGCGACCTGCACGACAGCCTGCAACACATCGCCCAGGAAGGTCGCCACAAGAGCCAGCGCGTGATCCACTTTGATGATCCTGAAGCCAGCACTTTCCTGCTGATGACGATGGTGTGGTCGGCCATCCTGCAGACCGTGCTCTACAAGCCCTCGCACCTGTCGCGTGAGCGGCTGATCCGCACGCTGGTGGATATGGTGGTGAAGCTGCTCTAGCGAGCCAACTTGCCACGCCAGAAATGCGATGCGACTGCCTTAAATACGGGCCGGAGCTACTTGCTAGGCACCACCACCCACCTTTGTGATTACAACCTGGTTTATGCTCGACCAGCCGAATCGTTCAAGACCTGAATTAATGTAGGTTTCGACTTGCTTCATAGCATCTCGAATTCGATTTTTGTTTTTCTCTTTAGATCGATTAATAAACTGCGGGCTCGGGTGCGGGCATTCGAAGACCTTCAGCGATGGCCAGTTTCTGTAGAGGTGGGGCCTGACTTTCTGCGCCTTCCCACCAACCAGCACGACTGCCTTGAGATTCGGCAGATGACCAAGCAGTTCGTCCAGAAACACCTTTCCTCTAGCTATATCGGCGCCGCTTGCAGGCCGGATATTTGCAGATTTTGCTTTTGCAGCCGGATAGTCGCCCGGATCGCTGCCGACCTCGACGTGGATATGCCAAGGAACGATGTTCCAGATAGCTGTTCTCTTTCTTTCTATAGTTGAAAGTTCAAAGAAGTTTTTAGCAGTTTCATCTGGGTTGTTTCTGGATATGAATCCTGAGACCAGCGATTTTGGCCCTGGAGCTTCGAGAAGGAACAGCACTTCGGCATTTACACCACCATCCCAAGGATCAAAATATGGGATTCGTTCGCCACAACTCGATCTTTTGCGAATCGAATCCACGAACTCTTTGAGCGGAAGGATATGAGGCTCCTGCAGTTGCTCTTTTCTTGCATGAACCGCATCGGCGTTGGCGAGAAGCTTGGGGGAATCCTCGAAGATCATAATATCCTCCCTGTTTACTTGTTTATAATGTCTCTTTTAACATAATAGCTTTTAGTGCTCATGTTTTCACTAACTGTAAGTGCAGTTAGTTCGCTCCTACTCAGCCATTGATCACTTAACAATCGATTTCTGAGCATAGAAACCGTAGATATAGAACCGGCAATCAAGCACTGATCCGCGACGACACTGACACTGGCGAACCCATCCATTTTCGGCCAGCCGGTCTGCGGATCGAGCAGATGGCTGTAACGACGTCCTGCCTGCTCGAAGTACCGCTCATAGTCTCCGCTCGTCGCCAGCGCCCCGCGGTGAAGTGGAATCGTGGCGATGGCAGCTTCCGGGTTGCGGGGATGGCGGATGCCGATCTGCCACGGGGCGCCATCCGGATGCGGACCGACGACGCGGAGGTCCCCGCCGAGTTCGACAAGGCCGTGACGGATGCCGAGGCTCAGCAGCACGGCAGCGGCGCGGTCCGCCGCGTACTCCTTGCCGAAGCCGCCGAAGTCGATCTGCATGCCCTTCAGCGGCAGCGCAAGCTGCGGCCTCTGCCACCGGACTTTCGGCCAGCCGATGAGTGGAAGCAGGGCGTCGATCTCGGATTGGTCCGGAATGCGCCGTGCCTTGAAATCCCAGGCCTTGCGCAGCACGCCAGAGGTGATGTCGAACAAGCCGTCGCTCTGTTCGTAGACCGTGGCTGCGTAGTCGAGCAGGCCGGCGGTTTCGTCGTCCACTTCGATTGCAGTGCCGCTGCCGGCGGCGGCGCTGATGCGGGAGACGATGCTGTCGTCACGGTAGCGGGAATACTTGGCTTCGATGCGCTGCACTTCGGCTTGCGCGGCCTGCGCGGCGCGCTGGGCGGTGGCTTCATCTGCAGCATAAAGCTGCAGGCTGTTGGGCCCGCCCATGGCGTGGAAGCGGTGTTGGTGCTTGATCACCTTCGCAGGATACAGGCGCGGGTGGTGGGTCTTCGACCAAGCGTAGCGCTTGTGGAGAGGAGATCCTTCGCGGCGCTCAGGATGGCCGTGTCGGGGGCCAGGTGCGGCGGCGGCCTCCCGATAATCGGCGCTTTGCGCCGCACTCGAGGCGAGCGCAGCGTAGCGGGGATTGATGGAGTCCTTGCCCTCGCCCTCGCCCGCAGGGGAGAGGGAACTGCTGACTAGAACTTGTACGCGAGCTTGGCGCTGACCGCGATGAATTCGACGAGCCCCGGGTTCTCGACGCCGACGTTTTCGAGAGCGTAGTCCGCGCTAGCTTCATAGCGCTCGGCGCCGAGGCCGAGCTCCCACCGGTTGATGACCTTGCGCAGATCCAGTCGCAGCGACAGGGCACCGTACGGCGACAGCCGATAGTCGGAACTGGCGAGGCCATCGCTACGCATCGCCGCGTAGAACGGCGCATAGAAGTACGCCTGGCTCTGGCTGTACCAGCGGATCGACGGCGTCAGACGCCAGCTGTCGGCGAAGACCTGGTTCCAGGCCAGCTCCAGCGTGTGTGCGGTGATCTGCCAGTCATCGTCATACAGGCGATAGTCGACATGCAGCGCAGCCCCGAGTGTCGAGACGTAGTGGCGCAGGCGCGCGTTGATGGTGAAGGCCTGTCGCCGACCGGGTCGCCAGTCGCTGACCGTATTGGCCTGGTCGGTGATCCAGGCCAGCTTGTAGGGGTCCGACAGATACCCGTCGCTGAGCGTGTAGCCGAGGCTGGTCTGCAGCACGGTCTGCGCATCAAGGATGAAGGAGACGCCGGCATAGGCGCTCAACGCATCCTTGTCCGCCTTGTCGATACGGTATTCATAGGGCGCGACCCGCGCATCGGTCGGCTCCAGACGATCGTAGGAGTAGCCGATACCGCCGACATAGCTGTGGGCCTCGCCCTTGGGCGTGAACTCCACTTCGGCACCGCCATTGAAGGCTTCGTAGTCGTCTTCCTTGGAATAGCCGATGCTGGTCGAGACCTGCGCATCCTCGAACTTGAAGGCGATGCCCGGCTCGATATCGACGCGCTCCTCGCGGATGCTGGCCCCGCTCATGACCTGTACCGGCCGACCGTCGGCTCCGGGCGTGATGAACCAGGGTGAGGCACCGCTGAGCGATTCATAGGTGAAGTTGACCGAACCGATCGTGCCTGCGATCGGCGAGACGACGCGGAAGCGATGCGAGTTGATCTCGTAACGCTCGGAGCCGACCCCGCCGCCCTTGCCGGCAGACAGATCGGCCTCCTGGTAATGCGCAAACAGGTATTCGGTCTGGACCTCGGCGGCCGCAATGCCGGGCAGCGCGAGTGCAGCGGTGGTCAGGGCCTGCAATGCGGATTTGGCTTTCATCTCAATTGCACCCGCAACCGCCGCCGGACAGCGCGGGACCGCCGCTGGCGGCCTCCTTGCTGAACTCGACATGACGCCGATACCCGGCCAGCAACGGGTCCGGTTCGAAGGCCATTTCCGGGCGCGCGAGATCGCCCCGCTCCCAGGGCTGCACCGTGGCGCAGCCGCCGCCGGCCAGCGCCACCAGCAGCAGTGCGGTTGCGGACAAGATAGTTTTCATCGGTGCTCTCTCCCCGTTTCGGTCAGCAGCGCGTCGATCTCCTGTCGAATGCGCGGCAGATCCTTTGCCTTGTACCCATGGTGCACCGCGCGGACGCGTCCGCTTCGGTCCACCAGAAATCCCGACGGCATGCCCTTGATCGCGTACTGCTCGGGCCAGAACCCCTCCGGATCGTAAACCACCGGATAGCTGACCGGCTTCTGCTTCAGGAACGCCAGCGCCTTGCGCTGCTCGGTGTCGACGTTGACGGCCAGGACCGTGAAGCCGCGATCACGCCAGTCGCGATACCAGGCATCCAGCTGCGGCAGCGACTCGCGGCACGGCGCGCACCACGAGGCCCAGAAGTCGACCAGCACGACCTTGCCGCGCAGATGCTTGAGGCCGGTCATCGTGCCGTCGGCCTGCGGCGCCCAGAGCGGCGGTGCCGGCGGCAGGGCGTCCGCGGCCGTCGCCGCAGGCGGCAGCATCACCGCCAGCGACAGCAGACAGACCCCGATCACGAGTGGTTTTCTCATGCGGCCATCCTAGTCAGCGCCCCTGCAAGCCCGCTACTCGGGTTTGCCGGGCGGTGCACACACCACGGCCGCGCGTCCCCGCGCCCGGCGCTGGCCATCAGGACTCGGATTTGGCGCGGCCGTTTCACAGTGTCTTCAAGTACTCGACCAATGCACGGCGCTCGGCGTCGTTCAACACGCGGGTCCACTCATGTCCCTTGTTCTTCTTCGAATAGAGGTTGGTGTTGAAGATCATGCGGTCTTCCAGACCCTTGGCGCCGATCGGCGGCGGCACCAGCCAGGTCGGCCACAACAACCCACCGAGCAGCGTGTCGGTAAGCCACAGGGCGGTGTCGGGTGCCTCGACCTGCGGCTGGCAGGTGTAGTACGGGACGCCTGCACCGCCGTCGCTGCAGCTCATCTGCTGATACTTCCAGCCCAGCTTGTCGTGGTCGTAGGCGCTCATGCGCGTCTCGAACTGGTTGAAATGCACCGGCGTCCGGCTGCGCTCCCGCCGCCACATCGTCGGCCGCGCATCCGGATCAAGCACGCTCCAGACATCGGGAATCGAGCCGTTGTGAAAGTACGGCGCACTGGCCCACACGCCGTGCAGCGGTGGCGTGACGTAGCCCACTGTCTTTTCCTCAAAGCCGCAGGCGCCTTTGAGACGACCGGCGAACTCACCCAATGGAATGGTCGGAACCGGATCGAGTGCGGTACCGAGCACTGTGCCGAGGACCTGGCCCACCGGATCGAAGATGCCCATGTCCTGCAGGTTGCGGCTCAGATGATCGGCCAGGTCGCCGCCCTCGATCCCGAGAATCGCGAAGTCATCCACCAGCTCGGTGACCGCGCTCTTGTCTTCCGGCAGGCGGTAGCCGGGCATTGCGTCCGGGTACGACCACCAGAAGGTGGAAACGTGTTCGCGGATTTCGCGCGACCAGCCGGTGGCCTGCGCCGGGTCGGTATCGAGGATCTCGATTGGCACGGTGTAGCCAACCATGCCGGCGAGCTTGGGCGTCGGCAGAAATCGGGTGTCGTGGATGTAACGCGGCGAGTACGCGCCGTGGCAGCTTGCGCACGAGCCATTTCCCTTGGGGCGCAGGATGTCGTCGTTCTCGCCGTCGGCCCACAGGTCCTTCTCGTGGAACAGGATCGCGCCCTGCTCGGCACGTGCGGTGTCGATCGGTCCGGGATAGGTTGGCGCCTCCACCGTCAGCGACCACTGGTGCACGTCCTCGAAGATGCCTTCGTTCTCCTTGACCTGGTCGCCGGAGAGGTCGTTGACGCTGCCGAAGTACATGTTGCCGCGCGAGGAGTCCGTGGAGTGCCCCCCGAACCAGAGGTAGCGCGTCTTGTTGCTGAGCCACCACCAGGCCGGCGGGTCTTGATCGCCGTAGCTGTCGTGCACCGGATACAGGAACGGGCGCTGGAAGTTGAGCGTGTCGAAGTCGCGGATCGCGACGATCGCCTCGATCTCGGTGTCTGCGGCATTGGTGCCGCGGGTGGTGTTCACCAGCGGCAGGTAGCCGGCGGCCGGCAGCGGCGTGTTCGGAAACAGGCCGATGTGGGCGAGGTCGATGATCAGCACGCCGAGTTCGGTATTGCTGTTGGGCAGCCCCATGAAACTGCCGTAGGCGTTGGCGCCATAGCTCGCGGCGTTGCCGTTGCCGTCGCGGCCCGCGATCTCGCCGCTGCCGATCTGTCCGGCATGGCAGGAAAAGCAGTTCAGGCTCAGCGTGCCCGCATAGGTGCCGTCCGCCTTGCGGCCCTGGCCGAAGCCCAGCGGCAGCCGGCCCGTGCCGCCGAAGGTCTTCGTCAGCATTGGACGCTCATCGATGCCCCGCGCCGGATCGACGATCGGGTACGGGTTGTAGAGATGATCCGGCGTCGGCGAGTGGCCATAGCGCTCGAACAGCTGCGCGTCGTAGTTTTCCGGCCGCTGGTCCATGCCCCACAGCTTCCATAGGCTGTTCCATTCTTCCGCGGTGTAGTTGGTGATCTGCACCGCGCCGCTGGCGTGATCATCCATCCGCGGTTGATTGGTCGGCCCCAGGGCGATCCAGTCATGCCCGCGCTGTACGGCGGCGCGCCACTCGCCGCAGGTTGCCGGGTCGCGCTTGGCGGAGTAGATCGGCTTCTGGCCCTTAGCGACGCGCCGTTCGTTCTGGCGGGCCTGGGTATCGAACAGGGTATCGGTGTGGCAGATCTCATACGGATCGTTGAAGTGCACTGCGTACTGCTCGCTGTCGATCAGGCCTCCGGCCTGGGTCAGCAGGCGGCGCGGATCCTGGTTCCAGTCGATCGCCTGGCTGTCGGGTGACCCATCGCACAACTGGTTGATGAAGTAATGCTTGCCCGGATTGCCGAGCAGCGGTGGTGCGTCCACCACCGGGCCGCCGCTGCCAGCGGCGGCGAGCAGCCCTGCGCAACGGCCTGGATCGTCCCAGCAGCCGAGCACGATCTTCATGTGGGTGTAGGGCGCGCTGTCTTTGGGCCACGGCGCGCCGCCGGAATGTGGTTGCGGATCGGTGTTGGAGGCCTTGGTCAGGATGCGATTGCTTTCGACTCCGCGACCCAGCGCTTCCCACGATGCCCGCAGCCGCTCGTAGTCCTGCGAGCGGTCGGAGGAAAGCATGAAGCGCTCGCCTTCCCCGGTGTCGGCGACACCACCGGGCACATGACAGGTGCGGCAGAAATCCATCGTCGACTGCACGCGCGCATCGTGAAAGGACTTCACGTCGCTGAAACTGCCGCCGCCACCGGGATTCGGCCCGCCGTTGCCGCTGTCCGCACTGCCGCCGTAGTCGCCCGCGCAGGCGCTCAGCATCAGCGCTCCGATCAGACCCATGCTCGCCCTACGAGCGGATGTCGTCGCTTTCATCGTCTCCCCCTTCTGATTCTTCGCAGCGCGCAAGCACGCGATGGC
Organism: Nevskiaceae bacterium; assembly: GCA_040377605.1. Taxonomy (GTDB): domain Bacteria; phylum Pseudomonadota; class Gammaproteobacteria; order Nevskiales; family Nevskiaceae; genus Solimonas. The sequence goes on along the minus strand of JBEIOK010000103.1, from coordinate 1,923 downwards.
ACCTTCGGCACCGGGTCCCATTGGGCCGCAGACGGGAGCTGTTCCGTGAGAGGTGAACGTGCCAAGATGCCTGTCAATTCAGGCCATGCCTCGCTCCTGCATCGTGAAAGCCGAAGCCCTCACCCGCCCTGCGATCCCGGTGGCCTATGGCCATCTGATTCTTGCGGTGGCTGAAGGGCTGGGCGTCTCCCGCGCGGCTATGCTCGACGGCCAGCAGATCCCGGAAGGCCTGCTCGATCGCGCCGACGGGCGGCTGTCGATGCTGCAGGCCAACACCCTGCTGCATCGCGGGCTCAAGCTCAGCGGTACCCCGGCCTTCGGCTATGAGATCGGCCTGCACAGCAGCCTGACCTCGCACGGCTTTGTCGGTTACGGATTGCTGAGCTATGCCACGCTGCGCAGCGCGGTCGCCTTCGGCAGCCGCTTTCTTGCGCTGCGGCTGCCGAACCTGACGATCACGGTCAGTGAGGAGGGACCACAGGGGGTGATCGAAGTCACCGAGACGCTGGCCCTGGGATCCATGCGGCAGTGCATGTTCGACCTGTTTCTGGTCGGCCTGTGGCGCATGGTGCCGATGCTGGGCTTGCGGCAGGACGGCGCGGACCGCACACCGATCGAACTGTGCTTCGACTGCCCGGAGCCGGCCTATGCGAGGGCCTACCGTGACCGTCTGCCAGCGCTGCGCTTCTCCGCGGGCATCAACGCACTGCGCTTCCCGGTCGAGTTTCTCGACCAGCCGCTGAACTCCGCCGATCCAGTCACTGCACGGCTGGTGACACAACAGTGCGAGCAGGAGCTGACCCAGCTCGGCTACACCGGTGACCTGCTGGCACAGGTGCGCGCCCTGCTGTCGAGCGAACGCGACGGCTATCCGGATCTCGAAGCCGTCGCCGCCGCGTTGCGGCTGTCGAGCCGTACGTTAAAGCGCCGCCTGCAGGAGCGCGGCTTCGGCTATCAGCAGCTGCTCGACGAAGCGCGTCGCCGAGACGCGCTGCGCCTGCTCGACGACGCCAGTCTCAGCATCGAGCAGATCGCGCTGCGCGTCGGCTACAGTGATCCGGCGAATTTCACGCGCGCCTTCCGCAAATGGACGGGGCGGGCGCCGAGCGTGTACCGCGAGCACGGCCTCACCTGACGGTCGGCAGCATCCGACACGGTCTGTTGATCTGTCGTCAGGGTGCCTATGGCGGCGGTGTGAAGCAGGGCGGCGCCTCGAGCCGTAGGTCGGCGGGTACCGGCACGATGCCACCATGCGTTCCCTGCAAGCCGATGGCCAGCGTCGCGCCGCGGGCAATCAGCGCTGTCGACTCCTGGGGCCGCAATACGATCTGCCCTTGAGTCTCCGTGAACTGCGCGTTCCGGCTCGAAACAAGCTGATGCCCCGGCGGCAGCGTCCACCCCAGGCGCCAGGTGGGCACGTCCTGACCGCGCCCGTTGGTGATGAGAACCGTCGCCTCGAAACGATCCGCGTCGATGCTGTCGTAGCGAAACTCGATCGAGCAGCTGGGTGTTGTCGAAAAGCCGTTGAAGATCCAGGCCGCGATGTCGCGGGCACAGCTTGCGTCACAGGCCGCCGGGTTGCGTAGCGGCATGAATTCGTCGATGCGCTGCCACAGCCGGGTGAACTCGGCGCAAGGCGGACACGTGCCCGTATCCGTTAGCGCCGGGCCGTAGCCGCCCGATCCGTTTTGCTGGTGGCAGCCCTGGCATTTCTCGATGTACAGGGCCTCGCCGCGTGCGACATCGAGGACCCACGGACCCGCCTCGCGGGGTGACGTCTCTGTGGGGGGTTGTGATGTTTCTTCGGCGGGTGGCGTTTCCGCGGTCGTGCCGCTGCCGCAAGCGCTCAGGGTCCACGCGACCAGTGTGACCCCCACCCACCAGACTCGTGCCTGCACGACACATCCCCGAAGATTCTATCGA
>JBEIOK010000099.1:0-9906 GCA_040377605.1 Nevskiaceae bacterium | reverse complement strand
TCGAGCTTTTATTCTCGCGTTCACGGAGTCATTCATGCCGGTCAAACTCGCCGTACTCAAGGAGACGCGCGCCAACGAGAAGCGCGTGGCCCTGGTACCCGCCGTCGCCGACAAGCTCGCCAAGCTGGGCTGCGAAATTCACATGCAGACCGGTGCTGGCGCGGCCAGTCGCATTCCCGACACGGCTTACAAAAGCGTGACGGCCGCCGCCAATCCGCAGGGCCTGGTCAGCGACGCCGACATCGTCGTCTCCGTGCAGCCGCCGACCGCCGATATCGTCGATGCCATGAAGGAGGGCAGCACGCTGCTGTCGTTCATCTATGCGCATCGCGAGCCGGATCTGGTCAAGCTGATGCGCGACAAGAAGATCACCTGCTTCGCCATGGAACTGGTGCCGCGCATCACGCGTGCACAGGCGATGGACGCGCTGTCCTCGCAGGCGGCACTGGCCGGTTATTACGGCGCGCTGCTCGGCGCGACCAACATCGCCCGCATGATGCCAATGACCACCTTCGCCACCGGCTCGATCCGTCCGGGCACGGTGCTGGTCATGGGCGTCGGCGTCGCTGGCCTGTCGGCCATCGCCACGGCGCGCCGCATCGGCGCCAAGGTCGAAGGTTATGACGTGCGTCCGGAAGTGAAGGAGCAGGTCGAGTCGCTCGGCGCCAAGTTCATCGACACCGGCGTCGACGCCCGTGGCGAGGGCGGTTATGCCCGCGAGCTGACGCAGGAAGAGAAGGACAAGATCACGGCCGTCGTCACCAAGCACATCCAGTCCGCCGACATCATCATCACCACGGCCGCGATCCCGGGCCGCCCGTCGCCGAAGCTGATCAGCAAGGCCCAGGTGGACGGCATGAAGAACGGCGCCGTCATCATCGACCTTGCGGCAGAAGGCGGCGGCAACTGCGAATACACGCAGCCGGGCGAGACGGTGCAGATCGGGCAGGTGACGATCGTCGCGCCGCTGAACGTGCCCTCGCTGCTCGCCGAGCACGCCTCCGAGCTCTACGCCAAGAATCAGTTCAATCTGATCGAGCTGTTCACCAAGGACGGCGTGATCAACTTCGACTGGTCCGACGAAGTGCTCGCCAAGTCCTGCCTGACGCACGGCGGCGAGATCAAGAACGAAGCGGCCAAGAAGGCCATCGAAGGCGCCTGATCGCGCCAGTCCAGACTCCACAGGAACTCATCATGGACGCAACCACTGCCATCACCGGCTTTGTCGCCCTCTACATCTTCATGCTCGCCGCGTTCACCGGCTACGAGATCATCGGCCGCGTGCCGGCGATCCTGCACACGCCGCTGATGTCGGGCTCGAACTTCATCCACGGCATCGTCGTGGTCGGCGCGCTGTGGGCGCTGGTCAACGCGAGTTCGGTGCTGGAGCAGGCCATCGGCTTCTTCGGCGTGCTGCTCGGCGCCGGCAACGCCGCCGGCGGCTACGTCGTCACCGAGCGCATGCTCGAAATGTTCAAGCCGTCCGACAAGAAGAAGGGCTGATGCACATGAACGCTCAATTCATCATCGACGCCAGCTTCATCGTCGCCACGCTGCTGTTCGTCTACGGCCTCAAGCGCATGAGCTCGCCGGTCACGGCGCGCTCGGGCATCGTCGTGGCCGGTGTCGGCATGGTCGTCGCCGTCGCGGCGAGCTTCCTGTACATCGCCGACGTCAACCCGAAGGCCGAGCCCTACCTCACCACCAACATCGTGCTCGCGGTGATCGCTCTCGCAGTCGGCCTCGGCTGGGCGTGGTGGAGCGGCAAGAAGGTCGCGATGACCGAAATGCCGCAGATGGTCGCGCTCTACAACGGCATGGGCGGCGGCGCGGCCGCGGCCATCGCCGCGATCGAGCTGTTCGGCCACAAGGCCCACGGCGACATCATCCTCGGCATGGCCGTGCTCGGCGGCATCATCGGCGCCGTGTCGCTGTCCGGCTCGCTGGTCGCGTGGGCCAAGCTCGACGGCCGCGTCAACGGCGTCTGGCGCTTCCCCGGCCTGCAGGCGGTCAATGGCCTGATCCTGCTGACCATCCTCGGCATCGGTGCCTGGACGGTGTACCAGGGCGGCAACGTCGGCCCGGAACTGATCGCCGCGTTCTTCGTGCTGTCGCTGGTCTACGGCGTGATGATGGCGATGCCGATCGGCGGCGCCGACATGCCGGTCGTGATCTCGCTGTTCAACGCCTTCACGGGTCTGGCCGTCGGTTTCGAGGGCTACGTGATCGGCAACCCGGCCCTGATGGTAGCGGGCATGGTCGTCGGCTCGGCCGGCACGCTGCTGACGCTGCTGATGGCCAAGGCAATGAACCGCTCGGTCTCCAACGTGCTGTTCTCCAACTTCGGCGCCACCGGCGGCGAAGAGCAGGGCGAGATCAAGGGCAGCATGAAGCCGGTCGATGCGGGCGACGCCGGCATCAACATGCGCTACGCCTCCAAGGTCATCATCGCGCCGGGCTACGGCCTCGCGGTGGCGCAGGCGCAGCACAAGCTCTTCGAGTTCGTGAAGTTGCTGCAGGATGCGGGCGTGGAAGTGAAGTTCGCGATCCACCCGGTCGCGGGCCGCATGCCCGGTCACATGAACGTGCTGCTCGCCGAAGCCGGTGTGCCGTACGACATCATCTATGACATGGAAGACATCAACAACGAGTTCAAGGAAGCCGACGTCGCGATCGTCATCGGCGCCAACGACACCGTGAACCCGGCGGCGCGCACCAACAAGAGCAGCCCGATCTACGGCATGCCGATCCTCAACGTCGACCAGGCCAAGCAGGTCTACGTCGTCAAGCGCGGCCAGGGCAAGGGCTACTCCGGCGTCGAGAACGAGCTGTTCTTCCAGGACAACACCAATATGGTCTATGGCGACGCGCAGAAGGTCATGGTGCAGATGATTCAGGCCGTGAAGTCGCTGGACGGCGGCGGGCACTGATCACCACATCGCCTTCGGTGAAGTCGATGGCAGAAAACAAAGAGCCGGCAATACCGGCTCTTTGTTTTTCCGCAGTTGATATTTACTGCTTACGATAAATCATGCCGCTGACGTCCCTGAGCGCGCCATCGGGCAGAATGCTCAGCATCTGAACCTGCCCCCCAACGATCAGGCGTATCTGATCATCGCCGGATAACTCGTATTGGGCAGCAATGCGCTGGCCCAGCGCAGTCAACGCAGCATGACCACCGTCTTCGAAGGTTATCGAGGCGGGACCCACTGGCGTGCTGGCCATATAGGAACCTTCCAGCTTGGCGCCGCAGGCGACCAGCAGCACCGCCACAGCAATCATGAGCTTTCGCACGTTTCTTCTCCGTGAGGTTCAGTTTGTGGCCAGCGTATTGCCACGAGCGTCGCGCAGGACCACTTTCACAACCTGCGCCTTGACCACTTTCTGGTTGAGATCAACTTCCTGCGCGAAGCCATAAACAAGAAGAGAGAAGCTGCGAAAGCTGCCAACCAATTGCTCGATCTGCCGAGCGATGGTCTCATCAGTCACAGAGAGCTCATTAAACTCGTCCCAGTTATTGAACGACAGCTTGTAGTCGCTGTTGTCGTTTACATACCAATTAACTCCATCCGCCATATTGCGGACCGGAAATGCCTTGGCCGTGAAGTCGTAGTGATCCAGATTCGGATCGATCTCGTAAATGAAATATCGTTGCGTGCTGGCGTCGGCAATGTGACCTTCAATACGCGGCTTGATCGCGCTCAAGATGTCCTGCTTCCTGAAGGCGTCTGAGGTACTTCTGTAGTCGGATGAGTAGGCCCTGGCGATTGCATCATAGTCGGGCGGCATCCCGGACAGGCCGTAATAAAGAAACATGACCTGGTTGCCGCTATCGATACTGATGTAACGATCTTCCGCCACGGATGCATCTGCTTTCGGAGACTTTGCGGTCGCGGGCTTCTCCGCCGAGCGATCCACCGGAGTGGCGGCTTGATCAAGAGTCTCCGCAGAGTCAGCCGTTCTTTCGTCAGATGATCTCCCGCAAGCAGATGTGAGCAGCAACACGCCGCATAGTACGGCTGATATTTTTACATTCATTGAGAACCCCCAAAAATAGGTGGCGCCGATTGGCGGCCGACTCAAAATAGACACCGTTATCTGAAAAGACCGCCGAAAGCCTTTTTGAGCTCGGAACCAATTTCCTTTGGCGTGTCGGACAGCACTTCTCCAACGCTCGACCGCTGCATTCCAATCAAGCTCAACGGGTAGCGGCGCCCGATCTCGAGCGTTCCCTCCCCAAGATCACGGATCTCCGCGAACTCGGCCGTGAAGTCGAATTGATCACCGGGCGACTGTCCCTTCCTGAACTCGCCTCGAATGCGAAAACTTGTGCGTAGCGGTTGTTGCGGCTCGGCGATGTAGGTGTTGTCGGCCTGACGACTGCGGATGATGCCGACCCCACTGACCAGTTGCGTCTCGGTCGTGGCGAGGTCCGACGCGTAGCTGTAGCCCTTATCGTCGGCCATCCGCGCGCTGCGGGAGATATAACCAAGCGCTATTGGCTCAGACCCCTGATTGACGATCTCCAGCGTGACCAGCACGTCTGATATTTTCTTCATGTTGCCGCCCTGGAAATCCGGGGTGCTGACGCGAAGCGAAGCAAGTCGAAACTGCAGCGGACCTACCGTCGCCACTTTCTCGGCAGCAGGCGACGGTGCTGTTGATGGCGGGGACTGCGCAGCCACCGATCCAAATGCGAGGAGCAACGGAAGGGCCAACGCCCTTGCAGCGGTGGATATAAAGGTGTTGGAAAGGTTCATGACTTTGTCTGATTATTTAGGGTTTATTTCGGGGGGATGAGCACCGCTAGCGGCCGCTATCTTTCGTCAACAATAGAGACGCCGGGGTAACTCCAAGCGCGCGCGCAATCTGCGCGAGCACATCAAGCGAGCAGGACACCTCTCCCCTCTCTATCGTTCCGACATGGACACGACTCAGGCCACTTCGATGCGCCAAACCCTCCTGTGACAACTGCAATCTGGCACGCTCGATACGAATTCTTTCGGCCACGACTGCGCGAATATCCGGTCCTGACTCTCTCGGACCCTTCCTGATTTCACTCACGCCTTCCCCATGGTTGTTGTTCATGAAGCCTCTCGTATTGGCTGGGGCTTCGCGACCAAGCATCGTCGTCAAAATGACAAATATGCTTGTCATCGGCGCGCGCCGGATCGCCCGCGGGGTGATCTGTCTGTGTGGCGATCCAAAGCTGGCCGGTGAGGCATGCCTCACCTCGGGAACGCTGGTTAATTGCCTCGATAGAGCGGAGCAGCCAGTACGCCCACCCAGGTTGCATCGGCGCTTGCACTGCCCGAACCCACCAGCAACGTGAAGGCGGCCGTGAAGTGACTTGAGCTCAGGTCAAGATTTCCGCGAAGGCTGATGCTGCCAGGCACCGAACGCAGGTACTGAAGCGCGCCATCCACTGGCGTGGCAAATGTCGAGAACGTCGAGGTACCGCCCGTCGTCGTTCTCTGGAACAACGCGGCGCTACCAGATAGATCCGACTGCAGCTGCCACGAGGTGCCACCGTCGACAAAAGCGATCAGGAGGTCACCGAGTTCTTCATAGCGTCCATCCTCGCGCTCCTGAAACGTGCCGCCGATGGCGCTGAGCGCACGCGCTGGTTGACCCGCTGGCGTCACCATGGCTCCTGGTGCCTCCAACCCGAAGCCAAACATCTCGCGACCCGATAAGCGCCGGTGCTGGGCACTGAACTGGCCGACATAACGCGTGCCGCGAATGGCCAGGTCGAGATCGATATCGTCATCGTCCGTCGTCACGGCGTTGGTGCCGTTGGAGACCACCTGTGCCGTGCCTGAAACGACGCCGAAGGCCGTCGCACAGTCCAAAAAGGTCAGCGTCACACGGTTGCCGGTTCCTGCCGTGCCGCTGTAAGTCCCGCCGTCCGGACAGGGCAGCGGTGCCCCTGCCATGACCGCGATCAGAGCATTTGAATAGCGCGCCGAGTAAAGCAGCCCGCCGAGCTCGGCAAAGCTTCGGGTCAGGCCGCCGATGCGCTGCAACTCGGCACAGGTATTGATGCCCCCGTCGCGCGAGCAGGTCAGCCCCGTCGGCGTTTCGTCCCCCGGTCCAGAACCATCCCCGCCCTCCATCAAACCGCCACCACCGCCTCCGCAGCCCACCAACAGCACACACGGCAGCAACACCGTCCCCAGAAAACTCCGTTGCCTCTGGCTCAGCTTGTTCATTGACACACTCCTTTTTGACCGATCCAAGTAAAGGTGTGGCGCATGCAGTCCTGACAGGCAGGATGGTCAAGGACGGTTTGTCCCCTACCTGCCCGGCGCTGCATGCGCCACGGATCGGACAGTCGCCGAAAGGGGCTGATAAAGTCCTCATCAGTTCTCACAGAGTTCTCATAGATAAGGGTTGAGAACTTCCGGGGCAGCAAACACCCGATCGCCCGAGCGGGGGCGGCCAACAGAATCAAAGGGTTGCGCCAGAAGATCGGCAAAGGGGAAAGGGATGCAGCGAGAGGAGACTGCGGACGGCGTCGAAGCCGCCCGCCGGGTGCTGTGGTCGTTCGGCCCCGCCGAACTTGACGAGCAGCAGCTGCAATTGAGGGTCGGAGGCACAGTTGCCGAGCTCGACTACAAGTCGATCGAGGTGCTGTTGGTTCTCCTGCGGCACGCTGGCGAAGTGGTCACCAAGGAAGAACTTCTGGCCACTGTCTGGGCCGGCAGAATCACGGTTGAGGGCGTCCTGACCAACGCCATCAGCCGGCTACGAAAGGTGCTGGGCGACGAGGCGCAGCAGCTCATCGCCACACAGCATCGCATCGGCTATCGCCTGACCGCGCCGGTCCAGCGCCGCGCGGTTGAGGCCCCTGCATCGCGGTTGGAGCTCAAGGCGGGGGACGCCGTTCCCGGACGTCCCGCCTGGCAGCTTCTCAGGCCGCTGGGGACCGGCGGGGAGGGCGAGGTCTGGTTGGCCGAGTACGGCAAGACGCGCGAGCACCGCGTCTTCAAGTTCGCCATTGATGGCCAGCGCCTGAACTCCCTCAAGCGCGAGGCAACACTGTATCGGCTACTGCGAGAGGTGCTCGGCGAGCGCAGCGACTTCGCGCGCGTGCTGGAGTGGAATTTCGACTCACCTCCATTCTTTCTGGAATGCGAGTACGGCGGCGAGAATTTGCGGGATTGGGCCGATCGCCATGGCGGCATCGGCACGCTCCCGCTGAATACTCGCCTGCGATTGATGGCCGATATCGCCGACGCGGTCGCCGCTGCACACAGTGCCGGTGTCCTGCACAAGGACCTCAAGCCAGCCAATCTGCTGATTCGGGAAGACGGCAACGGCCAGCCTCAGGTATGCCTCACCGATTTCGGCAGCAGCCGTCTGCTCGCGGGCAACGCGCTCGAGGCCTTGGGCATCACTCGCCTCGGCTTCACGGCAACGCAGGCGGTGGAGGACAGCAGCGGGACGCCGTTGTACTACGCACCGGAGCTGCTTGCCGGGCAGCTGCCAACCGCACAGTCGGATGTCTATGCCCTCGGCGTGATGCTGTATCAACTCACCGTTGGTGATCTGCAGCGCCCACTGACCGCCGGCTGGGAGGCGGACATCACGGACGAACTGCTGCGCGAAGATATCGGCACCGCCGCCAACGGCCATCCCGCGCGCCGGCTCCCTTCGGCAGCAGCGCTGGCGGAGCGATTGCGTACGCTCGATGCCCGTCGCGCAGCGCAAGCAAGCGCCCTGCAGCTAAAGCAGAAAGCACAGGCGGCAGCACATGCACTTGAACGTGCCCGCATCCGGCGGCCGCTGCTTGCCACAGCTATTGCGAGTCTGGTCTTCGGGCTGCTGGCCACCTCTTGGCTCTATCTGCAGACACGGCAGGCGTTAACGCAGGCCGAGGCCCAGAAGCAGATCAGCCAGGCCATCAACACGTTTCTTAATCAGGACCTGATTGCCGTCGCCAACCCGCTGACCGCGGGCAACAAGGACGTCACCGTCATGGACGCCGTCGACCGCGCGGCCGACAAGATCGATGCGCGGCTCGCCAGCATCAGCCCCGCAACAGCCGCCGAATTGCATCGCACGATCGGCGAGGCCTATGGCAGCCTCGGCAACTATTCCAAGGCGCAGGGTCAGTTCGCAGCAGCAGAGCGTCTTTTCGGTCCAGACCATGCGGACGACCCCGATGGGGCTACCACGATGCAAATCGCGCAGCTCCTCGCGCGTGCGCGCCAAGGCGAAACGACGGCCGCACTGGAGACGATAAGTGCGTTGATCGCGGCGGCCCCTGCAGGCGATAGCCTGCCTCTCACACAGATGATCTGTACCAAAACGGAACTGCTTCAACTCGCCCAGAATGTAGCGGAACTGGCCGAGCAAGCCATGCTCTGCATCCAGCGTCTTGAAGTACTGCGCGCACGGGCCCCCGAGCGGTTTGCGCGGCACCAGGATCAGTACTATCAACAGCAGGCCAGCTATACCTATGCGTTAAGCCTGAGAGGCGAGAACGAAGCAGCGTTGGTTGCAACTCAGGCCCTGCTCTCAGAAATGCAGCGTGTCGTTGGCCCGGAGGCGCCTCGCACTCTGGCCGTACAGACCACGCTGGGTGACGTGCTGGCCTCTCTGGATCGCGCGGATGAGGCTATCGCCATCCTCAAGGACCTTCCGGAGAAGGTGGCGCGACAGATGGGCAAGACGCACGGGGCTTACGGCCGCGTCATCACCATCCTGGGCGACGCCTACAGTGATCGTGGAAAGCACGCTGAGGCCATCGCGCTCTACCAGGAGGCGGTTCGCATCTTCGACCAAGGCTTCCAGGGCAGGCACCCTTATGCATTGGTATCCGTACAAGGGCTTTCGACTGTTTACGAGAATGCGGGTAACCAGCAGGCCAGTATCGATCTGTCACGTCGCGCATTGACGCTTACCGAGATCAACTACGGCCCGGACAGCTCGACCGAGCACCGCCTGATGTACGACCTCGCCGATAGCCTTCTGAAAATCGGCCAGTGGCAGGAGGCCGCGCCGTTCATCGCCAGGCTGTCGCAACCCAAGCTGGAACAGATTTCTCCGAGCGGCAACTGGTCTGGCCGCGTCACATTGATGCACGGCCGCGCCCTGCTGCAACAGCGACGCTATGCTGAGGCGCTGGACAAGTTCCGCGTCGCACTCGAAGCCTTCCAGCACAAGAAGGACGGCGGCTTTGTGCGCCGCGCCGAACTGTTTATCGAACAGGCCGAGCAGCGGCAGCAGCGGCCTGAGGCGCCGATCTGGGCGGCCGAAACGTAAGCGTCCGGCTTCGGAGGTGCATCTATCGATCCGCGCCCTGCGTTCTATGACTCATGCTCCACGTCGTCTGGTTCAAGCGCGATCTGCGCGTTCATGATCATGCGCCGCTGTCCGCGGCGGCAGCGGCCGGTCCGGTGCTGCCGCTGTACGTGCTCGAACCACAGCTCTGGCAGCAGCCGGATGCCGCCGACCGCCATTGGGCGTTTGTCCGCGAATCCCTGATCGAACTCGACGGCGCGTTGCGTCAGCGTGGGCAGCCGCTGTGCCTCGTCGTCGATGAGATGCTGCCGGCCCTGCAGCAGCTCTACACGCGCTACGGTGCGTTCAGGCTCTGGAGCCACGAAGAGACGGGCAATCTGTGGACCTACGCGCGCGACCGTGCCGTCGGGCAGTGGATGCGCGATCACGGCCTGACCTGGACCGAGCTGCCGCAGAACGGCGTGGTGCGGCGGCTGCGCAGCCGCGACGGCTGGGCACTGCGCTGGGAAGCGCGCATGGCCGAGCCGCGCGCGCGTGCACCGGCCGCGCTGCCGCCGGTGGTCGAAGCCGGCGCCTTGCCTGCGGACCTGCGTCCTCCGGGTCTTTCCCTGGATGAGGGCTGTCCGCACCGCCAGATCGGCGGGCGACGCGCGGGCG
>JBEIOK010000104.1:0-9564 GCA_040377605.1 Nevskiaceae bacterium | reverse complement strand
GGCGGCACCGCGCGACGACTGAACAGGCCGATCATCGGCGTGCCGTGGGCGCGCATGGCCGGCTCGATGCGCCGGTGCAGGGCGTGATAGCGGTAGAACGGCACGCGCGGAAACAGGTGATGGACCGAGTGCAGGTTCTGCCCCAACCAGAACCACTCCAGCGGCTTCATCCACAGCGGCATCAGCAGGCTGTTGGTATTGCGGTAGCGCGCCGGCTCCTCGTAGGGCAGGTGCGGCCGATAGGCAAACCAGTAGGCGGTGAAGAACGCACCGGCGAGATAGCCGACGACCAGCAGCACCCACGTCGACTCGCCCGGCACCAGGACCAGGAAGGCTGCGCGCCAGCCGAGCGCCACCAGCACCTCCGCCACGTAAACCGCCCGCTCGCGCAGCGGTGCCGTCGCCCAGTAGTCGCGGAACAGGAACGTGTTCTGCGTCCACAGAAAGCGAAAACCGCAGACGATAAAGGCCAGCAGTCCATGGCGCATGCCGCTGACCACGTAGTCCGGATCCTTGTCCGGCTGATTGGTGTAGCGGTGGTGCGTGAAGTGCTCCACCCTGTGCGTGGAGAACGGCACCATGATCAGCGGCGCCACCAGGTACCCGCACAGGTCGTTCAGCCATTGCAGACGATCATGCCGGCCGTGGATGTTGCCGTGCGCCGCCTCGTGCAACGGGGTGTACGACAGATAGGTCAGCGCCGCGTAGACCAGCGTCGCCGTCCACAAGGGCATTGCTCCCACGGCAAACGCCCAGAGCGTGGCGATGAGGCCCGCCAGTACCAGCCCCACCAGGGCCACCGTCGGCCACGCCAGCGCCCCTGTATATTCTCGGGCCGTGGCGATGGCCGCCTGGTTCAACGCATTCAGATCCTGCTGCATGACGCACTCCCGCGCGAGGCTACCGACGGCTCACGATAGCGAAGGTGGCTGCCACCCCACAGGGCATTGGCGGCCTGTCGCCGGGCATTTCCGGCCAGCGAGGCGGCGCTGACGATGGAGACCCGCTTCCAGCATCCGGCGGCCATCAGCCAGGTCATGGTCAACTTTGCCGCGCATCAGGGGGTCGATCTCGACACCTGCCTGATGGGGACCGGCATCACCCCCGCCCAGCTGCGCGATGCCGATACGCTGATCACCCGCGAGCAGGAAATGCGGCTGATCGAGAACCTCATGCTGGCGTTGCCGCAGGTGCCGGCCCTGGGCTTCGAACTGGGGCTGCAGTACAACATCGCCACCTTCGGCATCTGGGGCTTCGCACTGCGCATCAGCCGCACGCTGCGCGAGGCCTGCCAGACGGCCTTGCGCTACCTGCCCCTCAGCACCGCGTACTGCCAGCTCTCGGTCAGCGTCGACGAGCGGGAATTCGCGGTGGTCGCCGACCCCGGCGCGATTCCGCAGCATCTGCGCCAGTTTCTGCTGGAGCGCGACACCGCGACCGCCGTCCACCTGCTGCGCGAGCTGAGCCTCTCGGGCGTTGGCGTGCTGCGGCTGGAATACCAGGGCCGCGCACCGGCCCATGCCGCCCGCATCCCCGAACTCTGCGGCGTCGAGCCGCAGTACGGCAGCGCCCGGAACGCGATCGTGCTGCGTCGCGAGGATGCGGAACGCCCGCTGCCGATGTACGACGCGCATCTGGTGCGCCTGCTCGAAACGCACTGTCGCGCACAGCTGGACCGGCGACAGCTCAGCGGCATCACCGGCCAGATCCGTCAGCTGATCCTGGGCCCGCTCGGCCTGGTCGCCACCCTGGAAGAGGTGGCCCGGCATCTGGCCATGGCGCCGCGCAGCCTGCGACGCCGTCTGGAGGAAGAGGGCACCAGCTTCCGCGCCGTGGTGGAAGCCGAGCGCAGGCAGCTGGCCTTGCAGCTACTCGAAGGCACGGACATGAAGCTCGATGAGATGGCCCTGCAACTCGGCTACGGCGATACCGCCAGCTTCACCCGCGCCTTCCGGCGCTGGTGCGGCTGTGCGCCGGGCGAATACCGCCGCCACTCCGGCCCCGGCTGAGCGCGGCCCCGGCGGGGCCGCGCTCGCCGACGCTCAGCCCTGCAGCAGCGTGACCGCGAGGTAGGCGATCAGGGCTATCTGGATCAGGAAGAACGTCGCGCGCAGCATGATCTGCACGAACGACGTGCCGCTGATGTGCACCAGGCTCTGCGCCACGCGCGCATACAGCACGTAAGCCGCCACGCTGTCGGCCACCGCGATCTGGTTCATCAGCGCGGCGATCGTGACCACACCGGCAAACAGCGGGAAGTTCTCGATGCTGTTCATGTGCGCGGCCTTGGCGCGCTGCAGGAACTGCGGATCCACCGGGGCCTTGTCGCGCTCCCAGCTATCGATCCGCTTGATGCCGAACAGCGCCTGCGGAATGCGAGGGCCGGCATAGACCAGCGCCAGAACGATCATCCAGAGGATGTAGAGCAGTACCGCCGCAAATGCCGTCATGAAACGTCTCCCCGCTGTAAGTGATGCATCGGATCGGCGACGCCCCTGGCCGGCGGCAGTCGTCTCGGCGGCCACTGTAGCCGCAGCCTCCCATACGCTGCGAACGGCACTTCAGTTGCAGCGCAGACGCTCCGGCATCGTCTGGCGGCAACGGCAGGCGCACGCATAGTAAAGTCGGCCTGCCTGTGCACGGCTGCGAAATCACAATCTGCCCCCTGTCCCCTTCCGGATCACGACCCCATGGCTCACATCGAATCGAACCGCGCCGGCCACGTGCTGGAAATCAAGGTCAACCGCGCCGAGAAGTACAACGCGCTGTCGCCGCAGATGTACATCGACCTCGCCCTCGCGCTCGGGCAGGTGGATCGCGATCCCGCAGTGCGGGTCGGCCTGGTGCATGCCGAAGGCCCGCACTTCAGCGCCGGCGTCGAACTCGACCAATGGGCGCCGATCTTCGCCGGTGGGAACGGCTTTCCGGTGCCGGAAGGTGGCATCGATCCCTTTGCGATCAGCGGACCGCGCTGTCGCAAGCCGGTGGTCCTGGCCGTACAGGGCTACTGCTACACCTGGGGCGTGGAGTTCATGCTGACCACGGACGTGCGGGTGGCCGCCGACGACACGCGCTTTGCGATGCTGGAGGTCAAGCGCGGCATCTACCCCTGCGGCGGCGCCACGCTGCGGCTGCCGCAGCAGATGGGTTGGGCCAACGCCCAGCGCTATCTGCTGACCGGCGATGCCTGGAGTGCGGCCGAGGCCCATCGCACGGGCCTGGTGCAGGAAGTCGTCAAACCCGGGGAGCAACTCGCCGCCGCACGCGAGATCGCCCGGCGCCTGGCGGCGGCGGCGCCGATGGGCGTGCAGGCGATCCTGAAATCCTCGCGCCTCGCAGAAGCCGAGGGCGAAGCCCACGCCGCCGCACACATCTTCGATGACATGCCCGGCGTGATGCGCAGCGAGGATGCACGCGAAGGTGTGCAATCGTTCCTCGAACGGCGCGATGCCGTGTTCAAGGGTCAATAACCGCGGGACGACACCCCCGAATCATGGGGTGACAGCCAACACCCATCGCTGGGATGCTGTGCACGACGGCATCCGACCTCCGCATGAAGCGGACCAACCCGAGCCCCCGGCCCTGCGAGAACGTGCATCCATGAAGACCCTGCGCTTCACCCTCATCGGACTGGCGTCACTGCTGCTGGCCTGCGGCAGTGCGCCGACGAAGGTGGACCCCAAGTACGCGGGCCACTGCGACGGACCCGATATCTGGATCACCTTCGGCAAGGACGATCTGATGGGGTACGCCGACTCCAAGAGCGGAAAGGTCCTGGTGCCCCAGCACTACGAGCAGCTTGGCAGCAGCCGGCCGTATTGCCATGTGCTCGCCAAGGCGCCGGGCAAGCCGGTGGAACTGTGGAAGGTCAATGTCGCCCACCGCACGGCCGCCAAGCTGCGCGAGCTGCCCTACACCGACATCCGCGACAACG
The DNA here is from genome assembly GCA_040377605.1 of Nevskiaceae bacterium. GTDB lineage: Bacteria > Pseudomonadota > Gammaproteobacteria > Nevskiales > Nevskiaceae > Solimonas. Next base: position 5,630 of record JBEIOK010000104.1, on the reverse strand, counting down.
GCAGTCGGCACAGTCTGTACAGCCGCGAGAGGCCCGCCGTTGTCCCGGGCTACCTGATCGCCGCCCGGCCTGCGATCGAGGGCACTGGTCACGACCTCCTGCTGCTCAGCGCGGTCACCGGCGAGGAACTGGCGGCCCTGCAGAACGTGCAGGACGACGGCAAGGCGTTCATCAGCGCCCTGCAGCCCAGCTCGATGATCATGCGCACGTCCGGCACGCTCGCGACCTTCGCGTCCTGGTTGAAGGTCACCTACACCGACGGCCTGCCCGGCGTCCTGGCCGTCACGCCCGAACCCCGCGAGGCCCGGCCGGCAAGGCTGATCGACTTCCGCACCCAAGGCCCACGGCCGGGCGACGTGCTGTATTTCAACCAGCGCAAGCTGCTGGTCGAAGGCGACACCCTCACGCCGCTGTGGAACGACCTCCCCGAAGACGCCACCCGCCGCGGCTTTGACCGCATTCGCATTCTCGGCATGTACACCCAACCCGGCGACGTCATTGCCGAGTTTGATGCGCGGCTCTTCACGCGCCCGTCGAAGGACAACACGCCGCTGATCGACGCGATCCAGGCCGCGACTCATGAGGACAAGTGGGCGTTCTACCGCAGCACCTCCGACACCTGGCAGGTGCTGCGACATGGGCGGCTGCAGCCCACGCCCTTCAAGGACGTGCTGAGTCTCGAAGGCGACCCCCATGACCTCTACGTGCAGGAGATGGACGGCAGCTGGCGTTCCCTGTTCAAGCCCGCCCTGCGCGGCGCCAGCCTTGCGGAGATGCTCGGACCGGCGGTGCAGGGCCAGCTCCAGTCGCAGCGCGCCGCGCACGAAGCCAAGATGACCCGCGAAGTCCAGGCGCTACTCCAGCACCAGAAGGATCTGGAACAGCAGGCACGGGCCGCGCAGGAAAAGGCCGCGCTCGAAGCGGCGAACCGCGAGCGTCACCGGGTCTCTGACCGCCCCGTCTACACCCCGCCATCCGGGGGCACGGCCGCGCGCAGCGGTGACAACCGCTCCACCGAGCAGCGACTGCGCGACGACGCTTTCTGGGATAACTACCAGCGCTGCGGCTTCGGCAAATGCTGAGTCCCTGACCCGCGCCCTCCGGCCGCAGCCGGTCAGGCGCGGCGCAGGCCGCCACGCTGGCATGATGGCGGCCTGCCTCCGTCCTGCCCTCCTCCGCCCGTATGCGCCGTCGTGTCCGCTGGTTGCTGTTGTGCTCGCCTGTGTTGCTGTTGCTGGCCGTCTCCGTCATCGGCCGCCAGTGGATCGAACATCGGTATCCACCGCAGGGCGCATTCGTCGAGGTGGACGGCGTGCGCCTGCACTATGTCCAGCAGGGCGAGGGTCCGGGCCCCGCGCTGCTGCTGGTGCACGGGGCCAGTTCCAACCTGCGGGACTTGAGCAGCAGCCTCCTGCCGGCGCTGGCCCCGCATCATCGCGTCATCGCCTTCGACCGCCCGGGTTACGGCTACAGCGAGCGTCCGGCCGGCGAGTGGCCGACCCCGGCGCGCATCGCAGAGTTACTGCTCGATGCCAGCGCCTCGCTCGGCATCGACAAGCCGATCATCGTCGGCCACTCCTGGGCGGGCTCGGTCGTGATGGCGGCGCTGGTGGAACTGCCGGAACGGGTCTCCGGCGGCGTGCTGATCGGCGGCGTGGCCGGGCACTGGGTCGGCTCGGTGGGATGGACCTACGACATCGGGACGTTGCCGGTGATCGGCCCCCTGTTTGCGTGGACCACCGTCTTCCCCGCCGGCCTGCTGACGCTCGATGACGCCGTCAAACCCGTGCTGGCGCCAGACCCGGTGCCGGCGGACTACGTGGAAGGCATCGGCGCCCGGCTGGCGCTGCGGCCACTGACCTTTCTGCACAACGTCGAGGACATGACGCGGCTCAACGCCTACATGCAGACCCTGAGTCCGCGTTACGACGAGATCCGCGCACCGCTGCTGCTGATTCATGGCGACGCCGATCAACTCGTGCCGTTCTGGAACCACGGCCGCCGCGTGATGCCCGTGGTGCCGCAGGCGCAGCCGGTGCTGATCCCCCGCGCCGGTCACGCGCCCCACCACACGCACACGCGCGAGGTGGTGGAGGCCCTGGAGCGATTTGCCGCGGGGGTGGCGCCGCCGCCCTGACCGGGCGACGCGATTACCGCGCCGACATCAAGCTCCCGATCGGCGTCACATCCGCCTTGGCAGCCGCACCGCGCGGCGGCTTGCGGATGAAATTGTTGCGGGCCACTTCGTTCTTCTTCGCCAGCTCCTTCATCAAGGTTTCGCAGGCGCCCTTTTCGGCCTCGCACAGGCCGCTCATGTCGATCTGCACGGCCATGCCGCGACCGGACGTGGTGCGCTTGACCGCGGCGGGATAGGCCGGATGGTCCGCCGGCACAAACGACCACAGCGCGTTCTGGTCCTTGTCCTCGATCTCGATCCAGCCGTCCTTGGTCGTGCGCTTGGAGGCGCCGGTCTTGGCCGACAAGCCAGTCAGCGCGTCGGCCACGGTGTTGTAGCCGATGGCGGAGTCGTCGCCCTCGGCGCGTTCGTTGATGGAGGATTGTTCGTAGTCCGCCTGCGCGGCCAACGGCAGAACGGCCATAGCCAGGAACAGCGGGGCCAGGGTTTTCATGGGTGCGGTCTCCTCGAGGGGTGCCGGAAGGGCCCGACGACCCGATGCCTCTTTACATAAAGACGCATGGGAGGCCCGAAACCCGAAGCGGTCCGGTCGCCATTTCGGCTTACCGAACCGCCAGCAACGCCCCGGCCAGGATCAAGCAGCCGGCCAGCTCGAACAGATACAGGAATCCGGCCGACAATTGCCGGATCTTGAGCTGGCCGGACGCCAGCATGCTGTAGGTGTGCAGCAGCTTGGCCGCGATGAACCCGATCACCAGCACCGGCAGCCACTTCGCGTACGGGCTGAGCTGCGCCAGCGCCAGGATCAGCAGACCGTACGGCAGGCAGTGCTCCACGGCGTTCATGTGCGCGCGGTTGGCTTTCTGCAGATCCTTGTGGTCATGCCCGTTGGCGATCTTCACCCGCATGCGCACGCGGGAGACGTTCATCGCCAGCAACGTGACCATCAGGACAGCAAGCACGGCGTAGATCTGAAAATAGAACATGGAACTCCCCCGATTGGATTGGCGCCATTACGGTAGCGCAGTCCGGTGGAGCATATACATTCATGTCGTTACTGATACGCCCAGAAAAGAGAAGCCAGCCTTCATGACACGTATGGCATGACGGCCGGCTCTTACCTCATCGACGAGCTTAGCGAAGGCTCGTCAGATCACACGGGAGCAACTACCACTGATAACGCAGACCCGCTGATCCGCCGATGCTGCTGTAGTCGTCACCAAACTTGCTCTTCACACCGACGTAGCCACTCAGCGAGCCACCATCGTTGCTCAACGACAAGCTGCCGTCGAGCTCGCTGAAGTTGCCGTTGAACGTGTCTACCAGCTGCAACGGTGCTGGCTCGGTGGCCACCGTGACCTCGATGCTGTTCTCGGCTTCCTGCTCATCCCAGTAACGACCCGTGAGGCGATACTGCGCGCGCAGACCGGCGAGGCGACTGTCCACACCCATTCGCAGGCCGGCACCGACGCGCAAGCTGCGATCATCGTTCCCGAAGCGCACCCCGCCAGCATCATCCGGCAACGTGATATCGCCCTCGCTGGTGTTGATGAGACTGACACCCAGCAGCGGCTGCAGCCAGAAGCTCTCGCTCATCGGCAGCATCCATGCGGCTTCCAGCCTGCCGCCGTTGGACTTCACCTGCGTGCGCAAGCGGTTGTGCTGACCCAAGCCAAAGTTCGAGCCTTCGAAGCTCTGCCGCAAGTAGTTGAGGTTGAACATGCCGTCCACCGTCAACCCGCCGAGCGCCCAACTGCCATAGAGACCGCTGGCGAGACCGGTCATCGTCGTCTGCGTCTGCGTGGCCTCGTAGTCCACCGAGGAGTGCAGCAGGCCGGCGGTCACGCCGCCATTCCACGACTGGCCGCCGCTGCTGCCACGCAGCACGTCCAGACCGAAAGCCAGATGCGAGACGTCCTGGTCCTGCGCGAGATTGAAGGCGGTGTCATTGCCGCCGACTGCAATCGTTCTGCTCAGGCTGCGATCGCCCCGTGCCATGTTGACCGTGCTCCACAGTCCCTGCGGTCGCACACCGTCCTCTGCCTGCGTACGCGCGGCGGCCTGCCGATCAAACCAGGTATCGGTGCTGGTGCGCCAGACTTCGTGCGCGGCGCCACCCAGCGTCGCTGCCTGCACTGCCTCATCGGCCAACGTGCCCACCAGCGCGTGCTGGCGGGTGTCGGCGTCGTATTCGAGACGGTACGCGATCATGGCCTTCTGCAAGGCCGGGCCGCCGGACGTATTGCCAACGTAGAACTGCGACGCGGGGTCCAACACGAAGTGCTCGGCCGCGCTGGCGCCCTCAATCAGCACGATGCCCGGGTTGAAGCCGGCTTCCGCGCGCACGGGGTTCAGGTCGCGGATATTGAGCAGCGTGGTGCCCTCAGTGGTGCTGTCGCCGATGAAGCGGACGCAGTCGGCAATGGCCGCAGTCGTGCAATCGACCTGTGTCTCGCGCGTCAACGGTGCATCGAAGGCAATGCGGCCGTTGACGCCCACATAGTGAGAATCCTCGAAAGTCAGCCGATCACGTGCGCTGTAATCGGTGATATCGCCCTTATCTGTCGTAGAGCCGAAATCCGCTCCAAGCAGAATCAAACCGGCGTTCTCAAACCGATCCAGACCAATGAAGCGAAGATGATGATCTTCAATCGAAAAAGTGTTGGCATCCCGAGCCCCGATCATCACCCGTCCCTGGTTGATGAACTGTGCGCCATGCGTCTCGCTGAAATCGAGCACCGTGTCCGTGACCGTTCGCAGTACTCCTCCAATACCGTTGTGAATCTCAACATCGCCAGAGCCAAATAGGCTGGTTCCCAAGGTGTGCCATCCGCCCTGTCTTGGATTGCCGCTGTGGTCGTTGAGGATGGTCAACTGACCCGTCATTCCAGTGAAATCCATGGCGCCGTTGATGCGCCCGCGTACCAGTGCATTGTTGAGCACCAGATGCCCGGCGCCAGTTCCGCGAACCGCCACGGCAGTGCTTATCCGATCAACCAATTCGTTGCCCAGGATGCCGCCATCATTGTCTATCGTCAGTTTCGCCCCGGCGCGCGGCGACAGATTCATCGTGACAATGGTGCGCCGGGAATCGACCCAGACGGTGCTGTCACTGCCCGTGTCCATAACCAGATTGCTGAGTCGATATGGCGTCACGCCGGGTTGTCGATTCCCGTGCAGCCGCAAGTCAGCAGCACCGCTCGTACTGACATGTAGGCCGGTTCCGACATTCCGGTTGATGGAGCTGGTGGTATCCGTGACATCTCCTAGAATCTCAGCATTCAGGTCTCCGCTATCCAGTGTGACGTGAACACCGCCCACGCCCCACACGCGGGCCGTCGTCGTTGTCAGGTTCACGTCGGCATTTCCGCTGCCGTTCAGACGCAGGCCGAAGGCAGCGCCACCGACGCCCACCTGGCCGGCTGTAGCGAAAGTCAGATCCGAGGTGAAATCGTAGGTAATTCCGCTGGTGTAGTTGCCGGCAGCACAAGTC
>JBEIOK010000022.1:0-28469 GCA_040377605.1 Nevskiaceae bacterium | reverse complement strand
GACGTCGCCGAGCGCATTGAGATCGCGGCCGCGCCAGTCGCGGTCATGGGTTGCGCCGTGGCGCAGGTCCTTGATGCCAGCGGAGCGGATTTTCAGGATGCGCGCCAGCGGGCGCGTCAGTGCGTAGCGCTCCATCTTCTCGACGCCGATGTTGACGACCTGTTCTAGCGGCGCGCCCAGGTGCGGCGCGCCGATGCAGAACACGTGCGAGACGTGACGGACCCACGGTGCGTCGTGCAGGGCGCCGCTGTGCGCGGCGGCACGGGCGACGAGGCCGCCCATGCTGTGGCCGACCAGCACGATCTCGGTGACGGGAACGGGCCACGCGGCGACGAGCCGCTCCAGCGCACGCGAGAAGCCGCGGCCGTTCTGCGAGATGTGCAGGCCGCTGTTGTAGCGCAGGAAGATCGGGGTGTAGCCGCGTGCGGCAAAGCGGGTGGCGTAGTCCGGCGCGTCCGCCGGCGCCTGGTCGCGGTACATCGACCAGACGTGTTCGTCGCAGCACAGGCCATGCGCGAAGACGACGAGCTTCGACGTGGCCTGCGGGAATGCGGTGGTCAGCGCCTCCGGCGTGAGCGACAGGCGCGCATTGTCGCGATAGAAGCCGAGGCGCGGCGCAAGTGGGTTGCGACGCGTCGCCATGTCGTCGCCGACCAGGCCGCTGATCGCGGAAATCAGTCGCGTGCCGTTGACGCTGCGCGGCGCGAGCGCCCGGGGCGCCAGTGAGCTGGTCTCGACGGCCTTGAGGATCTGGGTGGCGCCGCTGACGATGGCTGTGCCGCCGACCCGCACGGCGGCGTAGACGCCGTCGGTGATCGAGTCATGCAGCAGCCGGGTCGGTGCCGTACCGCGATCCAGGCCCGGCACGTGCTGCAGCCCTTCGAAGGGCAGGTCGGAGATGGCGCGATGCCATTCGTGTACGCGTGTGCTCAGGTGCTCGAAGGCGCGACCGGTCAGGTCGAGCGCGCCGCGCCATTGCGCCAGCTCGGTGTCGCGCCGAGGGCCGGGTCGCGTCGTCGCGACCGCAAGGGGAGTCTTCATGGTGCTGAAAGCCTCTGCGGCGGGTGCCGCCTGATTCCTGTCTTTCAGTGTACAACTGTTCTCTGTAAGAGGCGAGCCCCGGCCGGCGGTGGGCCGGGGCTGCCGGGACGGCGGGTCAGCCGGTGGCCAGTTCCGGGGCTGGCGTGGCGGCCGCGCTGCGGTTCCAACGGTTGGCGCGGGTGAAGGAGCCGATGTCATTGAAGCGCACCCCCATCTCCCGCATCACCGCGTGGGCCTGCTTCGCGGTCCACTGGCGCACATAGAACGGCTCCTTGACGACGAAGTGATGGATCGCGTGCGTGGAGCCGAAGTTGAAGCAGAACAGCTGGAACGGCAGCAGCCACCACGGCGTCAGCACCTGGGTCTGCTGGATCACGTTGTCGGCTTCGACGTCGCCGTAGTAGTGCATGTTGCTGCTGACGAAGTGCAGGCAGAAGCTGCGCAGGATGTTGGGGCCGATCCAGACGACGATCAGCGGGTTGAGCCATTCCATGCGGGCCAGCGTGGCAGCCGACCAGGCGATCTCGCTGCCGTTGAGCGCGGCGAGGGCGTTGGCGCCGTGATAGCCGAGGAAGGCATACCACAGGCCCCAGCAGATCCAGCCCATCGGGAAGTAGGCCAGCGGGCCGCCGATCAGCAGCAGCAGGCGGTGCTTGCGGTCCTTGGCCTGCGGTACGCGCAGCAGCAGCGCCAGCGTGGCGTCGCCCAGCATCAGCAGGCGCGACAGGCCCCAGGCGCGGCCGTTGGTGATGCCGCGCTCTTCGGCATCCTTGTCCGAGCCGGAGTACTTGTGGTGGCGGAAATGCAGGATGCGGCGGATCCACGGATTGATCGTGCTCGGCCGCGCCAGCCAGACCAGCGCCATCATCAGGTGATGCAGTACCGGTTGCTTGCGGAAGTACATCCAGTGGATGAGATCGTGCTCGAGCTCGTGCGTGAACGAGGCGAAGATCGCGACGATGGGCAGGCACACCCACCAGGCGATGTGCCCGGCCAGGTACAGCCAGGCCGTGCCGGCCATGCCCGCGAGTGAGCCGAGCAGGATCGCCATGCCGATGGCGTTCTGGTGCAGCAGCCAGGGGTGGCGCTGGCGCAGGTCGCCGCCGGCCTTCAGGACGACCGCCTTGATGTGCTCGGTCTTCTGCGCGTCGGTCATCGCGCTTGCCATCGGGGTTGGGGTCACAGCATGCTCCCGCATAATCGAACCATGAAGGCTGCCACTCTAGTGCGCAGCCAGCCACCGCGCCTGACCGAGGGCGCCAAGCGTTTGTCCGATGCCGCCAACACCGAGCCGCCCCAGCACCGCGACTGCCCTGACCAGCTGGGCCCGCGCCATCCGCAAGGCGCTGGAGGCGGCGGGTCTCGACAGCGCACGGCTGTTCGCCGAGGCCGGGCTCGATCCGGCGGCGCTCGACGATCCGAACGCACGGTATCCGGTCGCTGCGACGACGCGGCTATGGCAACTGGCTGTGCAGGCCAGCGGCGACGATGCCTTCGGTCTCACCGTCGCGCGGCACGTCAGCCAGACCACGTTCCATGCGCTGGGCTACTCGCTGGCAGCGAGCAGCACGCTGAAGGAAGCCTTTGACCGGTTGCTGCGCTATTTCCGCATCGTCACCGATGCGGCAGAGCTGAGCTTCGAGGAGACCGCCGAGGACTATCAGCTGCGCTTGCAGGTGGATCCGGCGCGTGCCGTGATCGCGCCGCAGGCGATGGACGCCTTCGCCTATCTGATGCTGCGCCTGTGCCGCGGCTTGTATCGGCGCGATTTTTCGCCGCTGCGGGTCAGCCTGATGCGCGCCCCGCCGCATCATCTTGCGGCGTTCGAGCGTGCGTTTCGCGCGCCGCTGCAGTTCGGAGCCGCGGAGAACCGGTTGTGCTTCGCGCGCGAGCCGCTGGAGGCGCGGCTGGAGGGCGCCAACCCGGAACTCGCGCGACACAACGACGAGATCGTGCTGCGCTACTTGGCACGGCATGACCGCGACAATCTGGTCGCCCGCGTGCGCGGTCTGCTGGCGGAGTGGCTGCCCTCCGGCGTCCCCGGTGAGGAGGCCATCGCGGCGGCCCTGCACCTGTCGTCGCGCAGCCTGCAGCGCAAGCTCGCCGAAGAGGGCAGCAGCTACTCGCAACTGCTGACCGACACGCGGCAGGAACTGGCGCGCTCGTATCTGGCAGACCCCCGCAGCAGCGTCAGCGAGATTGCCTATCTGCTCGGCTTTGCCGACACCTCCAGCTTCACGCGCGCGTTCAAGCGCTGGGAAGGCGCTTCGCCTTCGGCTTACCGCGAATCGTTGTCATCCTGAGTGCAGCGAAACATCGACGGGCGGACCGTCTTGCGGTCGGTAAAAGGATGCTTCGCTGCGCTCAGGATGACAGGCGTGGATGGCGTGCGGACGCTTGCGCGCGGAATTGCGCGGGTGTTTGTTCCGTCCAGCGCTTGAACGCGCGCTGGAAGGCGGACTGCTCCGAATACCCGAGCAGGAAGGCGATGTCGGTCAGGTTCATCGCGGCGTCGCGCAGGTATTGTTCGGCCAGTTCGCGCCGCACCTGTTCCACCAGCTGACTGAAGCTCAAACCCGATTCGGCGAGGCGGCGCTGCAGGCTGCGCGGGCTCGTTGCCAACTGTGCCGCAACCCCATCGAGTTCCACGGGCGGCTGCCGCAAGCGCCCCGCGATCAGGCCACGGGCACGCGCCAGCAGGTCTTCGCCGCGCGGCAGCGCCCGCAGCTGCTGGTCGGCGATGCGCAGCATCATCTCGCGCATCGCCGGGTCCGGCTGGATCAGCGGCGCTGATCGCCAGTGCGCGGGCAGCAGCAGGCGGTAGCAGGGGGCGTCGAAGCGCAGCGGGCATCCGAAAATCCGCTGATGCTCGCGCAGGTCGGCGGGCGCGGGGTAGATCAGGTCGATGCCCGCCGGATGCGCGTCGCCGCCGGCCATCCAGCGCGTGAACGTCAGCAGGCCCGCGAGATTGAATTCGGCGAGCTGGCGGTAGGGCCGCTCGGTTTCCGGGTGCCAGGACAACGTCAGCGTCTCGGCCTGCAGCTCGACCCCGACCTCGCCCAGATCGATGACCAGCGACTGGTAGCGGCGCAGGCTGTCCAGCGCCTCGCCCAGCGTTGCACAGTTCATCGCCACGTAGCCGAGCGCACCATAGTGACCCGGGCGGACCTGCTCACCGGCATGCAGTCCCAGTGCCGGGTCCTGCAGCAGCTGCGCGGCCCGCTCGAACAGGGCAGCGGCTTCGGCTTCGGTGACGCGGGCATCGCGGTCGTCCAGCGGCACCTCGCGCCCGCCGAGCAGCTGCGCGGCCGTCAGCCCGCGACCCTGGACATGGTCGAGCAGGGCGCGCAGGTAGGCGACGGATACGGTATTGACCCTGGCGCGGGCGGTCATCGAAGCTGGCGTACGGCGTCAAGAAGTTCCGGCGCAGTGTGCCCAAGATGCGCACCATAGGAAATCCGCAGGGGAGTCCGATGCTCGATCCATTCGCCGAAACCATCCGCAGCCTGCTGGGCGGGCCGCACGTGGACTGGAAGCAGGTGCTGCTGACGGGCATGGCGCCGATCTTCCTGCTGGCCTTCGCGATCGAGTACCGATATCTGAAGGCGCGTGGCCGCCTGCGCCAGTTCCGCTGGGCGGACGTCGGGACCAACATCGGGCTGGGCGCGAGCTATCAGGTCGCGGAGGCGCTGGTGCATTTCCTGATCAGCGCCGCCATCATCGCCTGGATCTACGAGCACCGGCTGTTCGACGTGCCGGTCAACGGCTGGACGATCGTGCCGATCTTCATCGCCGTCGAATTCTGCTACTACTGGTTCCATCGCGGCAGTCATCGCATCCGCTGGTTCTGGAGCGCGCACGTCGTGCATCACTCCGGCGAGCAGATGAACTTCACGACCGCCCTGCGTCAGAGCGGCCTGTATGCGATCACCGGCTGGTGGCTGTTCTTCATGCCGCTGGTGTTTCTGGGCGTGCCGCCGGGCGTCGTGTTCTTCCTCTATGCCTGCGATCTGGCCTACCAGTACTTCGTGCACACTGAGGCCATCGGCCGTCTGCCGCGCTGGTACGAGTATGTATTCGACACGCCGAGCAACCACCGCGTGCACCACGGCCGCAATCCGCGCTACATCGACAAGAACTACGGCGGCGTGCTGATCATCTTCGATCGCTGGTTCGGGACCTATGTCGAGGAGGACGAGCCAGTCGATTACGGCATTCCCAAGCAGGTGAAATCCAACAACCTGTGGGTGCTGAACACGCACGAGTTCTTCGACATGTGGCGCGATGTGCTGCGGCCGGGGCCGGTGTGGCAGCGCGTGAAGCATCTGTGGGCACCGCCGGAGTGGGAACGGTCGCTGTCGCTGATGCCGGGTGCGATGCCGGCGAGGCCCGAGTAGCGCGCCTCAGGAGGCCTGCAGCGTCTCCAGCTGCTCGGAGGCGCTGAGCCACTCCTCTTCTGCCGCACTCAACTGCTTGCGCAGTTCGCTCTGCTCCTGCAGCTTCCGCGTCAGTTCGGCGTGGCGCCCGCTGCTGTAGAGCGCTTCGTCGGCCAGTGCTGCTTCCAGCGTCGCGAGCTGGGTTTGCAGCTTGCCCATTCGGGCATCCAGCTTCTTGATCTGCTCGCGCAGCGGGCGCTCCAGCGCACGCTGGTCGGCCGCGTTGCGGCGCTGGTCCTGCGACGACGTGCCCGCAACGGGCCTAGGTGCCGAACCGCTGTCGTTGTCGCGCCGGATCAACCAGCGCGCGTAGTCGTCCAGATCGCCGTCGAATGGCTCGCACTTGCCCTCGGCGACGCGCCACAGGCTGTCGCAGCAGGCGCCGACCAGATGGCGGTCGTGCGACACCAGCACGACGGCGCCATCGAACAGGTGCAGCGCGGTTTCCAGCGCATGCCGCATGTCCAGATCGAGATGATTGGTCGGCTCGTCGAGCAGCAGCAGGTTGGGGCGCTGGTAGACCACCAGGGCCAGTGCCAGCCGCGCTTTCTCCCCGCCGGAGAAGGGGCCCACCGCCTCATAGGCTCGGTCACCCCGGAAATTGAAGCCGCCCAGGAAATCGCGCACCGCCTGCTCCGTCGACAGCGGATCGAGCCGCTTGACATGCAGCATCGGCGAGGCATTGAGGTCGAGCTGATCGACCTGATGCTGCGCGAAGTACCCGATCTTCAGGTAAGGGTCGCGCATCACGCGTCCGCCGAGCGCCGGGAGTTCACCCGCCAGGGTGCGCACCAGCGTGGATTTACCGGCGCCGTTGGGCCCCAGCAGGCCGATGCGATCCCCGGGTTGCAGCGAGAAATTGAGGCCCGACAGGAGGGTGCGCTGCTCATAACCCGCGCGCACCGCATCGAAGCGCAACAACGGTGTACCCAGCCGCTCGGGCTCGCGGAATTCGAAGCTGAATTCGGAATCCAGATGCGCGGGTGCGATGCGTTCCATGCGCTCCAGCTGCTTGACGCGGGACTGTGCCTGGCGTGCCTTGCTGGCCTTGGCCTTGAAACGCGTGATGAACGCCGACAGGTGCGCGATCTGGCGCTGCTGCTGGGCATACTGGGCGGCCTGCAGGGCCATGCGCTCGGCGCGCGTGCGCTCGAAGATCGAGTAGTTGCCCGTGTACAGCGTGGCCTTTTGACCTTCCAGGTGCAGCGTGTGCGCCGTGACCGCATCGAGAAATTCGCGGTCATGCGAGATCAGCAGCAGGGTGCCCGGGTAAGTCTGCAGAAAGTCCTGCAGCCAGATCACGGCATCCAGATCGAGATGGTTGGTGGGCTCGTCGAGCAGCAGCAGGTCCGACCGGCACATCAGGGCCCGTGCCAGGTTCAGGCGCATGCGCCAGCCACCGGAGAAATCGGCGACCGCTTTGTCCTGCTCCTCTGCGGAAAAGCCGAGCCCATGCAGCAGGCGCCCGGCGCGCGCGCGCGCCGCATAGCCCCCGATGGCGGCCAGGCGATCATGCAGTCGCGCGATACGGGCGACATCGTGCTGTGCTTCTGCCTTTCGCAGATCGCGTTCCAGCTGGCGCAGCTCAACGTCGCCATCCAGAACATACTCGATGGCCACATCGGCGAGTGCGGGCGTCTCCTGAGCGACGGTGGCGATAGCCAGCTGCTTAGAGACCTGCATCTCGCCAGTGTCGCAGGACAGCTCGCCGAGAATCAGACCGAACAGGCTGGACTTGCCGGTGCCGTTGCGGCCGACGACGCCGACATGCCAGCCCGGGTACAGCGTGAACGAGACCGCATCGAGCAGCGTGCGAGCCCCGCGGCGCAGGGTGATGGAGGCGGCGGAGATCATGAGGGGCGGCGGTGATGCGCGCGCCGCAGCGGGCGCGCGCAGGACGGCATGGGCTTACGGGGCGGCGGCCAGCTTCTGGCGGAACGCCTTGTAGTCCCGCGCTGCGCGGAACGGATCTTCCAGCATCGGCAGATGCCCCATGCCCGGAATGACGACCAGCTCGGCATTCGGCATCAACCGCTGAAGGATCCTGCCGCCCTCGACATCCAGCGCCTGGTCGTTATCGCCCCAGACGATCAGCGTCGGCGTGGCCAGGTCCTTGACCTGCGGTTCCAGCGCCCAGGCTGCGTAGTTCTCGGTAATGCGGTCGAAGATGGTCTTGTGCAGCGGGTAATTGTCGACGGCCCGCTGTGCGAGTTTCTGACGCACGCTCCACGGCAGTGGCGGGCGCTGGGTGAACACCGTATCGAGCACGCGCTCGAATTGATCGGGGGTCTGCGCAAACAGCAGATACTCGCCGCGTTCACGGTAGGCCTTCCGCACGGCGGGCTCCGGTGCCGTAGCCACGCCGGCCGGGGCCAGCAACCACAGGCTCTTGGCACGATCCGGATACTTGGCGGCGAAGCTTGCGACGATCATGCCGCCCATCGAACTGCCGCCCAGGTGTGCGGACTGAAGCCCCAGCGCATCGAGAAACGCGCGCAGATGTTCGACCTGCGCCGGGATGCTGTAGTCGCCGTCCAGCGGCTTGCTGCTGTCACCGAAGCCCGGCAGGTCCAGAGCGATGATGCGGCCGACCGGCTTGATCAGCCCCGCGACCGGGGTGAAGTTGTCCTTGTCTGCACCGATGCCGTGGACCAGCACCAGCGGCTCCCCTTCGCCGCGCTCGATGTAGGCGATGTCAAAGCCTGGAATCTGTACCTGCTTCTGCTGCATGCCCGCCAGGCTGCGCTGTAGCTTTAGCGTGCCGGCGGCCATCGGTTCCGGCGCCATCCGATCGAGGGCGAGGTAGGCGCCCGCCAGCAGGGCGAGGCAGACCAACAGCACCAGCAGGCGCTTCAACATGATGAAACTCCGCAAAAGGTCAATGAAAAATCAGGGGGCCGGCAGCGGCACTTCGCGCATCAGGTTTTCCTGCACGACGCTGGCGACCAGCCGGCCCTTGCGATCAAAGATCTGGCCGCGCGACAGGCCGCGCGCGTCCTGCGCGGTCGGCGAATCCATGCTGTACAGCAGCCAGTCGTCGACGCGGGCGTCGCGGTGGAACCACAGCGCATGATCAATGCTGGCCACTGCCATCGTGTTGGCAAACCAGGACTTGCCATGCGGCCGCAGGGCGGTTGACAGCAGATTGAAATCGGAGGCGTAGGCCAACACGCAGCGATGCAGCATCGGGTTGTCCGGCAGCTTGCCGGCGGCACGGAACCACAGTGCCTGCTGCCCCGGACTGACATCCGGCTTCAGCGGGTTCCACGGATTCACTGGCTTGAATTCGATGGCCAGTTCGCGCGTCAGCGAATGATAGATCCGCTCCGGCAGGTCCGGCACTGCATCGGTCCAGCGGTCATAGAGATCGCGCAGGCTCTCCAGCTTTTCCGGCGGTGGCACTTCCGGCATCGCGATCTGGTGCTCCAGCCCCGTTTCCGGCTTCTGGAAGTTGGCAATCATCGCCAGGATCGGCTTGCCGTGCTGGATGGCCTGGACCTGCCGCGCGGTGAAGCTGTTGCCGTCCCTCAGCCGCTCGACTTCGTAGACGATCGGCTGCGCCATGTCGCCTGGGCGCAGGAAGTAGGCATGCAATGAATGCGGCACCGATTTTTCCACCGTGCGGCTGGCCGCCACCAGCGCTTGCCCGATCACCTGGCCACCGAAAACGCTCTTGCCGCCCAGATCGCGCGATTGCCCGCGGAACAGGTTGACTTCGAGGTTTTCCAGGTCGAGCAGGCTGACCAGATCTTGCAGAATTCGGTTCATGAGCACGCAGAAGGCAGAAACGCGGCGCAATGCTAATTCATTGCGGCGCCGCGCAGCAGGGCCTCAGCGACAGCCGGGGCCGCGCGGTACCCGTGCTAGGGTCGCGCGATGAACTGTCGCAGCGGCTGCGGCGCCTGCTGTATCGCGCCATCCATTTCCTCCCCGATTCCCGGCATGCCGCACGGCAAGCCGGCAGGTGTGGCCTGCGTGCAACTCACCGCGGACCGGCAATGTGCCCTGTTCGGCGACCCGCGACGGCCGGCGGTATGCGGCACGTTGCAGCCGCGGCTGGAGATGTGTGGCCAGACCCGCGACCAGGCACTGCACTACCTGGCGGCTCTGGAATCCACGACTGCCCCCTCGGGGTAAGGCCCTACAGCCGCCCGCGCCAGCTGTCCTGTGCTTGTTCCAGAAGCAGCTGTCTGGCGCGGAGTACCCGTGTCTGCCACTGCAGGCGCACGCCGACGTCGGGGCGCGTGTCGCAGGTCAGCTCCAGCTCGATGCTGTCGGTCGCCTGCACGTGCAGGGGCTCCAGCAGCGGCAGGTAGATCTGCTCCCAGTGGGTGGGCGGCGCGAACGGCGAGGTCGACAACACGATGCCCTCCAGCAGCTCGGCTTCCCACCAAAGCGCAAAGCCATGCACCTCGGGTCCGACCGTACCGGCTGCCCATCGCAGGCTGCGGCTGCGCCGACTTTTGGGCGCCGTGGCCTGTGGCCTGACGTCCAGATCGTCCCAGAGTTTAGCGCCGCTGGCACTGCCGCCCAGATCGGCGGGGGCGATGCTGCGCACGTACATGTTGTTGAGCGAGATCGCCCGCGCCGGGCGCAGGTCCAGATCGAATCCGACCCCTGGCCAGATGTCCAGATCCTGCTGCAGGCGCGGGCGGGTCACGGGTGCGACGTACTGCCGCAGGCGCCCCGGCAGGATCAGGCCGTCCTTCTTCAGGAAACGTCGCGCATCGATCGCGGTTTCCAGAAAGTTCTCCTCGAGCGCAAAGTTGCCCAGCGTCTCGGTGACGACCAAGTCGACCTTCAGCGCGCGTTTGATCTCGCTGGAGTGGCCGCGGATAAAGCTCAGCCCATCGATGCGGTTTGTGCGGGCCAGCGACTCGGCCAGGTCCAGTGCATCCGTGTATTCGATCAGCGTGCACTGCTTCGCGCCGAGCCGGCGCGCCAGGAAGCTCAGAAAGCCAGTGCCGGCGCCGATATCGAGGACGGTGGTTTCGCCCGGACGGATACTGAGTTGCAGGGCGCGATGGAAGGCGGCGTTGCGATCATGGTCGCCGAGCAGCTTGCGGTGGAGTTCGATTTCGCTCATGGGTCGGGGCGCGTGCGGCCACATAGTGTGCCAGTGCGCTGCGCTACAATCGCGCCCTCGCCGGCATAGCTCAGTTGGTAGAGCACCTGATTTGTAATCAGGGGGTCGCGGGTTCGATCCCTGCTGCCGGCACCATCCCCCGCCCTCGCTTCGTAGACTGTTGGCTGACAATTTCAGCTGACGGCTTCAACTGCGAACGCGTTGCGTTCGCCGCTGCCAACCGCCAGTTTCCTGGGGAAAAACCCGCAGTTCTGCATGCTGCGCCGCACAACAAAACTGGTGAGTTTCACCCAGTTTCATTGCATTTTCTTGACGCTCTTCTCAGTCGGGGCATAGGCTCAGACCGGTTGTTCATAAGCCATTCATCCGAGGGAATGCGCCGCTCACGGTGCGCGGATGATCCGACTTCACTTTGGGAGTGAACTGATGAAAATGACTGCAACGCGCGAGCGACACGGCGGGAAGTTCCTGCTGTCAGCCATCGCAGCAGTGGTATCCAGCTCTTTTGGTGCCGCGCAAGCACAGGATGGTGGCGCAGCGGCAGAAGCCGAATCGACGAAGCTGGATACCGTCGAGGTGACCGGATCCAGAATCCGCCGCGTCGATGCTGAAACGGCCAGTCCGGTTTTCACGATCGACCGACAGATCATTGAAGCGTCAGGCGTCACAACCGTCGGCGAGTTGTTGCAGGAGCTTCCGTCCATTTCTGGCAATGCCACCAATCCTCAGGTGAACAACGGGGGTGGTGACGGCGCGGCCGTCGTTTCGCTCCGCGGATTGGATGAGGACCGCACCTTGCTGTTGCTCAACGGGCGTCGTGTGGTGACCCAGGACGTTAACGCATTTCCAATTAACCTGATTGAACGCGTGGAGGTATTGAAGGAAGGCGCGGGCGCGATCTACGGTTCTGATGCTATCGGTGGTGTTGTCAATTTCATTACGCGCAAGGAATTCACCGGCGCCGAGTTGACGTACGACTATGGCGTGTCGGCAGAAGGTGACGGCGATCGTCAGGCTGTCTCCCTTTCTTGGGGGGCCTCGAATGCAAAGTCGAGCTTGATGCTGGGGCTAAATTACAACGACCAAGAAGGGATTTCAGCCGCTGACCGGAAATTCGCTGCTAACGCACTGTATTTCTATGGCAGTGTGTTTGCTGCAGGCTCCAGCCGAGTTCCGACGGGGCGAATTTTCCTTGATGAGAACAACCCTATCGCTGCACAGTACGGCTGCACCGCTTCCGGCGGTGAGATTTCAGTGACCCGCATCGCGGGAACGGCCGGCGATTCTCAGGATGACTTCCGCTGCTATCAGACCAGCGATGGATTCAACTTCCAGCCGTTTAACCTGGTGCTCACGCCTCAGGAGCGAGCGAGCGTATTTGTCGTCGGCTCGCACGAGGTCAACGACAGTGTTGAGCTTTACACGGAGTTTTTCCATAACTACACCCAGTCTGGGTTCCAGATTGCGCCGTTGCCCTTCGATTCCCGTCTAGACAGCATCGTGCTGTCGGGAGACAGCGTCTACAACCCGTTCAATCAGTCTTTCGGCGGACAGACCACCCCTCTGAACCAGAATGCCACGTTCAGGCTCTCTGCCCTGGGTAATCGTCGCGCGAAGGTTCAGGTCTATACGGATCAGATCAATCTCGGGATCCGGGGCGATGTGGCGGATACCAGCTGGAAGTGGGATGCCACGGCGAGCTATGGACGCTTCCAGCAAGAGCTCACTTATGACGGCTATCTGTTCCAGCCAGCATTGGCGGGTGCCTTCGGCCCCTCTTTTGATGGTCTAGACAATGACCCGTCCAATGGCGTGCAGATGCCGACCTGCGGCTTTGCCGGGCCTAACAATGCAATGCCGTTGGTCGGAGCCAACATCGTCGCGAACTGCGTCCCTGTCAACATTTTCAACCTCGAAAGCCCTGACCAGGTTGCTGCGCTCGATGCCATCGGTTTTGGATACAACCAAAGTCTCACGCAGGTTTTAAAAGTGGCCTCAGTCAATTTCTCGGGCAACATCTTTGCGATGCCTGCGGGAGTTGTGCAAGGTGCGTTTGGCGCTGAGTATCGGGAGGATGACTACCGTTTTGATACCGACAGCGCGACTCAAGCGACACCGCCACTGTTTACGACCTGCCAGCTTTCGTCGGAAACATGCAGCGGTGATACCGTCGGTGACGAGAAGGTGATGGAATTCTACGGAGAGGTTCTATTCCCGATTCTCGCGGGCCAGCCTTTCGCAGAAACCCTGAACGTAATTGCAGGCATTCGTCATTCGGACTACGACAGCTTCGGTACCGCGACCAACTTTACCGGAAAGATCGAGTACCGTCCGATCGCCGATTTGCTGGTGCGCCTGAGCTACGCAGAGGTATTCCGGGCTCCCCGCATCGAGGATCGATTCGGTGCGCCGGTGTCCAACGCGGCGACCTTCAACGACCCCTGCGTGGGACTGACTGCTGCCGCTGTTCTGGCGAACCCGAATCTGGGGCTGGCCTGCCAGAATGTTGTGCAGGACGGCACCTTTGCGCAGCCCAACAGCCAGGTCCAGGGCCTCTTCGTTGGCGATCAGAATCTGGGGCCTGAGGAGGGTGACGTGCTGACATTCGGCTTCGTCTATGACCCCACTTGGCTGCCTGGGTTTTCCTCGACAGTGGATTTCTGGCGCTACAAGCTTGACGACGGCATCGACTCGCTGGACGTCAACACGATCGCCAGTCAGTGCGTCGAAACCGGCAGCGCAGACTTCTGTGATTTGATTACGAGGTTCTCGGACGGGCAGATTCAGGTTATTCGTCAGCCTACCGCCAACTTTGCTGGCATCGAGACGGCAGGTGTTGACGTCGGATTCAAGTATCGGATGGACAAAACCCCGGTTGGGCGCTTCCAGTTCAGTGTCGATACCACCTACACGGAGAAGTACGAAGTGGTTGCGGGCGAGGGAAGTGCCTCGCAGAACGTGGCGGGTCAGTATGATCGCCAGTTTGGCAACTACGCTCGTGTTCGCAGCATCGCAGCTGTGAACTGGAGTTGGATGGGCTTCCAGGCGCTCTGGAATACCCGCTACATTCACGGCATTCAGTTGCTTGATCCGGATGCTGCACCGGGCGAGCAGCCGGCTCTGAAGATCGGCTCGCACATCTATCACGATGCTGCAGTTGGCTACAGTTACGAGCCGACGAAGACGTCCCTCCAGATCGGCGTGGAGAATGTTTTCGACAAGCTGCCTCCGTTCCTGTATCAGAACAACGTGACCAACGCGAACACCGATGTGGAGACGTATGACACGGTGGGCCGCTACTTCTTCGTGAAGCTCACGCAAAGCTTCTGATCAACATAGGTACACTAAGCCGCATGGCAGATGCCATGCGGCTTTTTTCTTGAGCAAGGGTTTCCACTCAATTTGTCGATCGATAGGCCCCCTACGCAGCCGATGCTGCAGCAAGCACAAAGTCTTTACAGGGAAGGGCGCCTGGAGCGCGTCGTCGAACTGTGCGGAGAATTGCTTGATCAGCAAACGGATGTCCCTGAGGCGCTCATTCTCGTCGGGGCCAGCCTTCATGCGCTTCAGCGCTACCCAGAAGCGATCGGGGTGTTTTCCAGGCTGGCTCGACTCCAGCCTCACATTGCGGTGCACTGGAGCAACCTGGGAACCAGCCTGCGAAGTGATGGTCGGCTGGATGACGCCCTGAAGGCGTATCGGCAGGCGGAGGCGCTGGGATTTCGGAGCCCTCAGTTTTACCTGAATCTGGGACTCCTGCTTGTTGAGCGTGGTGAGCATCTGGAGGCGCTGCCTGTGCTGCAGTGGGGCGCTGCGATCGCGCCGCACGATGCTGAGCTGCGCTATCACTATGCGCACTGCTGCCATGAATGCGTCAGGGATGACTCAGCGCGGCAGGCACTGACAGGGTGGCAAGCCTGGCCAGATCTTGATGCACCCATTCTGGCGCAGATCGGTTCGCTGCTGATTCTTCTGGGCGAAACCCATCAGGCCGAACAGGCCTTCGAGCGTGCGCTGAGCCGCGATCCACGAAGCAGCCGCGTCAGGCTTGAATATGCGGCGCTGCTGGAACGGGTGAACCGTCTCGAAGAGGCGCAGGCCATGCTCGACGCGGTCGACCCGGTGTCAGAGGCGGATGCCGAGCTCCAGGAGAAGCGATTGGTAGTAGCGGCTCGACTCGCCGAGCGTTCTGGGAATCTCGAAGAGGCGTGTGACGGCTATCGGCAATACGCCGACGCATTGCAGGCAAACCGCAAGCATCATGCTTTGTTTCCATTGGCCAAAGCTCTCGACTCGCGAGGCCTGGTCGATGAGGCCTTCGAGACGCTGCAGGACGCGCACGCCGCGCAGATGCATCATGTCGCTCAGATCGCGCCGCAGATTGCCGGCGACCATTACGAGCCACTGCGAATTACGCGCTATGGCTGCAATGCCAAAGATTTTATGAGCTGGCAGGATCGTGGTGGTGCAGCTTTCGATCAGAGTCCGATATTTGTAGTCGCGTTTCCGCGATCAGGAACCACGCTATTAGAGCAGGCCCTGGACGCACATCCCGCGCTGGTGTCAATGGACGAACAGACCTTTGTTCAGGACGCTATCGACGATATCCGCAGTCTGGGCGTTACCTATCCGGAGCAGATGGGCTCGCTGAGCGAGTTGCAGTGCGAATCATTGCGCCAGAAGTACTGGCAACGTGTGGCGACCAGGGTCCACGTCCCCGCCGGCTCTCGATTGATAGACAAGAACCCGCTGAACCTGCTCAGACTTCCGGTGATCAGGCGTCTTTTCCCTCAGTCCAAGATCATTCTGGCGATTCGGCATCCCTGTGACGTGATCCTGAGCAACTACATGCAGCACTTTCGAGCGCCTGAAATCGCTGCTCTTTGCCAGAACATTCGCGTCCTGGCAGCCGGCTATCGAAAATCTTTCGACTTCTGGTATCAGCAGGCAGATTTGTTGCGGCCGTTCGTCATGGAGCTGCGCTATGAGGATGTCGTGATGGATTTCGAGGCGAGCATGCGATCACTCTCCGACTTTCTGAAGATTGACTGGGCGGACGCTATGGCCGCGCCGGCGCAGCACGCATTGCGGCGCGGCTATATCAGCACTCCCAGCTACTCTCAGGTCATCCAGCCGGTGAATCGAAAGGCCGTCGGACGGTGGCGGCGGTACGGCGAACAATTCCAGCCAATACTCGGTGAGGTGGCCCCGTATCTGAAGCGGTGGAAATACGAGGAATGACGCGCGGCCTCAAAAAAGCAGATAGGTGGAAAGAATGTACTTCGGTCCCGATGTTGGGGCGCGGCCGGCATGCTGGTACATCCAGTACGGCGGAAAAATCAGTAGCCTGCCGGCTGCGGGCCTGATGATTCGCTCCGTATCGGGAAACACGGTTTCGCCACCGGCATCAACGTCGTTCAGATACCACAACAAAACGAGATAGCGGTTGCTGACTTCATTCAGCGAGTCAAAGTGAATCTGGAATCGCTCGTTGGCGCCCGCTTGATATCTCTTCAGGATCAGATCGCTGGTCTTGGCCGAGTTCGGGATCGCAATGGGAAGCCCTACATCGCGATTGTACTTTGCGAGTGCTTCGTCCATTTGGGTTCGGAAGAAGGACAGCAGCTGCGGATCTGCAGAGTGAGAGACGTTCATTTCCGTCCATGCACTCTCTTCCAGTCCCCTGTTGTGCTGCCTGCCGTTGCGCTGCTGTAGATGAACCGCCTTCTCAAATGCGGTGATCAGCCGCTCGCAGAGCCCCCTGTTCAGGTGGTGATCGTAGATACGAATGAAATGGTTCAGATCGGTTGTTGGCATGGCATGATTACCGGCATCATCAGACTATAGTCATCTCGGCTCGTCTGCGGGAAGAGCGCGGCGCCTCGCACAATTTCTCGCTTCGACCCTTGCGGAATGCTCATGACCTCCACCGGCGACGTCATTCTCGATACTCAGCTGGAGCACGGCTACGGCCTGTTGCGCCAAGGGCGCCTGGAAGACGCTGAACTGACATTCCAGCGCGTGCTCGAGAAGTTGCCGGAGCATGTCGATAGCCTCAACGCGGTTGGCATGGCGGCGCTGCGACGCGGGGATCGAGCGCGCGCAATCGCCATGCTGCGCAAGGCGGCGGCTGTGGCCCCGCAGGATTCGATGACCTGGACGAACCTGGGGCATGTGCTCGACGCTTCGCAGGATGCCGAAGGAGCGTTGGAGGCCTACCAGACAGCGGTGGCCATCGACAATGGAAATTACATTGCGCTGCTGCATCGTGGGCTGCAACTGGAGCGCCTTGGTCGTCATTCCGAAGCGTTGCCGACCTATTTCAAGGCGATTACGGCAGCGCAGGCTAGGGGACGATGGACGCAGGCGGATACCACGCCGCCGGGCATCCTGCCCGTCATCCGTGCTGCTATGCAGTATGTGAACAAGGGGCGCCGAGAGCTCTTTGGGCGTCTGATCGAGCCGTTGCAGGCGATCCACGGAAAGCAGGCGCTGTCGCGTGTGGCCCACGCGCTGGCCTGCTATCTAGGTGACGAGCAGCCCGCCTATGTCGACGCGCGTCAGCGTCCCACCTTCCTGTTCTTTCCAGGGCTTCCGACGACGCCGTATTTTGATCGTGCCTTGTTCTCATGGATTCCGGATCTCGAGGCCAATACCGAGGTCATTCGCCAAGAACTGAAGGATCTGCTGGACAGTGCGCACGGGCGGGAGCCTGTCTTTCACAGCGAGGCGCTTGCGGAAGCTAACCTGCGAGGCGCCCAGGGCGGACCTCAGTGGACGGGATACTACTTCTACCGATACGGCGAGAGCCGGAGCGAGAATGCCGAACGGTGCCCGCAAACTCAGAGGTCGATCGACGCCATCGCTGATGTGGCGCGGATTCGTGAGCACGCACCGGAGATTCTCTTCTCGGTGTTCACCCCGGGCACCCACCTGCTACCACACTGCGGTGTCACCAACACTCGGGTTGTGGCTCATCTGCCGCTGATTGTGCCCACAAACTGCGCACTGTCCGTCGCCGGGCTGTCGCACGAATGGCAGGAAGGGAAGGTTGTCGTCTTTGATGACACCTTCCCGCACGAGGCCTGGAACCGTAGCGATCGGATGCGGGTCGTGCTGATCGTAGACGTCTGGAATCCGCATCTCTCGCCTGTGGAACGGCTGGCAGTGGCAGAGCTCGTGGGGGGCATTGGCGATTTTCGTAAGAAAGCCGATGCTACCGCGCAGGATCCTAGGGGGATTGCGTGAAGCTGCCACGACCCTTTTACAAGTTGCCGGTCACGGTTGATGCGGCGCGACTGCAGGCCGAGGCGCTGTCGTTGCCGGATGCTGCCTGGGTTGCCCACCCGACGGGCTATCGTGGCAACAGCCATGTCCGACTCATCAGTGTCGGCGGCACCGAGAACGATGATGTGCTAGGCGTGATGCATGCCACACCCCATCTCCTGGCATGCCCCTACGTTCAGCAGGTGCTTGAGTCCTTCAATGTCGTCTGGAGCCGTTCACGACTGATGCGGTTGGCGCCGGGGGCTACAGTTCCAGAACATGCGGATATCAGCTACCACTGGTTCAATCGTGTTCGTATTCACATTCCGCTGATCACGAATCCGGATGTAAGTTTTTACTGCGGCGAAGAAGTCGTTCAAATGGCGGCAGGTGAGGTCTGGATGTTCGACAACTGGCGTCGTCACCGCGTTGAGAATGCATCCGCGACCCAGAGAATCCATCTGGTTGCGGATACCACGGGGAGTTCTGCTTTCTGGCAAGGCGTTCTCTCGGATGCCGAACGAATCATGCCGAGAAGAGTTTCGTTCGACTCTGGGCGTCAGGCTCAAGTCCTCATGGAGCGCTCGGCGCCTCATCGAATCATGCATCCCAGTGAAGTCGAGCTGCTGCTTTCGGACCTTGCCGACGAAGTCACTGCCGATTCATCAGCCCAGAGTGCTGATCGGTGTGTGCTTGAAGTCAAAGCCCTTCTCGGAGCATTTGTCAAAGATTGGCGTCAGCTATGGACGCTCTTTGCCGATACGCAAGAGGGGCTCGCGCACTACGAAAAGTTGCGAGACTCGTTGCGCTTGCGGCTGCGAGTGGCGGAAGACGTGACATTCATGCGCACCAATGCAATCTCGGTCCGGCGTGTTGTCGAAGCTCGGGTGCTGCAGCATGCAATTGCAAGTGACATTGCATCAATCACCGCGGTTGCGCCAGAACGTGGCACTGAAGCTAAGGTGCCGGCAGCCAGCGCTGAGGTGTTATCGATGTCACGCGCTGCGTTGCGCAGAATTGGCCGTGGGCTACAACGTCCCGTGATGATCGTTGCGGCTCCCCGTTCTGGTAGCACGCTGTTGTTTGAAACTCTCTCGGTGACCCCGCAGTTCTGGACGCTGGGGGGCGAGGCGCACTGGTTGATCGAGAGCCTGCCGGCGCTTTGTCCTGGCGGCATGGTGGACTCCAATCGCCTCGAAGGCGGGCATTGCACCGATGAGGTGCGGATGCATGTTCTATCGCTGATTCAGCGTCGCCTGCACGATTCGAAAGGACGGAAGTGGGATGGCTTCGAGCCTGTACGATTTCTGGAAAAGACACCCAAAAACGCCCTGCGCATTCCTTTTTTTGAGCGAGTCTTCGAAGATACCCACTACATTTTTCTCTGGCGCGACCCTGCCCAGAACATCAGCAGCATGATTGAAGCCTGGAGAGATGGCCGATGGACGACCTACCCTAATCTTCAGGGATGGGACGGTCCCTGGTCGTTGCTGTTGCCGCAGGGGTGGCAGCAATTGCGCGGGAAGACGCTCGCAGAGATAGCGACTTATCAGTGGAAGGTTACCAACGAGACAATCATGCGGGACCTGGCCCGCGTTCCCGCAGCGCGGCGGCACGTGGTGCGCTACGAAGATCTGATTGAGAATCCGCGAGCAACGATTCAGCGGCTATCGGATTTCAGCGGAGTGCACATGGATGAACAACTGACTGCAGCGGTTTCTGCTCCATTGCCACTATCTCGATACACTCTCACCTCGCCAGCGCGCGAGAAATGGAAAGCAAATGCGGAGGTGGTGACGCCCCTACTGCCAATGCTGGACGCGACCCTGCTGGCACTCCGTGGGTTTGCATAGTAATCACGGATCGCCGAACTGATATTCATAGAGGCGGATCAGGCTGCTGTCCCGCTCTGCGATCAAGTCCCGCAAGTCTGTATCGTAGTACTGTGTATATGCTTCGTGCTCCGAAGCGTTACTGCGCTCGTGTCCGAGAATATGCTGTTTGAGCTCAAAGCTGACAGGCACCTGCTTCTGCTCAAGGAAGCGAAGCAGATCGTTTCGCAGATGCTCATTGCGCCCGATGTGGAGAGATGCTCCCTCGCCGCCGTACATGTAGTTGTGCAGGAAGCTGAAAAAGCCCTGACGCGTTCCTCGAATTGTTTCCAGAGCAAACCGGGGCAAGTTGATGCCGCGGTTGACATACACATTGGGCAGCAGCTGCAGGATTTCATCAAGCAGATCGGGGCGTTCGGATAGCTCGACGAGGTTGCGTACCGTTGCCTTGAAGCCTCTGCGACGATAGTCGCTAGCGATGTTGAATAGTGGATTGCCGATGGGTCGCGTGAACTGAAAGTGATACCAGGAGACGTAATAACTCCAGGGACTGCGTACGAAACCCAAGATCGGGCGATCCTGCGCGGCCTTGGGAATCAGCCTTCGCGGCAGGTGATAACCGACCAGCTCGGCGCCCGGAATGTACTGAAGCAGGCTCTCATTGACAAATGTGCCGCCCGTCTTGTGAAGATGGATGTAGACGAACCATGGCGTGACGATCATGAGCCGGTGCCTGCTGGCCCGCCGGCCAAAAGCAACCGCTCAAAATCCGGCGAAAACTCGCCGAGGTCCTTATCTGCCCTTGCCAGCAACGCCATCAATCCTGGGCTGGGCAGGAAGTCGCAGATGACATGCGTACGGTGCAGTTCTGGATGCCGGTTCCATACTGCGTGGACGGCCGAGTTATTGAGCGCCCACACCTCGCCTGCCGCCATGCGATACACGTGACCCGCGCAGTACATCAGAGCCTGGGGATTCGTGAGGATCGGAATGTGCAGCCGCAATGTCTTGCCGAAGTAAGGTGCCTGATCGATATGCGGAGAGATGCTCGCTCCTGGCCCGAGCTTGGCCAGAAGGCATCGCATTGGGGTGGCCGGAATCAGCGCGAAGATGAGGTGCCGCACATAGGGTAGATGTGTGAGGGCCGGCCGATCTTCCACCGCCAGTTCGCCCTCAGCAGGCGCATGCCCCCGAAGAAAAATTGCCTCGGCGCTGCTGTGTACTCCGACGCGGCCTCCCTGGCTGCCCCAGAGTTCTGAAGGTAGGGAGGAGACCTCCATCAAGAGGCGATTTGCATCCACCTGCAACGGCAGGCGCCTGCAGCCACCGATCAGGGTCCCCTTAGCGACAGGGGCTTGGCTGGGGATATCGAGCATTTAGGTCGATCTGCGCGTGCGGCTAGGTGTTTTCGACATTACGATAGATTGACAAGTGCCTATAAAGCTCTGCAAATTCGACCATGCCTGTCGCCATCTGCTTTGCGCGGCCAGTTCTCCGTGCAGGTATATGAGTGTAGAAGAGTTTTGCACCTTTAAGTAAGTGCAAAAAAAGTGGGCGGACCGGCCTCCAGCCATAGGAGGCATCTCGGATGCGTTAGGCCCATGTTGCCTGTTGTCTGGATATCGTCAAGAAACCTACTGTCCGTTAGTACAGGTTTCAGCGGCAAAGTTTGTGGATAGTCTCTGGAGCGTCGCCAAGAAGGCGGCTTATGCAAGGAGACGCACATGAAGACGAGTCTGATCGCAGCCGCCGCGCTGCTGCTGGCCGGTGCCGCCTGGGCGGGCCCGGTCAACATCAACAAGGCCGATGCCAAGACCCTGGCCAAGGAGCTGGATGGGGTGGGGCCGGCCAAGGCCGAGGCCATCATCAAATACCGTACCGAAAAGGGGCCCTTCAAGACCGCAGATGACATCACCAAGGTTGAAGGGGTGGGCAAGGCGATCCTGGATGCCAACAAGGCTAATATCAAGGTGACGGATTAGCGGGTTTCGCTTCCCGAATGAGGCGGGCCCCGGGGCCCGCCTCTTTTTTTGTTTTGCGCGGGGGGCTGCAAGGCCTTGTCTGCTGGGTGAAAACCCGTGTTTCCGCCAAAATCTTTAGTGCTACCATCGCAACTCCGCAAGGCACTGGTAAGGTTTTTGCCTACCATTCCCTGTGCGTCCACTCCAAAAAAGAAGGGTTCTCCGTATGTCGAAAAGCCGGATGCGGGCCGCGGCGATGAAGCGCGGCGGCTGGGCGGCCGCTGCATGGGTGCTGTCTGCGACTGTCTACGCGCAGTCGGGGACCGTGAACCGGGCGATTACCGAGCAGGCGGCCACCGAGCAGGCGGCGCAGCAGACTCAGCAGACGGTCGACAAGCTCGACAACGAGACCCGACAGGCGG
This sequence comes from Nevskiaceae bacterium, assembly GCA_040377605.1. Classification (GTDB taxonomy): domain Bacteria; phylum Pseudomonadota; class Gammaproteobacteria; order Nevskiales; family Nevskiaceae; genus Solimonas. The sequence continues at coordinate 6,425 of JBEIOK010000022.1, read as the reverse complement.
TGGCTGAATACCGGGCGACGATTCAGGAAACCGATAGTCTCAAGCGCTACAACGATCAGCTCGCGGCTCAGGTCCAGTCGCAGGTTGACGAGATGGCCGCCATCCAGAAGCAGCTCGGGGAGGTCGACAACACCGCTCGCGAGATCATGCCGCTGCTATCGCGCATGCTGCTGGCACTGGAAGAGTTCGTGAAGCTTGATCTGCCGTTTCTGATGGACGAGCGCACGCAGCGCATTGGCCAACTCAAGGAAATGATGTCGCGCGCCGACGTTTCGGTGGCCGAGAAGTATCGTCGCATCGTCGAGGCCTATCAGGTCGAGATGGAGTACGGACGCACACTGGAGTCCTACCAAGGCAAGGTCGGCGACAAGACAGTTGATTTCCTGCGCGCCGGTCGTGTGGGGCTGATGTACCAGACGCTGGATGGTCGTGAGACCGGGTACTGGGATGCCGAGGCCAAGGCCTGGCAGGTTGATAGCGGTTACAAGGATGCGGTGCGGTCCGGTCTGAAGATTGCGAAGAAGCAGGCGGCACCGGATCTGCTGGTGATCCCCGTCAGCGCGCCGAAGGAGGCCAAGTAACATGCTGCGTCATTCCGCTTCCAAATTCGGCGTCTTGCTTCTCGCGCTGTGTGCCACCCTTCCGACGACCGTGCAGGCCGCAGCCACGCTGGACGAGCTGCTTGAGCAGACCCGCAGCGCGCGTGCGCGCGAGGCACAGGCCAATCAGGCGCGGATCACCAAGTTCCAGCAGGAGCGCAATCAGCAGGCGGCGTTGCTGTCGCAGGCGCGCGGAGAGCTGGCGCAGCAGAATGCGCGCAGCAATGCCCTGTCGGCGCAGTTCGACAGCAACGAGAAGAAGTTGACCGAGTTGCAGAACGCGCTCGACGTCAAGGTCGGCAACCTGGGCGAGATGTTCGGCGTCGTGCGCCAGGTGGCTGGCGACTTCGCCTCGGTCGCGCACAATTCGATGATCTCGGCGCAGTACCCGGATCGCGAAGCCTTTGCGCAGAAGCTGGCGCAGACCAAGGCGCTGCCGTCGATCGAGGACCTGGAACGCTTCTGGTTCGAGATGCAGCGCGAGATGACCGAAACCGGTCGCATCGCCAAGATCAAGGCCAAGGTCGTCGATACGGACGGCAACGAGACCGAGACCGATGTGGTGCGCGTGGGCGGCTTCACTGCCGCGACCGAAGACGGCTTCGTCAACTATCTCGCGGGCGAGAAGGAGTTCGCGGTACTGTCGCGCCAGCCGGCATCGCGCTACACCAGCCTCAATGAGGATCTGCTGGAGGAGACCGAAGGCTATCATCCGGCGACGGTCGATCCGACGCGCGGCACCTTGCTGTCGATCCTGGTGCAGGCGCCCAGTTTCACCGAGCAGATCAAGTACGGTGGTCTGGTCGGCTACGTGATCATGTTGGTGGGTCTGGTGGGTCTGGTGATGGCTGCCGTCCGCTTCGCGCAGCTGTCGGCCGTGGGCGCCAAAGTGAGCGCTCAGCGCAAGGCTGCGGATCGTCCGAGCCAGGACAACCCGCTCGGTCGCGTGCTGGCCGTGTACCGCAACGACCCGAAAACCGACAGCGAGACGCTGCAGCTGCGCCTCGATGAGGCGGTGATGCGCGAAGTGCCGGATCTCGAAAAGTGGTTGCCCGCGCTGAAGATGATCGCTGCGGTGGGACCGCTGATGGGTCTGCTCGGAACGGTGACCGGCATGATCCTGACCTTCCAGCAGATCACGCTGTTCGGCACCGGTGATCCGAAGATCATGGCCGACGGCATTTCGCAGGCGCTCGTGACCACGGTGCAGGGTCTGGTCGTCGCGATTCCGCTGGTGCTCGTGCACAGCTTCCTGGCGGCACGCAGCAAGAACATCATCCAGGTCCTCGACGAAGAAGCGGCGGGTATCATCGCCGAGCACGCCGAGAAGCAGCATGGAGTCGCTTAACGTCTTTGTCGCCATTCGTGACCTCCTGGAAGCGGGAGGTCCGGTTGTCGCCTTCCTGATGCTCGCAGCGTTCGTGCTGTGGGCGCTGATCATGGAACGCTGGCTGTACTGCCGGCGTGAGCTGCCGCTGATGGTGCAGCGCACGCAGGCCGCCTGGGACGCGCGCAAGGACCACGCCTCGTGGTTTGCGCGGCAGATCAAGCGCAAGCTGATCTCCGAGGCGACGCGCGAGATCCGCGGCAATCTGATGGTGATCAAGGCGCTGGTGGCGCTGGCCTCGCTGATCGGTCTGCTGGGCACGGTGACCGGCATGATCCAGGTGTTTGATGTGATGGCGGCGCTGGGTACCGGCAACGCGCGTGCGATGGCCTCCGGTGTTTCGGCTGCAACGATTCCGACAATGGCCGGCATGGTGATTGCCCTGTCCGGCCTGTATCCCATTCTGTGGCTGGAGAAGCGCCTGTCGACCGAGACCGCGCGACTCAACGACCACATGATTACGCACTGAGGAACAGCTCCATGGCTCGCAGGCACCGCGGAACGGACGACGAAGCGCAGATCGATCTGACGCCGATGCTGGACATGTCCTTCATCATGCTGATCTTCTTCATCGTGACGACCTCTTTCGTCAAGGAAGCCGGCATCGACGTCAGCCGCCCCAGCGCCGCCACGGCGGAACGCAAGGAGCGCGGCAACATCCTGATCGCCATTCGTCCCAGCGGCGAAATCTGGATCGACAAGAAGGTGGTGGATGTGCGCGCGGTCCGCGCCAACATCGAGCGCCTGCACGCGGAAAATCCCGAAGGATCAGTGGTCATCATCGCCGACAAGACGTCACAGACGGGCACGCTGGTAGAGGTCATGGATCAGGTGCGTCTGGGCGGCGTGCAGAACGTTTCCATTGCGGCAGACCAGTCGGGCGGCGGCTGATGAAACGCGGTATTTCCTCGATTGCGATGGCGGCACTCGTGGTCGCGGGCCTGTTCTGGGTGATGCACCTGCTGATCATGGGTGGCAACAAGGAGGTTCGGCCGTCCACGGACTCGGCGGCCATCGACTTCATCCGGCTCAAGCGCGACTCGCAGCTGGAAACGCGACAGCGCAGCAAGCCCGAGAAGCCGCCACCGCCCAAGCAACCGCCGCCGCCGCAGATGAAGATCTCGGCCGACGTCAAGCCGGACATGGCGCCGACGCCGTTCAACATGCCCAATCTGAACCTGCCTACCAACATTTCGGGCGGCCCCTTCCTGGGCAACTTTTCGGCCGCAGGCCCGGTCACCGGCGATGGCGAACTGATCCCGCTGGTGCGGATCGCCCCTCAGTACCCGCGGCAGGCCGCCCGTGACGGCATCAGCGGCGAGGTGGTGCTGGAGATCACCGTCGGGCCCGATGGTCAGGTCAAGAGTGCCCGGGTCAAGAGTGCGAAGCCGCGTGGATATTTCGAGGCAGCCGCTACGGCGGCCGCCTACAAGGGCCGGTTTCGTCCCAAGGTCGTTGATGGCCAGCCCGTTGAGACCAAGGGCGAGTACACGGTCAAGTTCAGTCTGAGCGAAGAGTGATGCTCCGTTCCAAGTACAAGTCGATTCTGGGTCTGCTGCTGTCCGCGGTGGTGCTGTTGACCGCGCCGATGCTGCTGGTGGCGCAGGATGCGCCGGCCAAGAAGGAGCGCAAGGCGACCGGCACGCTGTCCGAGAGCACCTATCGGCAGCTGGAACGCATCCATGACCTGATCGCCAAGAACCGCAATGCAGAGGCCCTGGAAAAGCTCAATGGCTTGTTGGAGCGCGCGGGCAACGACTATGAGAAGGCGGTCGTCTACCAGACCACCGCCTTCGTGTATGTCTCGCAGAATAATTTCAAGGGCGCGCTGAAGGCCTTTGAAACAGCGCTGCAGCTGGATGCGTTGCCGCAGCAGCCCTATGAGCAGATGCTGTTCAACGTCGCGCAGCTCTACTTCCAGGACGGGCAATCGGACAAGGCCGCAAGCAAGCTCGAGCAGTACTTTGCCGAGGCCACGCTGTCGCCGCCGGCGGATGCGCACATCCTGCTGGCCAGCGTATACGCCGACCGCAAGCGCTTCCGCGATGCGCTACCGCAGGTCGATCAGGCCCTCGCCAAGGTCAAGGAGCCGAAGGAGTCCTGGCTGCAGCTCAAGCTCGCGCTGCATTTCGAGCTCAAACAGTACCCGCAGTGTGCCGAGGTGCTGGTGCGTTTGATCCAGCTGGCACCGCAGAAGGAGGATTACTGGAAGCAGTTGTCCAGCGTGTTCTTCGAGGTCAAGCAGGACAAGGAATCACTGGCCGTGCTGGCGCTGGCCGAGCGCCAGGGCTATATCGATACCGAGGGCGAGTTCCGCAACTTCGCCAACGTGTACCTGCTGATGGGCATCCCCTACAAGGCCGCCGAGGTATTGCAGCGCGGTCTGGATGCGAAGGCGCTGAAGGCCGACGAGAAGACGTTGACCCTTCTCGGCGACGCCTGGGCGATGGCGCGCGAGTACGGTCGTGCCGAGCCTGCGCTGAAGCAGGCCGCCGCGGTGGCCGACAAGGGTGAAATCTATTTCCGTCTTGCACAGATCTATCTCGAGGACGAGAAGTGGAAGCCGGCGCTGGAGATGCTCGACAAGGCGCAGGCCAAGGGCGGGCTGAAGAAGCCCGGTGAAGCAGCGTTCCTGACCGGCGTCGCGGCGTTCAATGCCGGAGATACCCAGCGCGCCATCGCCGCGCTGCAGCGGGCCATGAACTACGACGAGAGCCGCAATAACGCCACACAGTGGATCGGCCACATCCGTCAGAGCGAGGAAGCCGCAGCGCAGGCGGCGATCGCGGCAGCCGAAGCCGCACAGGCGGCCAAGAACGCTGCGGCCGTCAAGAAGAACTGAGCACGACCCCATGAGCGTGGGTCGCATCCCCAAGAGCGGCCCCTGATGTCGCGTCCGGTCCAGATCCTGCTGGCATTCGCCATCGTCTATGTCGTCTGGGGCTCTACCTATCTGGTGATCCGCATCGGCGTGCAGGAACTGCCGCCGGTGCTGTTCGCGGGCGTGCGCTTCCTGATGGCCGCCCCGGTGATGCTCGCGTACGCGTTCCTGCGTGGCGCCCGGCTGCCGCGCCAGGCGCACGAGTGGCGCACGATCGCGCTGACCGCCCTGATGATGTTGGTGTGTGCCAACGGTCTGGTGACCTGGAGTGAGCAATGGGTCGAGTCCAATCAGGCGGCCTTGATCGTGGCGACCTCGGCCTTGTGGATGGCCTGGTTCGGGACCTGGGGCGCGCGCGGTGAACGCCCGGGCGCACTGACCATCGCCGGACTGTTGCTCGGCTTCGCGGGCGTCGCGGTGCTGGTGGGGGCCGGGCTGCGCGCACAGGCGGCGCCCGTCTACGCCTATCTCGCATTGCTGGTCTCGCCGGTGCTGTGGGCGGCTGGCTCGATTTACTCGCGGCGGCGTCCGCTAACATGCTCGCCGATGATGACGGCGGGGCTGCAGATGCTGATAACCGGAATCGTGATGACCACGCTGGGTGTTGCATTCGGCGAATCTGCGCTGTGGCAATGGACGCCGCGCGGCACGTTCGCGCTGCTGTATCTCGCATTGCTGGGGTCGTGCCTGGCGTATGGCGCGTACTTCTGGCTGGTGCATGAGGTCACGCCCTCGCAGCTGGGGACCTATGCCTACGTCAATCCGGCTGTGGCGGTGCTGCTGGGCTGGCTGATCCTGGATGAACATCTGAATGCCACGCAGGTCACCGGCACGCTGATCGTGCTCGCGGCAGTTGGCCTGGTGACCTGGGCGTCACGCCCGCGCCGTGCGCGCTGACATCCCGGCGGGGCTGCTATCGCGCTGCATTGCGGTGGCGGTGCTGATGCTGTCCAGCATCGTCAGTCTGCCGGCCGGGGCCGAGTCGGTATTGCGCATCGGCAACGGACAGGAGCCGGAGACGCTCGACCCGCACCGGGGCGAAGGTGTCAGTACGCTCAATATCCTGCGCGACCTCTATGAGGGGTTGACCACCGTGGCGCCGGACGGACGGATCGTTCCCGGCGCCGCCCGCGGCTGGTCGCTGGCGCATGACGGTCGCACCTACACCTTCGAGTTGCGCGAAGACGGACGTTGGTCGGATGGCAGCCCGGTCACGGCTGCGGATTTTGTCGCCGGGCTGCGGCGCAGCGTGGATCCTGCGACCGGGTCGAGCTTCATCGGCATCCTCGCGCCGATCGTCAACGCTGATGCGGTAGCGGCCGGCCGGATGCCGCCCGACGCGCTGGGCGTCCGCGCGCTGGATGCCCGCACCCTGCAGATTCAGCTGACCGTGCCGACGCCCTATTTCCTGGGGGTGTTGTCACATCCGAGCAGCTTTCCGATCCATCAGCCCAGCCTGCGGCAGTGGGGCGCGGCCTTCGCGCGATCCGGGCGGTTGATCAGCAACGGGGCGTATCGCCTGCAGACCTGGGCGGTGCAGTCGCAGGTGAGTCTGGTC